>DATICE010000162.1:0-156224 GCA_035456985.1 Burkholderiales bacterium | reverse complement strand
AGTGCCGCCCGCTGCCAAGCTCAACACAACGACCAACCTCAGGACTCCCTGATTCATCTCCCTGTTTCCTTCTTGTTGACCGCGGTTCTACGCGGGTTCCTTGACCTTCGCCTTCAGATAGCGCTGCACCACTTCCGCCGTAAGCACGACCTTCGGGTCGTACTCGGGGGCGTCCTCGAGCTGCTCGAGGTCGTTCAGTCCGCAGAACTTGTAGACGCGATTGATCGCCGATATCAGCCGCACCGGGCGGTCGGGATCCGCGTTGAAATGCTGGTGAATGGTGTTGGGCGGAATGTAGATCACGTCTCCCGCCTCCCATTCGTAGCGCTTCACCTCGGCCTGCGGCTTCCAGTGGTAGGTGTCGGTGATCTCGACGTCGCAGTCCTGGTGCAGGTCGTAGCCGCGGCCCTCGAGCACGTAGAGGCACTCCTCGGCGAGGTGGCGGTGCTTGCCGGAGCGGCTGCCCGGCGGAATGATCTGCATGTAGGCGTCCACCGTCTCCATGCGCGTGTTCATCTGCTCGTTGAGCAGGTGCTTCAGCAGCCCCTGCCGCGCCATCTCCCACGGCATTTCTTCCGGATGGACGATCTTCTTGCGCTTGGCGTTGCGCGCCGGCGCGCTCGTCGCGTCGTCGAGCAGGCTCTGGTAGAGCTTGCCGCTCGCCGTGCCGCGCATCCAGTTTTTCGATTCACCCCAGGCCATCTTGCGTCTCCTAGTGGTTGTAGTCCGCGTCGTCGTTGCGCGGCTCGTAGCCCTCGGCGCCCGGCGCCGGCTCGGTCGGCTTCGGGATCACGGTCTTCTGGAACAGCATGTTCAGGAACAGGAACATGGGCTTCGACTTCAGCACCAGCAGGCGCGCGGGCTTTTCGGGATCGCCGTTGAAGTGCTGGTGCACGCAGTTGTTGTGCACGATCGCGATATCGCCCGCCTGCCAGTCATAGCGAATGCCGTCGTGGACCTCGTAGCCGCGCCCGTCGAGGATGTAGAAGGCGGCCTCGTTGACGTGCCCGTGCTTCTGCGTGCGCCCGCCCGGCGCGTATTCCTCGAGGTGGATGTGGAGCGTCTGCGTGATGCCGTCCACCGGCTCCACGAAATGCTTGCTGTAGGACTGCGGGCCGTCCTGGAACTTGAGCGTCTTGCCCTTGATTACGCGCGGAAGCGAGCGCAGGCGGGCGAGCTCTTCCTTCAGATTGTAGTGTCCCTGGATGGAGCGGACGAAGATGCGGTCCTTCTTGCTGTGGTAGTGGGATTCAATACCCATCGCTGCTCTCCATGCGAGCCACGATTATAGCGCCTTCCGCCCTGACGTTCAGGTGCCGTACTGGTCCAGCCGGAACCGCCTGGGCTTGAGCGTGCGGCAGATTTCCTGCACCGCCTCGGCCTGGGGAAGCGACAGCCCCTTTTCCTTCGCCATGGCGGCGACGATCTCCATGTCGTCGTCGGCCCACGCCATGGTCTGTTTTCCCCAATGCTCGAGCGCCCCGTTCGTCGAATGGGTCGTCAGCAGCGCTCTTCGCATCATTTCGACGTCGAGCCCGTAGCGGTGGGCGAGGGCGAGCGCCTCGTGGTCCGCCACGAGGCAGGCCCACATCATCATGTTATTGACGGCCTTGGCGACCTGCGCCGAGCCGATGTCCCCGGTATGAATGATGTCGGTCGAGAATGCCGCGAGCACCGGCCGCAGGCGCGCAACGATCTCCGCGCTTCCGGCGACGAAAGAGAGCAGCGTGCCCTCGTCGGCCGCCCAGCCGCCGCGGCACATCGTGGCGTCCACGACATGCAGGCCGTGCTCACGGCCACGCTGCGCGAGCTCGCGCACCGTATCCGGGTGCACCGTGGAGAGGATGGCGACAATCGTGCCGCTGCGGGCGTGCCCGGGTAGTCCGCCCGCGGACAGCAGCTCGCGCAGCTCGCGGTCGTAACCGACGCAGATCAGAATCGCGTCGGCTGCGGCCGCGAGACCGGCCAGGCCGTCGGCCCATTTTCCGCCGCGCGATTCGACAGCGGCGCGCTTGGCGGCGTCGATGTCGTGGACCAGAACCGCGAACCCCTTGCGCGCGAGGTGCCCGATGATCGGCTGTCCCATGCGCCCCGCGCCGATGACGCCGACCGTCGTTATCGCCGCCGTCATTTCTCTCACCGTTTCTGAGTGATGGTGTCGAGCAGCGCGGGCTGCCCCGCCTTCACCTTCGCAATCGCGCGCTTCAACGCGGCGCCGACGTCCTTGCCGTGCTCGATCGGCCCTTCGGCGTACCAGCCCATCGAGCGCGCAAGGCCGGCGAAGTCCACCTCGGGCCCCTCCAGGTCCATGCCGATGTGGGCGCGCTCGATCGGTGTCCCGCGCAGCCGCGCCATGCGGATCTGGTGCTCCCAGTCGTTGTAGTAGGCGCGGTTGTTGTACATGACGATCAGCATCGGAATCTTGTGCTTGACTGCCACCCACAGCGCGCCGGCGTCGAACATGAGGTCGCCGTCGGGCTGGAGATTCACGACCAGCCGGCCGGCGTCGCGATGCGCCAGCGCGACACCGAGCGAGATGCCGATTTGCGTTGCGGTGCCGAGCGACTTGCCGGGATGGCGGTAGGGCCGGTCGAAATCCCACAGCTTGCGCGTCCAGTCCTCGAGCGTCCCCGCGGTGAGGACCCAGTCCTCGCTCCGGATGGCCTCCCACACCTCGTGGGCGAGGCGCGGCAGAGGAATCGGGGTCGCGTCCCAGTCCTCGCGCGCCTGCTTTTCCCATTTCGCCCGCGCCTCGCGGTGCAGCTCCGCGGCCCTGCGGGCGCGCGCCTCGATTCGCTTCATCAATTCCGCATTGCCGGAGATCTTCCTGCGGAGGAGCGCGGTCAGCGCCGGAATCGCGAGCGTCGTGTCCGCGAGGATGCGCAGCTGCGCGTGCTTCAGGCGCTGGTAGTCGAGCGCCCAGCTCGAGAGCTCGAGATCGCCGAAGCCGATGTCGACCCAGACGCAGTCCGGCGGCTCGATGCTCTTCAGCGCGCGCGTCTGGCTCTCGAGCTCGGTCGTTGCCCGCTCCCAATCGCGCACGTCGAGGCAGAGGATCAAATCGGCGTCACGGAACACGTCCTTCAACATGCTCACGTTCAGCGGATGGCGGCTTGGGAAGTTGAGCCGGCTGTTGACGTCGTACACGGGGGCGCCCAGCGTCTCGGCGAGCTCGACCAGCGCGTGAAAGCCGTTCGGGTCGCGCCCGACGAACTCGGCAAGGATGACCGGGCGCTTCGCTGCGGCGAGGAGGTCCGCGGCGCGCTCGAGCGCGGCCGGATCCGCCGTGAACTGCGCCGGCACCTTCATTGCTTCCTGCGGCGGCAGGGGTACCTCGTGGTCGAGCGGCTGCTCTTGAAGCCACGCGTCGTAGCACATGTATACCGGCCCCTGCGGCTCGGTCATCATCACCCCATAGGCGCGCGCGAACGACTCGGGCACGCCGTCGATCGTGGTCGGCTGGTAGTCCCACTTGGTGTAATCGCGCACGGCGTTGCCCTGCACCAGCGCGGTGTGCGTCCAGTCGATACGCGGGCGCCGCTTGGTCTCGTCCATCGGGCCGGTCGCGCCGATGATGAAGACCGGCGCGCGGTCGATGTAGGCGTAGTAGATGGCGAGGTTCGAGTGGAGCAGTCCCACGAGGTCGTGCACGATTGCCACCATCGGCTTGCCGCACGCCTTGGCGTAGCCGTGCGCGATCTGCACCGCGGTCTCCTCGTGCTGGCACAGCATCATGACCGGCCGGTTGGCCCCGTAGTTGACCATCGAATCGTGCAGCCCGCGGTAGCTCGCGCCTGGGTTCAGCGCCGCGTACGGCAGCTCGTAGCGGTGCAGCATGTCCACGATCACGTCGGAGGCCCAGCGCCGGTCTGCCAAGGCGGTGGCCGCCGGTTTCTTTCCCTTTTCGGTCGTGTCGGGCATGGAGCGTCGGTCAGCGGGTGGCCGGCTTGACGATGATGTCCTCGTAGAGCTTCGTCCACTTGTCGCCCTCGTCGAGCACCACCTTCGGATCGATGAGCGTGAACTGCGGAACGTCCTTGAGCGTGGCGACGACCGACGCGGAGGAGGGTATGAAATTTCGCTTCACCATGATCTCCTGCGCCTCGCCCAGCAGGAAATCGTAGAACAGCACCGCCGCGTGGGGGCGCTGCGCCCGGCGGGCGACGGCGACGCCGTTGGGCCGCGCGACGACGGGCTGCAGCGCGAACCAGTCGATCGGCGCGCCCTTCCTTTTCAGCTGCACGGGCCGGTAGTAGTACACGGTGAGCGCAAGCGGCACCTCGCCCGAGACCACCAGGTTCGAGAGCAGGGTGTGGCCCTTGCGTACCGACATGCCGTTGGCCGCCACGATGTCGCGGAAGAGCTTGAGCCCCTCGGCCTCGCCCATCGCGCCGACGACGCCGGCAAACCAGTCGTGGTCGTAGGCCTCGATGCCGAGGCGGCCTTTCCAGCGCGGGGAGGCAAGATCGGCCCACGCCTTCGGAAGCTCCTCCTTCTTCACCAGGTTCGTGTTGTAGGCGGCGACGAAGAGGTTGAAGCGCGTGGTGGCCCATTCACGGTGCGGGCGCAGCCCCTGCGGCACCAGATCCGCGTGGCGCGGCGACTTCACTTCCTGGAGCAGCTGCTCGCGGTGCAGCGCCTCGAGCTCCGGGCCGTTGGTCTCGAAGGCGTCCACCTCGTAGCGACCCGCGCGCGCCTCCGTCACCGCGCGCTGCAGAACGTTCTCGGAGCTGGAGCGCCAGTGGGTGACCTTGATGCCGTATTTCTTCTCGAACGGGCCGATGAACGCGCCGAGGTCGCTGGTGGAGAAGGAGGTGTAGAGCATGAGCCCGCCTTCCTTCTTCGCGCCCTCGATGAGGCGCTGCTCGCGGTCGGGACCCTGATATGAAGCCACCTCGGCGGCGGTCTGCGCCAGACCCGGCGCCGCCGCCAGCGCCGCAAGGCAGAAGGCGGAAGTCAGAATGCAAATCAGGTCATCCTTCATCCTTCATCCTTTCGCCTTGAGTCAATCGTCGCCACCCACCGTCTCCAGCGCCGCACCCGACTGCAGACTCGCGAGCTCCGCCTTGTAGGCCTCCTCCATGCGCGACTTGAGCCCGTGCTTCGCGAGCGCCTCGGCGAACCACTTGCGCACCTCGGGCCGCTCGTCCGCATAGTCGATCTGGTCCCCGCCGATGCGCCGGCTGATCCAGGCCTTGGGCACGCCCTGAGCGTTGCGGACGGCGACGCCTTCGTGCTTGAAGGCGAGGTAGCGCGCGGGCGTGGTCCCGGTGTTGAAATGCTGGTGCTGCCACATGTTGGGCGGCACGATCATCGTGCCGACCTGCCATTCATAGCGGCGCGGCTCTTCGCCCTCGGGCCACATCAGCGAGTAGCCTTCGCCGGTGAGGATGACGACGTGCGCGCCGGGGCCGTGGGCGTGGGACTTCTTGTAGGTCCCGGTCGGGAACTGCGAGATGTGGCTGTTCATAGAACCCTTCGCCATGTTGAAGCGGATGTGGCCGCCGCCCGCGCCGCGCTCCTTCGCGGTGATGAGCGGGAGATTCACGGCGTCCGCGACGAAATTGGTGTCGAGGAGGAATCCCTTCTGCTCGCTCTTCGGCGCGAAGTAATCCGGCTCGCCGGCGAAGCGGTTCTTGAAGTCGTACTTCGTGTTGAAGACGAATCCGATGTCGTCGTACAGGTTGATGACGACCGGCCCGTTGGTGACCGCGACGTAACGCGCCGGTGCCTCCCCGGAGCCGTTGAAGTGCTGGTGCCAGGCGTTGACCGGGATCGCGAAGAGCGCGCCCGCCTTCCACTCGAACGTGATGCGCCCGCCCGCGTCGTTCCAGACCGCGGTCGAGCCGCGCCCGGAGAGGATCATGATCATCTCCTCGAACAGCTGCCGCTGCGGCGCGAGCTTGCCACCGGCGGGGATCTCGCACACGTAGCAGTCGTTTGAAGTCCGCGAGGCCTCGTGGTTGAAATACGCGCCGCGCCCGCCCCGGCGCGCCCACGGCTTCAACTCCACGGTGTTGAGATTGGGGACGTAATGCGAGGAGAGAATGTCGAGCCCCTCGGATTTCACCCAGCGCGTGTAGGGGGTTTCCTTCTCGGTGGCGAACTTCTTCGCCATCTCGTCCGAAACCATCGCCGACTTGGCCATCGCGAACTCCTCAATATTGAACGCCGAAAATTTACTCTATCCGCGGCGCCGTGGCTACCCGCTCTTGTCGCCGGCGAGGGCGACGCACTTCTCGGTGCTGATGCGGAGAAAGATGGGGTTGCCGACCGGGGTGCGCAGCGTGGGGTGCGCGGTCGCAAGCACGAGCTGGTCGCCAACCGCCACCTGGAAGTCCACGGTGTCGCCGAGGAAAACCTTTGCGCTCACCGTGCCGGCGCACACGTTGGGGCCGTCCGGGCGGGTCTCGGAGAGCTCGATGTCTTCCGGTCGCACCGAGAGCGCCACGGCGTCGCCCGCCTTGAGGGGATCCACCGACAGGCCGTGCAGCTCGCCCAACGCCGTGCCGAGCCGATAATGATGGGTCCCGTCGGCCGCGACCACCTTCGCTTCCAGCAGGTTGGTCCGGCCGATGAAGTCGGCGACGAAGCGGCTGCGTGGCCGCTCGTAGATCTCGCGCGGGGTTCCGATCTGAATGATGCTGCCCTCGTTCATCACCGCGACCTCGTGCGAGAGCGCAAGGGCTTCGGTCTGGTCGTGAGTGACGTAGACCGTGGTGACCCCGGTATCGCGCTGGATCTTTTTCAGCTCGAAGCGCATGCGCTCGCGCAGCTTGGCGTCAAGGTTGGACATTGGCTCATCGAGCAGCAGAAGCTGCGGCTCCATGACGAGCGCGCGGGCGAGCGCGAGGCGCTGCTGCTGGCCGCCGGAGAGATTGGTCGCGGGGCGATCGGCAAGATGATCCATCGCGACGATGCCGAGCACCCGCATCACCCGGTCCGCAATCTCCTTCCCGGAGTACTTGCGCCGGCTCACCTTCAGCGGAAACGCCGCGTTCTCGAACACGGTCATGTGCGGCCATATCGCGTAGGACTGGAACACCATCCCGATGTTGCGCTCGTTCGGCGAGATGAAGACCCGGCTCGCGGAGGAATAGATCGCGCGCCCGCCGAGCGTGATCTCGCCGGATCGGGGCCGCTCGAGCCCCGCGATCGAGCGCAGCGTCGTGGTCTTGCCGCAGCCGCTGGGGCCGAGCAGCGTGAAGAGCGCGCCTTCCGGAACGTCGAAGGCGACATCGCGCGCCGCGCGCACCGGCCCGTGCTCGGTCGGGTACTCGGTATTGAGCCCGCGGACGCTCAGCATCTCATGCCTCGCGCACGCCAAAGCGGCTGCCCGCGAACTGGGCGACCATCACCATCACAAAGAGGAGCACGATCAGCATCACGCCGAGCGCCGAGAGCTCCACGTACTGGCCGTTCTCCCACAACTCCCAGATCATGATCGAGACCACCTCGGTGCCGGGGCTGTAGAGGAGAATCGAGCTGGAGAGCTCGCGCAGCGACACGATCGCGATATAGATCCAGCCCGCTAGCAGCCCGGGCTTGAGCAGCGGAAGCACGACGCGGAAGAAGGTGGAAGCCCATGAGGCGCCGCTCATCGCCGCCGACTCCTCGAGCTCCTTGTGGATCTGCACCATGGACGCCGTGCTGTAGCGGATGCCGTAGGGCATGAAGCGCGTCACGTACGCGAGCAGCAGGATCCAGATCGTGCCGTAGATGCCCACGTTTACGTTGAGGTAGAACACCATGATGGCGAGCCCGAGCACGAGCCCCGGGAACACGATCGGGAGCGACGCGAGGTTGTCGAGGAGCCATCGCCCCGGGATCTTCGTCTTCACCACCATCCAGCAGATGACCGAGGTGACCAGCATGATGATGGTTGCGGTTCCGATGCACAGGATCAGGCTATTCCAAATCGCGCGCGCGAACGTCGGGTGCGCGAGGATGAATCGGTAGGGCTCGAGGGTGAGGTTGGCGAGCGCCGCGGCGGAGGGCACGCTGTAGAACTTCTGGATCGAGGACCATACCAGGATGAAGAGCGGCGCCGCGACGATCACCAGGAAATAGGCGATGAAGATCGCCGCGGTCACGTAGCGCCAGCGGCCGAGGTCGATGCGGCGCGGGCGGAAGCCCTTGCCCGTCACCGTCGAGTAGCGGCTCCCCGACGCGGAGAGCCGCGACTGGAACCAGACGCCGGCGGAGGTGAGAAGAAGCAGCGTCACCCCGTAGGCCGAGGCGAGTCCGATCTGGCTCGGGTAGCGGTGAATGGCCTCGTAGATCGCGGAGGTGAAAACGAAAATCCCGGCCGGCATGCCGAGCAGCGCCGGCACCTCGAAAGACTCGATCGCGCGCACAAAGAGGATCAGCAGTGTCGCGAAGATCGCGGGCCACGCGAGCGCGAGCGTGATGCGCCGCACGACCTGGCCGAGGCTCGCCCCGCTCATGGCGGCCGACTCCTCGAGCGCGGGATCCATGGAGCGGAACGCCGCGGTCATGAGCAGGAACGCCATCGGCGAGTAGTGCAGGCCGTCCACCCAGATCATGCCCCACAGGGTATAGACGTTGAAGAAGACGGTCTGGGTGCCGAACCAGTGCTGCAGAAGCAGGTTGAAGATCCCGATCTTGGGGCTCGCGAGCATGATCCAGGAGATGGTGAAGAGAATTCCCGGGATGATCAGCGGCACCAGCGCGAGCGCGAAGAAGAGCCGCTTGAACGGCGTGTTGGTGCGCTCGTTCATCCACGCGAGCGCCGTGCCGACGATAAGCGCGAAGGCGGCGGTGCCGACGGCAAACGCGATCGAGTTGAGGAAGAGCTTCGCCGTCTGCATGCTGGTGTACGCCGCGGCGTAGTTGCCGAGCGTGAACACGGCGGGCTTCGCCGCCGTGTGCGGCGTGAAGAAGCTCTGCCAGAGGAGAAATCCCAGCGGGATCAACGCAAGGTAGGCGACGAGGACGACGCAGGCGCCGAGGATCACCCACTTGAGGTCGATCCTGAAGCGCGCGGCAACCGGTCGTTCAGCTACTGCCTCCAATCATCCTCCGCTACTTGTGCTTGTGGTGATGGCCGTGGCCATGGGGATGATCGTGATCATGATCGTGGTGATGATGATCATGGCCGTGGTGATGGTGGTGGTAATGCGCCTCGCCGTGGTAAGGGATGAACTGGCCGGGGTCGTTCGGATGGCGCGGGTCCTCGCAGAAGAGAAGCGACTTGATCGTGACCGGGACCGTGTGCGAGGGGAGGCGGATGCGGCCGAGGTCGATGTAGTCGAGGTCCCACAACGTTACGCCGTCGATCACCAGGATCTCATTCGCGAGCTTCAACTCCTCGCGCAGGATCGCGCCGAGCGTCTGCGCGATGTCACCGTCGAGCACGAGGTAGAGCGGTCTTCCGGTCGCAATGGTCCGCGGCAGTCCCGCGGCGATGCCGCGCGCGAAAGCGGCGATGCGCGGGTAGGACGGCGCGCCCGCCCAGCGAAACGCGAGCGCCACTTCAGTTGCGCCCTCTTCGAGGTCAAACGCCGTAAAGTGCTCCTGGATCGCCCGCGCCAGCGCCTCCGGCACGATCTCCTCGCCGCAGGTATAGGGCGGCTGCAGCACCTGGAGGTTCTTCCGCGGCAGGAGATCGCCCGGGCTCGAAATGTAGATGGTATTGCCGGAGAGCTGCACGCTGTACTCCGAGGCGCCGACCGCAGTCGCGCGGATGCATTCTCCCGGCGGCAGCAGCGGCCACGGCAGCGCCCCTCCCTCGAGGCGGCGCGCGATTGCCGAGCCGAGGAGCTTGCCCATGTCGCCAAAGTCGCGGCTCTCCCGCGCGTAGACGTACTCGCCGACCCCGCCGGAAAACATCACGCCGTCGATGCGGCCGAGTTCCGCGATGGGATCGGTGAGGTACAGGTGCTCGACTGCGTGCGGGAGCGGACGCTTACTTATCGCCGCAATCAACGCGTCGGCCATCCATTCCGCAACCCGCGCCATGTCCGCGCGCGCCGCGCGATCCCCGATCTTCCAGGTGTAGCCCGCCTGGGCCGCGTGGTAACGCCCCGCCGGATCGAGGCGCACGATGCGCTCCGATTCATCCACCACCTGCAGGCGTCCGCCGATGTGCACCGCGGCCATGGCCTCGATTTTGCCGCCTGCCACCACCGCAAGCTTGGTCGTGCCCCCGCCGATGTCCACATTGAGGATGCGCTTGCCCTGGTCGTGCGACACGCCCGCCGCGCCCGAGCCGTACGCCGCGAGCATGGCCTCGAGATGGTGGCCGGCAGCGGTGCAGACGAACTCTCCCCCATTCTCCGCAAGCAGCTCGGAAATGGCCTGTGCATTGCGCCGGCGCAAGGCTTCCCCCGTCAGGATGACGACTCCCGAGTCGATCTCGTCCGGGTGCAGCCCCGCCTTTGCGTAGGCCTCATCGATGATGTCGGCGAGCGCCTCCTCGTCGATGCGCTCCTCGTCGCGGTACGGAGTGAGCGCAACCGGCGACTGAAAGAGCGTCTCGCGCGAAACCACGCAGTAGCGGCTGGAGAGGTCTTCCCCCAGCCGGCGCAGATGGATGCGGGAGAAGATCAGCTGCGTACCTGCGGAGCCGATGTCCACGCCGACGCTGGTGAGCGAGACGTGATCCTGGAGCCACAGGCCGCTCCCCTCGGGACCGCCCTCGATCCCGAAGTCGTCGTGGTCGTGGTCGAACGCCTCGTCGCCGTCGTGGGAATGGGCGGTGTCGGTCCCGTACTGGTGGTCGGCCAGGCTATGACCGGGCTTTTTCGGCGCGTTCCCGTTTTCTGCCATCAGCGGTAGAGCTCCGGATACTTGGCGCGGACTCTTGCGGCGAGCTCCGGCGAGCTCTGGCACACCTTGGGGAAGGTCTCGAGGCGCTCGTAGGGGCGGCAGGCGTCGATCACCATGCGCGAGTTGTAGGGCAGGCTCTTGTCGGCGACGAGGGTGTCCAGGCGTGAGGACCAGCAGTGGTCGAGGAGCGTCGTCCGCGTCTTCGGGTCGCAGCGCGTGCCCATTGCCCAGATGACGTCGTGAATGTCGGTGGGATCCACGTCGTCGTCCACCACCACGATCCAGCGGCTGATGTAGCCGACCGAGGCCACCTGCGAGGCGACGAGCCCGACCTGGGTGGAGTGTCCGAAGTAGCGCTGTTTGACCGACACGACGCAGAACGTCCGCCCGCCACCGGCCTGGTGCAGCCATGCGCCCTTCACATCCGGGATGCCGGCGGCCTCGAGCGCGTCGAGCAGCGCCGCCGAGCGCAGGAAGCAGCGTTCGAAGAGGTGGGAGTGCGGCGGCTTCTGGCTCGCCGCGCAAGTGAGGATCGGGTCGTTGCGGTGGTAGATGCGATTGATGCGGATCAACGGCTCCTGCTGCGCGTCCCCGGCGTAGTAGCCGTGCCATTCGCCGAACGGGCCCTCGAGCGTGGTTTCGGTCGCGGAGATCTCTCCCTCGAGCACGATCTCGGAGCGGGCGGGGAAGGGCAAGCCCGTCGTCTCGCCCTCGACCAATTCCATCGGCCGGTCCATGAGTCCCCCGGCCCATTCGTATTCCGGCATCGAGTCGGGCATGGTATAGCCCGCCGCGAGATAGGTGACGGGATCGGCGCCGACGATGATGACGACCGGGCAGGGCTTGCCGGCCTTCAAATACTTGTCGCGGTGGATCCGGCCCTGCTTGCCGTTCGAGATGTAGGACGCGCAGGTCGTCGGGCCCATCGCCTGCACGCGGTAGGTGCCGACGTTGATGCGCCCGCTGTCGGGATCGCGGGTGACGACTCCGCAGGCGGTGCCAATGTAGCGGCCGCCGTCGTCCTCGTGGTGGATCGGCACCGGAAACTTGAGCATGTCCACTTTGTCTCCGCGCAGGATGTTCTCGAGCACCGGGCCATCCTTCACCATCCGGGGCGCGATGCGCTTGACGCCCTTCCGGATGTGCCGGCGGTAGTGATCGAGCATCTCCTTGCGGTTGTCGGAGAGCGCGGGCTCCATGCCGAGCACGAGGGAGAGCCGATACGGCGAGCCGAACATGCCGTAGGCGCAGCGGAAGCCCCGCGGGTAATCGGGAATGCCGTCGAACAGCAGCATCGGCGATTTCTCGACCTTCTGACGGTAGAGCACCTCGGTCACCGCGCCCAGTTCGCGGTCCCAGTGCGCGTTCTCGACGCGGGCGAGCTCGCCGCGCCGGTCGCAGGCGGTGATAAATTCGCGCAGGTCGTTCTGGAAGGTGGCGCCGTTGCCGGCGGCCGCGCGTTCCCCTCCCGGGGTGGTGCCAGCGGCGGTCTTCATGGACATGGAACCCTCCTCAGCCTCGCCCGGCCGGAGAAAATTGGATATATTAGTGTACGTCCACCGGCAGAACAAACACGCCGCGAGCCGCCGATACCGCTTGCGTTGCGCGGCGCCTGCAACCGGAAACTGAGGAGAAAATCACCATGAAGACAATGTTGGCGATGGTTGTTGCAGGCGCGCTCGCCGCGGCGCTGCCGCCGGAGGCCGCGCTGGCCCAGGCCCCGGCCAAGGCCGCAGAAATACTCTCCTACCAGGGTCCGGATCGCGGCGAGCGGCTCCTTGGTCAGGCAAAGCAGGAAGGCACGCTGGCGATCTATACCTCGCTTGCCCCGACGGAATCAAAGCCGCTCGCGGCGGCCTTCGAAAAGAAGTACGGCATCAAGGTCGAGCTCTGGCGGAGCCAGTCCGAGCGCGTCGTCCAGAGAGCCGTGACCGAGGCGCAGGCGGGGCGTCATGCGGTGGACGTGATCGCGACCAACGGCCCCGAGATGGAGGCGCTGGCGCGCGAGCAGATCCTGACGACGTATTTCACGCCGCACGCCGCGGATCTCCCCGCGGCGAGTATTCCGCGGCATCGCCTGTGGATGCCCGACCGGCTGCAGTTTTTCGTCGTGGGCTACAACACGAACCTGGTGAAGCGCGAGGACCTGCCGAATAGCATCAAAGGTTTCGCCGACCCGAAATGGAAGGGCAAGCTCGGCATCGAGGCGGGGGACGCTGAATGGATGGCGACGCTGGTAAAGAAATGGGGAGAGGCAGACGGCATGGCGTTCTTCCGCAAGCTCTCGGAGATGCGGCCGGAGGTGCGCAAGGGCCACGTGCTGCTTGCCCAGCTCATCGCCGCAGGCGAGATCCCGATCGGCCTGACTGCCTACAGCGCCAATGTGGAGACGCTGAAGCGCAAGGGCGCACCCATCGATTTCGCGCCGATCGACGCCATCGCGCGCCCGCAGGGCCTCGGCATCGCCAAGAACGCGCCGCACCCGGCGGCTGCCCTGCTGTTCGCAGATTTCGTCTTGTCCGCCGAGGATGGGCAGAGGCTCTACGAGTCCATGGGACGCCCGCCGGTGAACCGGAAGATCAAGTCGAAGCTCACCGACTTCGATCACACCTATCTCGACGTGGTTGCGGTAGTCGATGAATCGGCGAAGTGGGACAAGCTGTGGGACGAATTGTTTCTTAAGAAATGATGGAGAACCCGCCGCACGACTGGCTCGCGCTCGCCGCGCTCGTTTTCTTCCTGGGGCTCAAGCACGGGGCGGATCCCGACCACCTGGTCACGATCGACGGGATGGCGCGCTTCAACGCCGCGCGGCGCCCGCGGCTCGCGCGGCTCTCGGGGCTCCTGTTTTCGCTTGGCCACGGTGCCGTCGTCACGCTCGTCACGGTGGTCGTCGCCACCGTGGCGCGCGACTGGCAGGCGCCGCAATGGCTCGAGCTGACCGGCGCCGGGTCTTCCATCCTGTTCCTGCTCGCGCTCGCTGCGGCCAACCTGGCGGCGGTGTTTCGCGCCCGTCCTGGTGAAATCGTGGGATCGGTGGGTCTGAAGAACCGTCTTTTCCGCCGCCTGGTGGAGACGAGCCATCCGGCGGTGATGGCTTCGGTCGGCGCGGCGTTCGCGCTTTCCTTCGATACCATCAGCCAGGCGATGCTGTTCTCGATCACGGGCTCGAGCATCGCCGGTTGGTTCTTCGCCGCCGTGCTGGGGCTCGTGTTCACCGCGGGGATGATCGCGACCGACACGGTGAACGGTTACTGCATGAGCCGGCTGATCCAGCGGGCCGACCGCCGCGCCGCGGTCGCCTCGCGCATCATGAGCCTCGCGGTGGCGGCCCTGAGCTTCGCCATCGCTGGCCTCGGCATCGTTCGGCTCCACCTGCCGGGGCTCGATGCGAGCCTCGAAGGCCTGGGACTCACGCTCGGCGTCTTCGTGGTCATCGCCATGGTCCTGGCATTTGCGCTGGCGATGCGCTCGGCGCGACGCGAGAGCGTGCGCGCGTGAGCGCGGGAGAGGAAGGCGCGCCGGCATTCAAGGCGCCGCCGCTTTCCTGCGACAGTCACTTCCACGTTTTCGGCCCGGCGGAGCGCTATCCGTACGGGACGGACATCCGTTATAAGCCGCCGCTCGCGCCGCTCGGGGAATACCTCAAGCTCGCGCGGCATCTCGGCGTCGAGCGCTATGTCTTTGTTCAGCCGAGCGCGTACGGGCGCGACAACGCGTGCATGCTCGATGCCATGCACGAGGTCGGGGTTGCGAGGTGTCGCGGCATCGTGGACATCGACGAGAACGCGCCCGACGCGGAGATCGAGCGGCTGGATCGCGCGGGCGTGCGCGGCGTGCGCATCAACGTCAACCCGATCAAACCGCCGGAGCCGGGGTTTTCGAGGACGTTGATCGCGCGCATCGAGAGGCTCGACGCGCGGCTCTCCGAGGTCGGCTGGATGCTCGACTTTCTCACTCCCGGCTGGCTGACGCGCGAGCTCCTGCCGGTGATGGGAAGGCTCAAATCCCGGTTCAGCGTCGCCCACATGGGAATGTTCCTCGCGAAGGACGGCCCACAGCAGCCGGGCTTCCGGGAATTTCTCGGCATGGTCCGATCCGGCGAGCGCCGCTGCTGGGTGAAGTTCACCGGCACCTATCGCATGTCGGTTACTCCGGGATTCGCCGACGCGGCGCCGATGGCGCGGGCGATCACCGAGGCCGCGCCCGACCGCATCATCTGGGGCAGCGACTACCCCCACCTCTCGTTTGCCGACAAGGTGGGGTCGGTCGAGCTCTTCAACCTGCTCGGGCAGTGGGCCCCCGACGCGGCGACCCGGAAGAAGATCCTCGTCGACAACCCGCAGAAGCTCTTCGGCTTCTAGACCGACACTGGATCCCCGCCTTCGCGGGGATGACATCAAAGCAGCCGGGAGCGGAACGGCCTGCCTTCACGCTTTGCTTTCTTCCGCTCCTTTTCCTCCTCGAGGATGTCGGTGAACTGGCGCACGGCGTTGGAGAGGGTCGGCCAGCCGCAGTAGTGCCCAACCTGGATCATCACCTCGATGATCTGGCGCTTGGTGATGCCGAGGCGCAGTGCGCTCAAATAATGAGAGTGGTTACCGGTCGGGCGCGCCATCGCGATGTTGGCGGCGAGCGTGACGAGCTGGCGGTCGCGCAGCGAGAGCCCAGGGCGCCCCCAGACGTCGCCGAAAAGATGCCCGACCGACATCTCGTACATCTCGGGGGAAAGCGCCTTCTGGTTCAGCATCAGGTTCTGCCGGCCCATCCTCTTCAGTACCCGCATGCCGTGCTCGAAGCGGCCGCGGTAGACGCGTGATTTCGCTGTTTTCATGGTGGGAAGTCTCACAGTATGGAATGTGATTCGACAGTGCGGCGCGGGATATTTCGCGGCCGGTTTTTGTGTGATCATGTCATCCCGGCACACGCCGGGCAAGCGCTCGCAACGGGCGCGAACAGAGGAGGGCTCACGTGAAGCCATTCATCCGGTTGCTGATTGCATTGTGCATCGCTACCGCGCTGCCGGCGGTCGCTCAGAAAACGCAGCCCGCCGCCGGTTACCCGAACAAGTCGATCCGCCTGGTAGTGCCGAGCGCGCCAGGCGGCGGCACCGACATCATCGCGCGCATGATCGCGCAGGGGCTTACCGATGCGTGGGGCCAGACCGTGGTGGTGGACAATCGCGGCGGCGCCGGGGGAATTGCCGGTGTCATGATCGTGGCAAAGCAATCCGCTCCGGACGGCTATACCATGCTGCTGGGGAGCGTTGGCCATCTCTCGTTCGCCCCCGCCGTGCGCAGCAATCTGGGCTTCGATCCGCTGAAGGACCTGACGCCGATCTCGCTCGCCGCGGTGCAGCCCTTCGTCGTGGCCGCCGCCAATACCCTGCCGGTCCGGTCGATCAAGGATCTCGTCGCGCTCGCCAAGGCGAAGCCCGGCTCCATCAGCTACGGCTCCGGCGGCAGCGGCACCGCTTCGCATCTGGGCACCGAGCTGCTGATGATAAACGGCGGCTTCTCGATGCTGCATGTGCCGTATAAAGGCAGCAATCCCGCCATCACGGCGCTCATGGGCGGGGAGCTCCAGATCGCGATGGCGGGTCTCGCGACGGTGCTGCCGCATGCCAAAAGCGGCAGGTTGAAGGCGCTTGCCGTGACCGGCGCGAAGCGGGCCGGAGTCGCGCCGGAGCTGCCGACTGTCGCCGAGTCCGGTGTGCCGGGATACGCCTTCGACGTGTGGTACGGGCTGGTCTTCCCGGGCGGGACGCCGCGGGCGATCGTGACGAAGACGCAGGCGGAGGTCGTGAAGCAGTTGAAATCTCCGGAAGTCAGCAGCCGGTTCGCAAGCGCCGGCGTCGAGCCGGTGACCAACACGCCCGAAGCTTTTGCTGAGCTGATCCGGCGCGAGGTCGTGACATGGACCAAGGTGGTGAAAGCGGCGAACATCAAAGTTGAGTGATGAGTGATGGGCGGTGAGGCAAAGGAGCGGCGAACTGCGCTCGTGACGGGCGCGTCGCAGGGGCTGGGCGCGGAGATCGCGGTCGCGCTCGCCCTCGATGGCTGCGACGTGGCGGTCACGTCGCGCCGGGTGGAAAAGCTCGCCGGAACGCTGGAGAGAATCGCTGCAGCCGGCGCGCGGGGCGTTCCCGTCGAACTCGATCTGCGCTCCCAGCCGAGCATCGAGCGGGCGACGGCGCAGGCCGTCGGCGCGTTCGGTCACCTGGACGCGCTGATCAACAACGCCGCCGTCACGCTGCGGCGTGGAGCGCTCGAAGTGACCCCGCAGGAATGGGACGAGGTGATGGCGGTCAACCTGACCGGGACCTTTTTCATGAGCCAGCAGATGGGGCGGCACCTCATCGCGGCCGGGCGCACGGGCTGCCTCATCAACCTTGCCTCGACCCATGGCATGGTCGGTTACGCGCAGCGCTCGACCTACGGAATTTCCAAGGCGGGCATCGTCCAGATGACGCGGATGCTTGCGATCGAGTGGGCGGAGCACGGCATCCGTGTCAACGCGATCGCTCCGGGCACGGTGGATACTCCGTCGCGCGCCGAATATTTTTCGGCGCATCCGGAAGCCCGGAAAGCGATGATCGAGCGCATTCCGTTCCGCCGCTTCGGCACGACCGGCGAGGTGGCGGCCATGGCGTGCTACCTCGCGAGTCCGCAGGCGGCATACATTACCGGGCAGACGCTGGTGCTCGACGGCGGATTGACGTCCTATTAGTGTTCAGGCGATCCATCAACAGGAATTTGGGAGAGATCATGACTGCCCCGGAAAAAGCCGCGCGCGTATCCCAGCCGAAGGATTACAGGTTGATCGTCGAGAAGGATGTGAAGATCCCGCTGCGGGACGGCACGGCGCTCTATGCCGACATCTTCCGCCCGGACGGGGGCGCCGAGCGCTTCCCCGCGATCATGAACATCAGCGTCTATCAGAAGGACAAGCTGTGGGTCCCGCCGGCGGACCTCGAGGAGAAGGCGAATCCCTACATGAACTGGGAGACGGTGAATCCCGAGTGGTGGTGCCCGCGCGGCTACGCCTGCGTGCGCGTGGATTCGCGCGGCACCGGCAAGTCGCCCGGCAAGTCGGATCCCAGCTCGTATCAGGAGAGCGTGGACTTCTATGACGCGATCGAGTGGATCGCGAAGCAGCCGTGGTGCTCGGGCAAGCTCGGCACCCTCGGCATCTCCTACCACGCGAGCTCGCAGTGGCGCGTCGCGAACCTGCAGCCGCCGTCGCTGAAATGCATCATGCCGTGGGAGGGCAGGGCGGACCAGTACCGCGACCAGGCCTACCACGGCGGCATCTTCGCGCTCGGCTTCATCGGCAACTGGTGGCTTACGCACACCGCGCATCACCTGCTCGGACGCCCGCGCGCCTACAACCCGGACGCGTTCCAGAACGACATGCTCTGGAACATGATGCGAAACGACCTCGATTCCGAGTACTGGCGCCTGTGCAGCGCGCGCTGGGACCGCATCAACGTTCCGCTCTACAGCGTGGGCAACTGGGGCGGGTTTTCCCTGCACTTGCGCGGCAACACCGAGGGCTACATGAACGCGGCTTCGAAAGTGAAGAAGCTGCGCATCCACACCGGTACGCACTTTCACCCCTTCCACTCGGAGGAAGGGCGCATGGACCAGCTGCGGTGGATGGACTACTGGCTGAAGGACATCGACACCGGGATCCTGGACGAGCCGCCGGTCAAGCTGGAGATCCGCACCGGCGGAAGCTCGAAGCCCTATTCATTCCGGTTCGAGAAGGAGTGGCCGCTCGCGCGCACGCGCTGGACGAAGTATCACCTCCGGATCGACCGCAAGCAGGGTCACGACGAGATGGCGACCGAGGGCGAGCTCGTGCGCGAGAACCCCGCGGCCGAGGCGAAGGTGACCTATCCCGCGAGCGCCATGACCAAGGCGGGCGTCGCTTCCGGCTCGTCGCTGTCGACCACGCACGGCGGCGGCGGGCGGCTGGGGGTTTCGTTCCAGACCGCGCCGATGCCGCAGGACACGGAGATCACCGGTCCTCTCATGATGAACTTGTGGGTGTCGAGCTCGACGGAGGACATGGACGTCTTCGTGACGCTGCGCAATATCGGCCCGGACGGGAAAGACGTGTGGGAAGTCGGGCAGCACGGCCAGCCGGTGCCGCTCACGAAAGGCTGGCTCCGCGCTTCGCACCGCAAGCTCGATCCCGCGAAATCGCTCCCCTACCGACCGTTCCATCCGCACGACGAGCGGCTCTGGTTGAAGCCCGGCGAGCCGGTCGAGTGCCAGATCGAGATCTGGCCGACCTGCATCGTGCTCGCGCAGGGGCACCGGCTGCGCGTGGACGTCCAGCCGCGCGACGGCGTCGGCAGCGCGCCCTACACTCACTACCACGCGGACTACAACGCGGGAGCGGAGAATACGATTTATTCCGGCGGAGACAGGCAGTCGTACTTGCTGCTGCCCATCATCCCGCCCAAGAAGTGACGAGATAAGGGTGACGAGATATGGGTGACGAGGCACGGGTGAGGAGGGACGGGTATAAGAGCGAAGTGCGCGATGGCATGCGCATCGACTGGGACGTGCCGATCCCGATGGACGACGGGATCGTGCTGCGCGCCGACGTGTTCCGGCCGTTCCAGGAAGGCGAATACCCGGCGCTCGTGAGCTACGGCCCGTACGGCAAGGGCCTCGCGTTCCAGGACGGCTACAAGACGGCGTGGGAGATCATGTGCCGCGAGAATCCCGACGCCGTTTCCGGCACCACCAACAAGTACGCCAACTGGGAGGTCGTGGACCCGGAGAAATGGGTGCCGAGCGGCTATGTGTGCGTGCGCGTGGACTCGCGCGGCGCGGGGCGCTCGCCGGGCTTCCTCAACCACAACAACGCGCGCGAGAACCGCGATTTCTACAACTGTATCGAATGGACGGCCGTCCAGCCGTGGTGCAACGGCAAGGTCGGGCTGAACGGGATTTCCTACTACGCCAGCAGCCAGTGGCGCGCGGCGGCGCTGCAGCCGCCGCACCTCGCCGCAATGTGCGTGTGGGAAGGCTGGGTGGACTACTACCGCGATTCGGTGCGCCACGGCGGCATCGCCTGCACCTTCCGCAAACACTGGCAGGACATGCAGGTGAAGACGGTGCAGCACGGTCGCGGCGAGCGCGGACCCAGAAGCCGCGTGACCGGGGAGCTGGTATGCGGGCCGGAGACACTGCCCGAGGACGAGCTCGTGAAGAACCGCGCCGACATGTGGGTGGGCGTGCTCGAGCACCCGCTGATCGGCCCCTATTACAGGGAGCGCACGGGCGATCTGTCGAAGGTGAAAGCGCCGCTCTTATCCGCCGCCAACTGGGGCGGGCAGGGCCTGCATCCGCGCGGCAATTTCGAGGGCTTCACGCGTGCGGCGTCGAAGCAGAAGTGGCTCGAAGTCCACGGCGGATCGCACTGGGCGCCGTTCTACACCGACTACGGGGTGAAGCTGCAGAAGAAGTTTTTCGATTATTTCCTGAAAGGCAGGAAGAACGGCTGGGACAGGCAGCCGCGGGTCCTTTTGCAGGTGCGCCATCCCGGCGAGAAATTCGTCGAGCGCCACGAGAAGGAGTGGCCGCTCAAGCGCACGAAATGGACGAGGTTCTATCTCGATCCTGGGGGAATGCGCCTTTCAAACAAGCCGACCGCCTCCGGGAAGTCCGTCACTTACGACGGGCTGGGCGAAGGCGTCACCTTCTCCACTCCGCCGCTCGAAAAAGCGACCGAGATTACCGGGCCCTCGGCGCTGAAGCTGTGGGTGTCCTCGGCGACGGCCGACGCCGACATCTTCGCCGTGCTGCGCGTGTTCGATCCGAAGGGCAAGGAAGTCGTGTTCCAGGGCGCGCTCGATCCCCACACGCCGATCGGGCAGGGATGGTTGCGTGCATCGCACCGCAAGCTCGACCCTAGACTTTCGCGGCCGTACCGCCCGTACCATACCCATGACCGGAAACAGCCGCTCACGCCCGGGAGGATCTACGAGCTCGACGTCGAGATCTGGCCGACCTGCATCGTGGTGCCGAAGGGCTGTCGCGTCGCGCTCACGATCCGTGGCAAGGACTACGAGTGGGAGGGCGAGGCGACGACGCTCTCCAACATGAAGAACCCGATGCGCGGCTGCGGCCCGTTCGTGCACGACGACGAGACCGACCGGCCGCCGGCCGTTTTCGGGGGCAAGGTGACGCTGCACATGGGGCGGCAGCGCCCGGCGCACGTGCTCCTGCCGGTGATTCCGCCCCGGTAACGCGTCACTTGCCGAAGGCGTTCTCCGCAAGCCAGTCGGCGATGGTGTCCACGCCCAGCTGCCGGTTGTCCACCTGGCAGTGCTCGGCCCCGCCCTCGGCGGCGGTAAAGATCTTCAGGTGCTTCCGCTTCGAGCCGGCCGCTTCGTAAAGTTGTTTCGCCGAGTCGAGCGGCACGATGCGGTCGTTCTCGCCGTGGGCGACCAGCAGGGGGCACTCGATCCGGCCGGCGACCCCGGCGAGGTCGAACCGCTTCGCCATTTCCACCGCTTCGTCGAGGTCTTTCGCGCCGAATGCCCACGGCACCTGGAAGTGCGACTGCGCGCTCGTCTTGGCATCGGTCCTCACCGCGCGCCGGATGCCGTCCACCCAGGCTTCCATGCTCCAGTGCATCGCGCCGAAGGCAACGCAGGCGCAGTAGCGCTTCTCGAACGCGACGATGCGCGGCGCGTAGTAGCCGCCGAAGCTGTAGCCCATCACGGCAACGCGCTTCGGATCCACCTCGGGGCGCGCCGCGATCCATTCGTAGGCCGCGGTGCCGGCGACCTCGTAGTCGTGGCGGGTCTTGATGTCGCGCAGCCGCAGCGACTCGCCCTGTCCCGGCCCGTCGATCGCGAGCGTGTGCCAGCCGCGCGCCGCGAACTCCAGGCCGTTGAAGAGCACGCTCATCTCCTTGCAGTTGTCGAGCCCGTCGAACGCCACCATTGCCGGTGCACGCCCGGCGGCGCCCGGCGCCTTCATGAGGAGCGCAGGCAGGGTCGTTCGTTCGTACGGAACTTCGACCCGCTCGACGTTCGGGTAGCGCCGCAGGATCCCCTTCGTCTGGCACTCGATCGCCCTGCGCCCCATCTCGCGTTTCTCCGCGCCGGGCGCGATGAAGCGCTCCGCGGTGAAGTAGTACATGCCGGCCCGCAGGTAAGCGCTGCCCGCGCTCATCCGCCGGCCTGCCACTTCCGCGGAGTCGGCGAGCTTCTCCAGGCGCGCGCCGAGCGCGCTCCATTCCTCCCACCACGCGTGCGGCTCGTGCTGGCGGCTGCGCAGCCGCTCGCAGACTTCATCGATCTCGCCGAGGGCGACCGCGCCGTACGGCGCCATGCCCTTGGTGACGAGGGTCGCGTTCGACCACATGAAGTTGCCGGGGAAATGATCGATCCAGGTGGAGTTGGCGGAGGCCATGGACAGTAACTTGGACAGAAGGCGGAAGGCAGAAGGCGGGCAAGTCCGCCTGAAGGACGAACTTACGGGTCGCGGGTCGCGAACCGCAGGTTACGGAATCTGAATCTTGCCGCCGCCCGGCATGCCGCCCGGACCCATGCCGCCGAGCCCCCCCATGCCGCCCTGCGGCACTACGATGGAGGAGGCGGCCTGGCGGCGCAGCTCCTGCAGGTCCTTGACCGTGCGCTCGACCGCTTCCTTCGCGACCTCCGCGAACTTCTTCACCGCCTCGTCGAGCGACGGCGCATCAATCTCGAAATTGATCGGGAGCGTGCCGACTGAGGTAAGCAGCTGCGCCTCGCCGATGTAGGCAACCTGCCGGCTGGAATCGGTCGTGCCGTCGGACTTGATCGGGGTCAGCACGCGGATGGTCCCCACTTTGCGATCGCTCACCACCTCCTCGCGGTAGAGGGTTTTCGGGTCCATCCGGGGTTCGCTGGTTCTATCGTCGGGTTTTTGGGCCATGAGGGTCTCGCAGCTTCGCGTTTCGATACCCGCAAGCGTATCAGAAACGGGAACGAAGCGCGGCGACCGGGATCTATGCTGGAACTGCACGAGAACGGGTGCCGGCGCCGTCTCTGCTCGACGACACCCGGCGGCCAGGGCAGGTTTGCCGCAGCCGCAAGGTCGTCAAATCGGTACAATACGGGTTCCCGCGGCCTGCTCCAGAGTCGGCGGGTTATTTGCCCCACTTCGACAGGAGGAAACATATGAAGAAGGATGTCGTGTCGCACTGGAAGGCGATGCTCGCCGCGATTGCGTTCGCGTTCATATCCGTCCCGGCATCGGCGGACATCGTGTCCACGGACCAGGTCCTCGCGGGCTCCGATCGCGAGAAGGTGCGGGCGTTCCTCGAGCGCGAGGGCGTGGAAGACAGGCTCAAGGCGCTGGGAGTCGCTCCCGAGCTTGCCCGGAAACGCGTCGACGCCATGACTGACGAGGAAGTTCTGCGCGTCGCTGGCAGGATCGATACGCTGGCCGCGGGAGGGGCGCTCGACAAGACCGACTGGATTCTGATTCTTTTGATCGTGATCCTCGTGATTGTCCTGCTGTAGCGGGGCGCGCGCTGCCGCAGTGAAGAAAACCCGGGGCGGGCAGCTTCGTGTCATCGGACCGCGAGCGTGCCGCGTTCGTAGCCTGATGGCCCGGGAGGAAACGCCATGCAACTGACCAGGCCCCATATCCACGCGGCGGGGGCCGCTATTACGCTGCTCGTTCTCGCGGGCTGCGCGACGCAGAGGCCCGTGCTCTACCCCAATGCCAAGTACAACCATGCCGGCCCGGAGGTCGCGCAGCGGGACGTCGACGACTGCATACGTCTCGCGGAGAGCCACGGAGTCACGCACAACAGCGGTGACAGGGTGGTGCGCGGCGGCGCGACCGGCGCGGTCGTCGGCGGCGCAGCCGGCGCTGGCGCCGGTGCGGTCCGCGGCAGTATCGGCCATGACGCAGGGGTGGGCGCGGCCGCCGGCGCAGCTGCCGGCGTAGCGCGCGGTGCGATCCGGTCGGGCGAGCCAGGCTCGGTCTACAAGGGCTTCGTGCAGCGCTGCCTGCGCGAGAAGGGATACGACGTCATCGGCTGGAAGTAAGCAGGCGGCAACTTTTGCCGCCTGCGAAGGATGAAGGATGAAGGCGGAAGGATGACCTGTCTTCAACTTCCGCGCTGCGGGGGTCATCCCTCATCCCTCATCCCTCATCCTTTCGGGCGTTCGCCCGCTAGATCTTCTCGGGCACCATCTGAATCGCGCCGCAGGGGCACTCGGCGGCGCACAGGCCGCAGCCCTTGCAGTAATCGTAGTTGAATTCAAAGCGCTTGCCGGGGCCGAGCTTGATGACGGCGTTGTCAGGGCACACGCCGTAGCAGTTGTCGCACTCGAAGCAGTTCCCGCACGAAAGGCAGCGCCGGGCCTCGTAGAGCGCGTTCGACTCGTCGAGGCTGCCCACCACCTCGTCGAAGGTGGACTGGCGCCGGACGATGTCGAGGGTCGGGCGCACGGTCTTGGGCGCGTCCGAGTAGTACCAGGTGTTGAGCTTGTCGAACGTCGCGAGCTCGTGCTTCGCGGGTGCTGTGTAGCGGCCGCCCCGCAGCCAGGCGTCGATGTGGCGCGCGGCCTTCTTGCCATGGCCGACCGCGACGGTGACGGTGCGCTCCGAAGGCACCATGTCGCCGCCGGCGAATATGCCGAGGTACCCGGTCATCATGTTCGGGCTGACCTGCACCACGCCGTCCCGGATCACGAGGCCCGGCACGCCTTTGAGCAGGCTCAGGTCCACGTCCTGCCCGAGCGCCAGCACGACCGAATCGGCCTCGAGCGTTTCGACCTCTCCGGTGGGTTGCGGAAAGCCCTTCTCGTCGAGGACCATCTTCTCCACGGTGATGCTGGCATCGCCGGCCTCCCGGATGGTGGAGAGCCAGCGGATCATGACGCCTTCCTGCAGCGCTTCCTCGACCTCGGAGTCGTGCGCCGGCATCTTCTCGCGCGTGCGGCGGTAGACGATGATCGACTCTGCGGCGCCGAGGCGCTTGGCCGTTCGCGCGACGTCGATCGCGGTGTTGCCGCCGCCGTAGACCACGACGCGCCGACCCAGCAAGGGGCGCTCCTTGCCCTCCATGCTGCGCAGCAGTGAAACGGCATCGAGCATCCTGGCGGCGGACCCCGCCGGGATGTAGGCGCGCTTGCCGATGTGCGCGCCCACAGCGAGAAACGCCGCGTCGAACTCACCCGTTCGCAGGGTGGACAGTATGTTATCCACCCTCGCGTTGAGTGCGAGCTCGACCCCCATATCGAGGATGCGCCGCACTTCGGCCTCCAGTACGTCGCGCGGCAGGCGGTACTTCGGAATGCCGAAACGCATCATGCCGCCGGCGACCGGCCCCGCTTCGTGGATGGCCACGCGGTGGCCGAGGCGCCGCAGGTGGTAGGCGGCGGAGAGGCCGGACGGGCCGGCGCCGACGATCAGCACACGCTTGCCCGATTCGCTCGCGGGGGGCGCAAAGCGCCAGCCGCGCCGGATCGCCTCGTCCCCGAGGAAGCGCTCGACCGAATTGATGCCGACGGGGGAGTCGAGCTGGGCCCGGTTGCACGCGTCTTCGCAAGGGTGGTAGCAGACCCGCCCCATGACCGCGGGGAGCGGATTGTCCTGCGTGAGCACTCGCCAGGCGGTCTCGTAATCTCCGGACTCGGCAGGGTAGAGCCAGCCCTGGACGTTCTCGCCCGCGGGGCACGCGTTGTTGCACGGCGGCAGGCGATCCACGTAGAGCGGGCGGTTCGTGCGCCAGGACCCCGTGCGGTTGGCGAGGGAGGAGCCGACGTCGAGCGTGATGGCGAAGGGCTTGTCCATCAGAGCGCCTCCTCCTCGAGCAAGCCGAATCTGCGGATGTTGCGGTCGGCGTACGCCTGGATGTGCGCGATCGTGTCCAGGCGCGGGGCCTCGCCGAACAGGTGGGCGAAGCGCTTCTGCGGGCGGAGATACTCCTCCACCGGCAGCTGGCGGCGGATCTTCGACACGCTCGTGACTTCCCCATGCTCGGCTTCGAACACGGGGAACAGTCCCGTCTCCTTCGCGAGGCGCGAGATCCGCATCGTGTCGTGCGCTTCATGGCCCCAGCCGAGCGGGCAGGGCACGAAGATGTGGATGTAGCGCGCGCCGCGGATCTCCATCGCGCGCCGCACTTTCGCCTCGAGGTCGCGCAATTCCGCGACGGTTGCCGTCGCGACATACGGGATGAAGTGCGCCATGGCGATGAGCGGCAGGTTCTTGCCCTGGCCGAACACGTTACCCGGCTCCCGCCCGACCGCCATGGTGGTGGCAGTGCGCGCCGCGGGCGGGGTCGCCGACGATCGCTGCACGCCGGTGTTCATGTACGCCTCGTTGTCATAACAGATGAAGAGCACGTCGTCGTTGCGCTCGAACATTCCCGAGAGGCAGCCAAAGCCGATGTCGGTGGTGCCGCCATCCCCGCCCTGCGCGATCACCCTTACGTCGCGGCGGCCCTTGACCTTCAGCGCCGCGGCGATCCCGGTGGCGACTGCCGCGGTATTGCCGAACAGGCTATGGATCCAGGGGATCTGCCACGACGTCTCGGGATAGGGCGTGGAGAAAACCTCCAGGCAGCCGGTGGCATTGGCTGCGATCAGCTGGTTCGCAGTCGCGTTCATCGCCGCGTCGATCGCATAGCGTGCGCCGAGCGCCTCTCCGCAACCCTGGCACGCGCGGTGGCCCGAGTTGAGTGAATTGGTGCGCTGCATGTTGGCCTGCACCGAACGCTCGTCCGGGGCGAGGAGACGGTTGCCGACGGTGAAGGTGCCGGTCTGGTAGAACTTGATGGGCTGAAACGACATGGCTTGTCCTCAGGAAACGCGGGCGGCGACCACGCCGACGTCGCGCAGGATGGTTTCGGCGATCGGTCCGGAGCGGCGCTGCTGCTTCTCGCGCTCGAGCACGCGGTTGACGATGTTCCAGTCGAGATCGAGGAAGGTAAGAGGCTGCAGCTCGTCTCTCTCCGCTTCGCGGAACAGCCGGTGCAGCGATTTGCGCGTGATCGGGCGGCCGCCCAGTCCCGCGATCACCGTGTAACCGTGCAGCTGCACGCCGGACAACGCCATGCGGACGTTGGCCGAAAGGATGCCGCCGATGCCGACCGCAAGGCTCTTTTCGAGGACCACGACGCGCTGCGCGGGGTGCAGAATCCGCCGCACTTCGGCGAGCGGGAAGGGGCGGAACGAGCCGATGCCGAGAGCGCCAATGCGATGGCCCTGCTCGCGCATTTCGTCCACGGTGTCCTTGATGGTGCCGAGGACCGAGCCGAGTGCCACCACGATGGTCGTGGCATCCGCGGTGCGGTACTCGCGCAGGAGTCCGCCCGAGTCACGCCCGAAGATTGCGCGGAATTCGGCCGCGTGGCGGGGGATCAGCTCGAGCGCCTGCATCTGCTTCGCGTGCGCGAGGTAGCGCACCTCGGTGAATGCTTCCGGCCCGACCATCGCGCCGATCGACACCGGCTCTCTCGGGTCGAGCACCTGCCGCGGCTCGTAGCGGGGGAGGTAGGCGTCGACCTGCGCCTGGTCGGGGAGGTCCAGCCGCTCGTAGGCGTGCGTAAGGATGAAGCCGTCCATGCACACCATCACCGGAAGCGAGAGCTCTTCGCCGAGGCGGAAAGCCTGGATGTGGAGGTCGAGCGCCTCCTGGTTGGTTTCGGCAAAGAGCTGGATCCAGCCGCAGTCGCGCTGTGACATGGAGTCGCTGTGGTCATTCCAGATATTGATGGGCGCGCCGATCGCGCGGTTCGCCACCGTCATCACGACGGGCAGCCCGAGCCCCGCCGCGTTGAACATGGCCTCGACCATGTAGAGCAGGCCCTGGCTCGCGGTGGCGGTGTAGGCGCGCGCACCGGCCGCCGAGGCGCCGATCGCGACGCTCATTGCCGAGAACTCGGACTCGACATTGATGAACTCGCACGGGCTCAATTTTCCCGATTTCACCATCTCCCCGAGCGCTTCCACGATATGTGTCTGCGGCGAAATCGGGTAGGCGCAGATGACCTCCGGGCGGCACAGCGCGACCGCCTCCGCGACGCCGAGCGAGCCTTCGATCTGCCTAAGCATTCAGCGCTGCCTCCTTTATCTCCTGTGCGACGATTTCGTAGGCCGCCGTGGCGGCGGCAACGTTTCCTTCGGCAACCCGGCCCGAAAACGTGTCGCGGATGGCCGCGGCGACCGATTCGAGGCTGAGCAGGCGGGTGACGGCTGCGAAGCCGCCGAGAAGCGCCGCGTTCGGCAACGGGCGGCCGACGTGCTTCACGGCGAGCTCGGTCGCCGGCACGGTACGCAGCCGCTCGGGTCGGAATCCGGAGACGAATTCTCCGATGCCGAGCTCGTCGAAGCTGCGCGAGGTATTGATGAGAATGTAGCCGTGGGGCTGCAGTCCGCTGAAGACCTCGACCTGGTGGAGCAGCGTCGGGTCCTGGATGATGATCGCGTCCGGCTCCATGATCGGCTCGCGCAGCCGGATCTCCTTGTCGTCGATGCGGCAAAATGCCACCACCGGCGCGCCCGTGCGCTCTGATCCGAAGCTGGGGAAGGCCTGAGCGTGCCGGCCTTGCAGAAACGCGGCGACGGAGAGCATCTCCGCGCCGGTGACGACCCCCTGACCTCCGCGCCCGTGCAGGCGTATCTGGAACACGAGTCTCCTCCTCCGGCTGCGCACGCAGCAGCCACCTGCCGCCGCGGGCAACGACACGGGGCAATGTAATCCGGCAGGGGAGGGGGCGGTTTGCGCTAGATCAAGCCGGCCGCAGAATCGGTCGCGCTTGCATCGCTGCCAGGCGCGTCAGGCGGCGCGCTGTAGCTCGGGACGGACCGCGGTCGGCGTCACTTCTTGCCGCTGAATTTGAAGCGGCAGACGTTGCCGCCGCGCGCCATGCACTCCTGGTGGTCCACCTTGCTGTCGGTGAAGTGTCCCATCATCGCCAGGTCGAAGTGGCAGATTTCCGGATTCTTGATGGCGAGCTCGTGGAAGACGCAGTTGTCCGCCTCGATCACCGGCGCCTTGTCCGCGGCGGCGGAGGCTCTCGCGTTGTAGCCGAGCTGCTCCATCACTGCGGCGAGCTTTGCGACTTTCTGCCCTCGAGTCTCGAGCCCGGGACTCTGGCTGCGGAGTTGGGCGGCGATGCTTGAGCCGATCGCGGCGAGCCGCTCCCGCAGGCCCTCGGTGCCATGCTCGCGCTTCATGGCTTCGATGACCAATTGCGCGAGCCACGAATAGCGGCGCGGAAAGACTTCCTTACCCTTTTCGGTCAGCGCATAGAGCTGCAGCGGGCGTCCCCCCGAAGGGCGGGTCGGGCCCTCCGCAACCAGACCGTCGCTTACCAGCGCGGCAAGGTGCTGCCGCACCGCGTTGCGCGTGATATTGAGCCCTCGGGAGAGCTCGTCCACGGTCAGGCCGGACTTGACCTGAAGCAGTAACTCGAGCAACTGCTTCTGCCGATCACCCAATATTTCAAGCACTTGGAAATCCTCTCTGGCTTGGCGAGCGTTTCGCGGCGCAACGGCCAAGCCTACGAATCATACCTTCTAATGACAATATTGTCACTTTACACATAATTAACTTGACAAAGCATATTTAGCCTCGTAATCTGGAGCCGCAACTCCGATATTTCAACTTCAACGGATTGATAAAGAAAATTCTTATGAAACCGATTCGACGTACTTTTATTGCGGCCTCGATCATGGCCGCGTTACTGGCACCGGCTGGGCCGGTGCTGGCCCAGCACGCTGGGCATGTTGCTGTTATTCAGCCTCGTGCTGCCGCAAAGGTGGCCGAAACGGGCGCTGTGCTGCGCGACCTGTGGGTGGGCCACATCTTCTGGGTGCGCAACGTGGTGACCGATACTCTCGCGGGCAACAAAGCAGGAGCGGCGGCCGCGGAGCAGGAAGTGGTGGCCAACGCCAGGGCAATCGCCGATTCAATCGGGCCCTTCTACGGCGAAGCCGCATCGGACAAGTTGTTTGGTCTCCTTGCCGGACACTACGGCGCGGTCAAGCAGTACCTTGAAGCAACCGCCGCTGGCAGCGCGTCCCGGCAGGACGCCGCGGTCAAGAACCTGACGGGGAACGCGGCAGATATCGCCAGGTTCCTGAGCGGCGCCAACCCGAATCTGCCGTTCGATACGCTCAACGGCTTGATGCTCGCGCACGGCGGGCATCACATTCAGGAAATCGAGCAGATCAAGAACAGGCAGTACGCGCAGGAAGCGCAAACGTGGGAAGCCATGAAACGCCACATGTACGTGATCGCCGACGCGCTCGTGAACGCGATCGCCAGTCAGTTTCCCGCCAGATTCAGCTGACGAAGGGCCGGCAGGCGTGTCGCAATGCGCCTGCCGGAAGAGCAGAATAGTTACAGCAGCAGAGCATTTGCGGAAAGGAGGCTGTCATGCCACGCATCGTGAAGCGCACTCATACCGGGCCGTACAAGCTGGCGATCGGCGGCGAGGAAAAGTTTCTGTGCCGCTGCGGCTTGTCAAAGAACCAGCCGTTCTGCGACGGGTCGCACAAGCTCACCAGGAGCGAGGACGCCGGCAAGCTGTACTGGTACGACGACGCCGGCCAGCCTCACGAAGTCGCCGACGCTTTCTCCGGAATCCGCACGTTCTGAGCGGCGCCGGATTTGTCATGCCGGTCCATGAGGCACGGTTGACGCGGCGCGAGAGCGTCGCGGAAGGAACGATGGCGTTTTATTTTTCCAGGCCCCCGGGATTTCGGCATCGGGCGGGACAATCGTTGCTAATGACGCTCGTCGATCCGCCGGAGACCGACGATGAAGGCGACGCCCGCACGTTCACGATCGCCAGCGCGCCCCATGAAGCCGAACTGATGATCGCCACGCGCATGCGCGATACGGCATTCAAGCGCGTCTTGAAGGCGGCGCCGGTCGGGACCGCGCTCAGGATAGACGGCCCCAACGGCGAAATGGTGCTGCATGAGGACACGACACGTCCCGCCGTCTTCCTGGCCGGCGGCATCGGCATCACGCCCTTTCTTTCGATGGCGCGGGATGCGGCGGAGAGGAGCCTGCCGCATCGCATATACCTCTTTTACTCCAACCGCCGGCCGGAAGACGCGGCATTTCTCGGCGAGCTGCAGGAAATGATGCGGTTGAACGGAAATTACCGTTTGATCGCGACCATGACGGAAGCGGAGAAGTCGGCGCAACCGTGGGCGGGCGAGAGGGGCTTCATCCGGCGCGAGCTGCTCGAACGGCACCTTCCCGATCTGGTTGGTCCACTCTATTACTTTGCGGGACCGCCTGCGATGACCATGGCAATGCAGGAATTGCTTCAGGGGATCGGCGTCAGCGAGCAGGCCATGCGTTACGAGGAATTCTACGGCTACTGAAATCAGCCGGCCTAGGCGCCGCGCTGGACGCCGGGCCGGCCGTCCTCCACGGTCCAGCTCGCGAGGGTGCGCACCGGCGTATCGGGATCGGTGACGTCGGCCACGGTGCGGAAGCGGGCGATGCAGCGCCCCTGCGATAGGTCGAGCACGCCGTAGCCGCGACGGTTTCCGTTCGCGAACCGGAGGTGGGGATTTTCGTCGAGCCAGCCCTGCGTCTGTTTCAGCGACGGACCCTGGGAGGTGATGGAACTGCAGCCGAATTCGGTGGCCACGACGGGCGCGGCGGGATTGTTGAAGTCCGTCTTCAGGTCGGCGGCGATGAACGTGTGCATGTCGCCGCCGATGACGAGTGGGTTGGCGGCACTGCTTCCCACAACGCTCTGTAGCAGCCGAGCGCGCGCCGCCGGGTAGCCATCCCAGCCGTCGGTCCAGAACGATTGCCCTTCGCCCGGCGTACGGTCGAGCTGCGCCATCAGGGTCTGCTGCGCGATCACGTTCCAGCGCGCGCGCGAGGACGCGAGCCCCTCGTGCAGCCACTTCTCCTGCTCCGGCCCGAGCAGCGTCAGCGTCGGCTCGAGGAGCTCCGGGCAGTTCGCCGCCGACACGAAGGTGCTGCCGCCTCGCCCGGGCCGCGGGCACACCTGGTACGAGCGGTGTTGCCGGTCGTCCAGCACGTGAAAGGCGGCGAGCGCACCGAACCCGGCGCGGGTGTAGATCCGCATGTCGGGCCCGCTCGGCTGCATGCGCCTGGGCAGCGGCATGTGCTCGTAATAGGCGCGATAGGCCGCGGCGCGGCGCTCGAGAAAGAACTGCGGCTCGTCAAGATGCTGCGAGCGGTCATTGGCGTAGTCGTTCTGCACCTCGTGATCGTCCCACGTGAGGAGCCAGGGAAACGCCGCGTGCGCCGCCTGGAGGTCGGGGTCGCTCTTGTAGAGCGCGTAGCGGTTGCGGTACTCGGCGAGCGTGTGCGGCTCCTCGGTGCCGTGCTTGCGCACATGGACCCTGCCCCACGAGGACTCGTAAATGTAGTCGCCAAGGTGGATGACGAGATCGAGGTCGTCCCGGGCCATGTGGCGGTAGGCGGAGTACCACCCCTGCTCGTACTGCTGGCACGCGGCGAAGGCGAGGCGCATGCGCTCCACCGTGCCGGGCCGTGGCGTGGTGCGTGTCCGGCCGACGGGACTCGTCGCGCTCCCGGCGTGAAAGCGGTAGAAGTACCAGCGTCCCGGTTCGAGCCCGGTCACCTCGGCGCGCACCGAATGGGCCCACTCGGGCGCGGCTACCTCGGTGCCGCGGCGCACGATGCTGCGGAAGGACTCGTCGGCCGCGACTTCCCATCCCACTTCGACCGCCGCCGCAGGCATCCCGCCACCGGCGAGCGGCTCCGGCGCGAGCCGCGTCCACAGCACGAAGCCCCCCTCGTCCGGGTAGCCCGATGCAACCCCCAGGGAGTAGGGATCTTTCTCGAAGCGGGGCTGCGCCAGGAGCCGGGGAACCGGAAGCGCAAACCCGGCGAGCCCGGCTGCGCAGCGCAGGAATTTGCGGCGGGAGATCGGCATCTTGCGCAATATAACGGATGCCGGTTGCGGCGCGCCGACAGTCCGATGGGGTACCGGGCCGAAATTTGCCGAACTTCTTGCGCGGAAGGTCTAAAATGGTTCCGGAATGGACTCCAGGGATTTCCGGGAATCGCTGGCAGCCGGACGCCCGCCACGCGGCCTGCCCGGTCCGCTGCGCGCCTTGTGGCATGCGGCCCGGGGCAACTGGAACCGCGCCCACGACATCGTGGCGGCGCAGGATGGCAGGGCCGCCGCGCGGGTCCACGCCTACCTGCACCGCAGGCAGGGCGACATTGTGAACGCCGACTACTGGTACTACCGGGCCGGCGCCAAACGGCCGCGCGGGGCCCTCGACAAGGAGTGGCGGACGCTGGTGCAGCAGTTTCTTCAGAGACAGTGACGACTCCAGGATAGGCTCTCCGGTCGTCAGTCACCCATCGTCAGTCGTCGCCTCATTTGCATTGCCATCGGGGTGACGCAAACTGAACTTCCAGGCGCAGCAGTGGCGAGGACGCTGAATATCATCGGCTCGGGGCGGGTTGGCCGCGCCTGCGCGCGGATGTGGGCGCGGGCCGGTGTCTTCGTGATCCAGGACGTGCTGACGCGCTCGCGCGCGAGCGCCGCCGAGGCTGTTGAATTCATCGGGGCAGGGCATGCCGTGGGCCGCCTCGAGGAGATGCGCGGCGCCGACGTCTGGATGATCGCGACCCGCGATGATGCGATCGTGCCGAGCTGCATGACTCTGGCCGCGTCCGGCAAGGTCACTCCCGGCGCCATCGTCTTTCACGTGAGCGGGGCGACACCCTCGAGCGACCTCCGGCCGGTGGAGGAAAAGGGCGCGCTCGTCGCCAGCGTGCATCCCGTCAAGACCTTCACCGACGCCGGGCAGGCGGTGGAATCCTTTCCCGGAACCTTTTGCGGCGCCGAGGGCGACGCGGAGGCGCTCAGGGTGCTCAGGCCCGCGTTCGAGCGCATCGGGGCCAGGGTATTCGAGATCGCGCCCGAGATGAAGCCGGTCTATCACGCGGGTGGCGTGTTCGCGTGCAATTACCTGGCGGCGCTGATCGAAGCGGCGCTGCGCGCGCACGAGAAGGCGGGGATCCCGCGCGCGACCTCGCTGGCGGCGCTCGAGCCCCTGGTGCGCGAGACAGTGGACGCGATCTTCGCGCGCGGGCCCGCGCGGGCGCTGACCGGACCGATCTCGCGCGGCGATGCTGCGATCGTCAAGCGACAGCTCGCAAGTGTCCGCGCGTGGGACCACGAAATGAGCGAGCTCTACCGCAGCCTCGGTTTCTTGGCGGTTGCCCTCGCCGAAGCCGACCAGCGGCTCGACGCCCGGCGCGCGGCCGATCTGCGCGCCGCGCTGACAGGAGACGCCTGAAGGATCGGTCACGGGTACAGGGAGAGACAGCATGCCGCTCAGCCTGAAGAGAATCATCAAATTCGCCCACAAGCTCGATAACGACTACTGCGTCACCTCGGGCAAGGGCTTCCGGCTGAAGGACTACGACCCCGGCGACACCGGCAATCTCGGCAGGGAGGACAAGCCGCGGGCGAAGGAGGCCCTCCGGCTCGGGATCGAGCAGCTCGCGGCGCTCCAGGACATGCTCTACGCCCAGGACCGCTGGGCGGTGCTGCTCATCTTCCAGGCAATGGATGCGGCGGGAAAGGACGGCGCCATCAAGCACGTCATGTCGGGCGTCAACCCGCAGGGCGTGCAGGTGGCGTCGTTCAAGGCGCCCTCGTCGGAGGACCTCGACCACGATTACCTGTGGCGCTGCATGAAGCATCTGCCCGAGCGCGGGCGCATAGGCATCTTCAACCGCTCCTACTACGAGGAGGTCCTGGTGGTGAGAGTCCACGAGGCGCTGCTGGCAAGGCAGAAGCTGCCGGAGGAGCTGGTAAGCAAGCGCATCTGGAGCGAGCGCTTCGAGGACATCCGCAACTTCGAGCGCTACCTCTTCCGCAACGGCGTCCTGATCCGCAAGTTCTTCCTGCACGTCGGGCGCGGCGAGCAGAAACGCCGTTTCCTGGAGCGGCTCGACGATCCGGACAAGAACTGGAAATTCTCGACGGCTGATGCGCGCGAGCGCGGCTACTGGAAGGACTACATGGCGGCGTATGAGGAGATGATCGGGGAGACGGCGACCGAGTACGCGCCGTGGTACGTAGTGCCGGCGAACAACAAGTGGTTCACGCGCATCGTGGTCGCCGCCGCCATCATCGAGGCGCTCGCCTCGCTCGACCTCCACTATCCGAAGGTGGACAAGGACAAGCGACGGGAGCTGGCAGCGGTGCGCAAGTTGCTGATGTCCGAATAATCCCGACCGGTAATCGCGCCGGGGACGGTAAACTTTGACTCTCGAGCGCAGTCGAATTACCAGCGACCCGCCACACCCCATGCCGTTAAAGACCATCAGCGGCAAGCACGCCGACCCGCGCAAGGGCCGCGGCGCGGGCATCAATCCCGAGGGCCGCTTCGAGAGGGTCGAGCGCGAGGCGTTCGACGATGGTTGGGACAGGCAAGAAGAAGAGCTGCCACCGCTCAAGACCCATGTCACCGTGGAGCGCGTCGCCAGCATCATCTCGCGCAATGACTCACCCGATATCCCGTTCACCCAGTCCATCAATCCCTACCAGGGATGCGAGCATGGATGTGTCTATTGCTACGCCCGGCCTACGCACGCCTACCGCAATCTCTCGCCCGGCATCGATTTCGAGACGCGGCTCTTCGCCAAGGTGAATGCGGCGGAAAGGCTGCGCGAGGAGCTTTCGCGCCCGGGCTACCGGTGCGAAGTGATCTCAGTCGGCGCCAACACCGATCCTTACCAGCCGATTGAACGCGAGCACCGGATCACTCGCGGCATCCTCGAGGTCTGCGCCGAGTTCAACCAGCCGGTCGGCATCGTCACCAAGAACGCCATGGTCGAGCGCGATCTCGACCTCTTCGCGTCGATGGCGGAAAAAAATCTCGTCAATGTCTTCATTTCGGTCAACAATCTCGACCACGACCTCGCGCGCCGGCTCGAACCACGCTGCTCGGCGCCCGCGCGGCGGCTCCAGGCGATGAGAAAGCTGAGCGAGGCGGGTGTGCCGGTCGGTGTGCTGTGCGCGCCGGTCATCCCGTTCCTCACCGACCATCAGATCGAGCCGGTGCTGGAGGCGGCCTGGGAGCACGGCGCGCGCCAGGCGGGCTACGTGCTGATGCGGCTGCCGTGGGAGGTCAAGGACCTGTTCAAGGACTGGCTCGAGCGGCACTATCCATTGAAGGCCAAGCATGTGATGAGCCGGGTGCACGCGATGCGCGGCGGGCGCGACAACGACCCCAACTTCGGCAGCCGTATGCGCGGCTCCGGCGAGCTGGCGGTGCTCCTCGCGCAGCGCTTCAAGAAGGCGTGCCGGCGCCTCGGCTTCAACGCGGACTCGCGCAACAAGACGCTCGATACCACGCAATTCCGCGGGCCCGGGCGAGCGGGGCAGCTGTCGCTTTTCGGTGATGGGTGATGGGTTTATCGTGAGTACGGCATGAAAAACGAGGTCAAGCTTTACGTCGGGGAATCGCTCGGGAAGTACGGCTTTCCCCACGGCCACCCGTTCGGCCCGGACCGGCAGGAAGCGTTCTGGAAGGAAGCGGTGAAGCAGGGGCTCGACAAGCGCGCCGCGATCGCCGACCCGCGGATGGCGGCGAAAGAGGAGCTGCACCGCTTCCACACGCCCGAGCACGTCGCCTGGGTGAAGGAAAAATCCGAGGAGGGGTACGGCGCCATTGATTACGGTGACACCCCGGCCTGCCCGGGCATCTACGAGGCTGCGGCGACGGTGGCGGGCTCGGCCCTGCACGGGCTCGACTCGATCATTAGCGGCGGGGCGGTGCGCACGTTCCAGCCGATCGGGGGCCTCCACCACGCGCGTCCGGGATCGGCCGCGGGTTTCTGCGTATTCAACGACGTGGGTGTCGTGATCGATACGCTGCGGGAGCAGTTCGATATCCGGCGCATCGCTTACGTGGACATCGACGTCCATCACGGCGACGGCCTCTACTATCCCTACGAGGAGGACCCGGATCTCATCTACGCCGACGTCCACCAGGACGGGCGCACGCTCTACCCTGGCACCGGCCACGTGCACGAGATTGGGAAGGGCGCGGCAAAGGGAACGAAGCTCAACGTGCCGCTGCTGCCGGGCATGGGCGACCGGGAGTTCAAGAAGGTGTGGGAAGCAGTCGAGGCGCACGTGCGCGGGGGGAAGCCCGAGTTCATCCTGTTCCAATGCGGCGCCGACAGCCTCGCGGGCGATCCGTTGGCGATGCTGCAGTACACGCCGGCGGCGCACGCGCACGCGGCGCGGCGCCTGTGCGCGCTCGCGAACGAGTTCTGCGGCGGGCGCATCATGGGCTTCGGAGGCGGCGGCTACCACCGCGGCAACCTGGCGGCGGCGTGGTGCGCGGTGCTGGACGAGTTCCTGAAAGCCTGAGGAAGCTCTCGCGCCGAGGTGAGGCGGTGTCAGCCTCCAAGCTTGATGTTGGCGGTCCTGACCACTTTTTGCCACATCGCGACGTCGCGTTTGAGCCTGTCGCCGAGCAGCTCCGGCGGGCCGCCGATGAGCTCCAGGCCGTCGGCCGTCATGCGCGCCTTCACGTCAGGTAGCTCCAGGATGCGGTTGATATCGCTGTTCCAGCGCGCGACGATACTCTTGGGCAGGCCTTTCGGGCCCAGGATGGCCGCCCAGCTCACGGCGACATAACCCGGCACGGTTTCGGCCACAGTCGGGATTTCGGGCAGGGCGCTCGAGCGCTTGTCGCTCGTCACCCCGATGCCGCGCAGCCGCTTTGATTTGACATGCGGGATCAGCCCCGGAAGGCCGCCGACGATGAGCTGGATCTGTCCGCTCATCAGGTCGCTTGCCGCGGAGGTGGCTCCCTTGTACGGCACGTGCGTCATCTGGGTGCCGGTCATCTGGTTGAAGAGCTCGGTCGCGAGGTGGTTGCCGCTGCCGACGCCGCCGGAGCCGTAATTGAGCTTGCCGGGATTCGCCTTGGCGTATGCGATCAGCTCCTTGACGCTCGCGTAGGAACTCGACGGATTGACCGTCATCAGGTTGGCGATCTCGCCGATCATCGCGATCGGCACCATGTCCTTGAGCGGATCGTAGGGCAGCTTGTAGAGCGCCGCGTTCGAGGCGTAGCTGGTCGATACGGCGACAAACGAGTAGCCGTCGGGGGTTGTCTTGACCGCGATTTCGGCGCCGATGGTGCCCCCGCCGCCAGCGCGGTTGTCCACCACCACCTGCTGCTTTAAGGTCTCGGTCAGTTTATGCGCCAGCGTTCGCACCACGATGTCGGTCTGGCCGCCGGCCGGGAATGGGACGATCAGCCGGATCGGCTTCGTCGGGTAATCCTGCTGGGCGTGCGCACCGCCCGCCGCGAGCAAGAGCGCGGAAAGCGCAGTCCTCAGCCAGTAATTTCGCATTGCTTCTCCTCCCTCCGTGTTCATCATAGCTCCAATTCGAGGAAAGCGGTCCCCGCGACCGGGTTGAATCGATACGCCGCGGTCGGCTTGAAGCCCAGGGACACGTAGAGGGATTGAGCCTCTTTCATGGTCGGCAGCGTATCAAGAAGCAAGCGCCGATACCCGAGCACCCTGCCTGCAGCCACGATCTTCTCGGCGAGAAGGCGTCCCAGCCCGCGGCCCCGTGCAGCGGGGATCGTGTACAGGCGCTTGATCTCGCCTACCCCGCCGGAGAACTGTCGCAGGCCGACGCAGCCGAGATACGACCCGTTCTCTTCGGCAAGAAAGAACGCTCCTGCGGGTGGGCCGTATTCGATCGCAAGATGCTCCAGTTCGTATGCGATGTTCTGGAACGACAGGTCCAGGTCCAGAGTCGCCGCGTACTCTTCGATAAGGCGCCGCGCGTTCCTCCATTCGTCGTCCGAGCGTGGCTGTACGAGGTGGATCGCCACCTGATCTCGACCTTGCTGGCCGCTAGATGTAGGCGGCCAATTCACGAGTCAGCTGGGCGGCCGGGATTTCCTTGCATCCGCTTGCGTTCTGGCCAGACCACAGGGGCGAGAAATCGCCGGAGCCTCTGCTTTCGGCTCTGGCGCGCAAGGGCGCAAGGGCGGCGGGGGCCAGGGGAAAAGCCGGCGCGACGCTGCTTATCGGGCCAAGCTCTCTCATGATCCGGTTTACGATTCCGCGCGCGGGTCGGCCGGTGAAAAGGTTCGTGAGCGCCGTATGGCGGGCGGCCTCGCTCTTCAGCGCGGCGCGATGCACGGCGCTTGTGGTTGCCTCTGGGCACAGCAAGTACGCCGTTCCCGACTGAACACCGGCGGCGCCGAGCGCGATGGCAGCCGCAACACCTTTCGCATCCGCGATGCCGCCAGCGGCAACGACCGGGACCCTGACTGCCCGCACGATCTGCGGCAACAGTGCAAACGTGCCGACCTGGGAGGTCAGATCGTCCGACAGGAAAATCCCGCGATGTCCGCCCGCCTCGATGCCTTGTGCGATGATGACGTTAACTCCACGCGCTTCGAGCCAGCGCGCCTCTTCAACCGTTGTTGCCGACGCGAGAATTTTCGGGCCCCACGCTCTCACTCGTGCCAGCAGTTCGGCCGACGGCAAACCAAAGTGAAAGCTGACCACGGCGGGCTTGAATTCGCCCAGCACGTCGGCAGCCTCTGCACCGAACGGCATGCGCCCGGCGCCGGCGGGAATGTTGGCCGGGTCTATTTCGAACTCGTTGTAATAGGGCGTGAGCGCCGCCCGCCAGGCCGCTTCGCGCTCGGCGTCCGGCACGGGTGGTGTGTGGCAAAAGAAACCCACGTTGACGGGCTTGCCCGTCTGCGCCTTGATGGCCTGCAGTTCCCTGCGCATCGCGTCGATATCCAGCATGGCGCAGGGTAATGAGCCCAGGCCGCCCGAGTTGGAAACCGCCACTGTCAGTGCGTGACCTTGCACACCCGCCATCGGCGCCTGAATGATCGGCAGCTCGATCCCCAGGAGTTGTTGCAGTGTCATCGTCTAAGCTCCATTAGCTCACTAACGGCCCGTCCGCACCGAACTGACCAGTTAGGACATACGTTGCCTTAACCTGCCATTGCGGTCACATAATAAAAAAATTCGGTCTTTTGGACATGCTGATCGGCAGCCGGTGCTTCATGACAAGCTCGACTACGGCCATGGCGTTGGAATGAGGTTCGGCCTGCGGGTTCTCCCGGAAATACCAAACTTCCCCGTGATTTTCCTCAGTAGTTGTCCGAAACCTCCGATTGTACGGCGTCATTTTGTGCCGGTGCTTGTTATCCTTCAATGGGATCAGGCGGCGATCGCTTGATACCGGCAGCGCCGGTCAGCCGCCCTGCGCGCGGGAGATTACAGCGAAATTCGGGGTGTGCCCGGAGGCGAGTGAGTCGAACGCGACCTGCGAGCCGCGCCGTCAATCGAGCAGCTTGTGCATCCGCCGCGCCGCCGCGATGTGGCCGTCGCGCTGGAACCGCTCGTGGTTTTCCTCCACCTCGGAGAGCTCGTAGCGGTAGCTCACCATCATGCCGTAGGACTGCTCCATGCCGTGGGCGGAGGTGTCGGCGAGCCAGTAGATGCGGCTTACCAGCGCACCGTTCGTGAGGTGGAAATGCGCGACCGGATCGAGCAGGTTCGGGCCCGACTTTTCGCGGAGCAGGTAGCGCGCGGCAAGCTTCTCCATGGGCTCGCGCAGCGCTTCGCCCAGCCGCGCATCGATCGGCCATTCGGGGCGCGCCAGCGTGTCGGCGAGCGCGTCCGCCGGCTCGGGGTGCCCCAGCGACTCGGCGAGCCTTGCGAGGTCCTGTTCCCCCAGCAGGGGCAGCTTCTCGGCAAGCGCCTGGTCGAGCCACTTGCGGAAGCCGGGTAGCGGCGAGAGCGTGGTGAAGACGCCGAGCTGCGGCAGGTCGCGCCGCAGGTCCTCGATCACGCGCTTCAGCAGGAGATTGCCGAGACTCACCCCGCGCAGGCCCTTCTGGGTATTCGAGATCGAATAGAAAACGGCGGTATCGGCGGCGAGCGGATTCTGGACGGGCGCGCCCTGGTCGAGCAGAAGCTGAACGCTCCCGGGCAGGCCGCGCGTGAGTGCAATCTCGACGAAGATCAGCGGCTCGTTGGGCATGCGCGGGTGGAAGAACGCGTAGCAGCGGCGGTCGGTATCGAGCCGGTTTCTCAAATCGTTCCACGACTGGATCGGGTGGACCGCTTCGTAGGCGATCAGCTTCTCGAGTACGAGCGCCGGCGAATTCCAGGTGATCCGGCGCAATTCGAGAAAGCCCGGGTCGAACCAGTTCTCGAGTAGCCCGTCGAGCTCGACCTTGAGCACTTCGAGCGCCGGCGCCTTCGGCAACGCCGCGAGGAGATCCGCGCGCAGGTCCACCAGGAACTTCACGCCCTCGGGCAGCAGGTTGAACTGGGTGAAGAATTTCGCCCGCGGGGCGTTCAACGCGACGCGCAGCCGCGCCTCCGCCCGCGAGAGCTCGGCGTCATCGGCCGCGGCCTGCATGGCAACGATCGCCTGTTCCAGGTCGTCGCGACCGGGCGCAAATTCGTGCGTGATGAGGTCGAGGATCTCGGCGCGCTGCGCGAGGTTGGCGTCGCGGTAGATCGCCGCGATCCGCGCGGCGCGATCGCGCGTCGAGGCTTCCCCGCCGCGCTGCACCCGGCTCTGCTCGAGCAGCGGCTTCACTTCGCCGGGGGTGTGCACGACCTCGCGGCCAGCATCGTCCGCGCCCGGCCCCGGCAGCACCGCCGCCGCGATCCGCTGCCACCAGTGGCGCAGCCGGTCGAGCGCGGAGAGGGAGGTGCTGGCGGCCTGGCTTATTTTTATGTCCGGAATCGGAGCTGCCTCTGGTTGCTGGCCCGCACGTCTTAAACTACCGCGAAAATTACGGCACAGTTTGCGATAGGTCAACATATTGGACAGGCTGCGTACTTGAGCGTTCTGAATGGGTCGCTCCTCGTCAGCGGCAATACGCCGGCGCAGAGCGTCCGCGAGAGCAAACGCCTGTTTGACGACATGCGGCGACTCGCTGGCGGTCCGCCTGAGGGGAACGCGTCAGCGCAAATTCGCTTTGCGCGTTATGTTAAAGGTCGGAGGTCGCGACAAGGGGGGCCTGGCCGTCCAGCAGGCTCAATGAAATCAACAAGTTAAGGGATCGAGTATGAGCAAGCTGATGATGGCAGCGCTGTGCGGCCTGATGCTCGCGGCAGCGCCGCTTGCGCTGGCGCAGGAAAAGGCAAAGAAGGAGCCAACTGCAGCGCAGAAGAAGCAGCAGCAGCGGATGGCGAACTGCAACAAGGAGGCCGGCTCCAAGAAGCTCGAAGGTGAAGCGCGCAAGAAGTTCATGAGCGCCTGCCTGAGCGGCGGCGAGACGGCCAGGGGCCCGACCGAAGCACAGAAGCAGCAGCAGCAGCGGATGGCGGACTGCAACAAGCAGGCCGGCGCCAAGAAACTCGAGGGCGACGCGCGCAAGAAGTTCATGAGCGCCTGCCTGAAGGGCTGATCTCTTTCCGCGCCTCGTTGCGGAGGCGGGGAGCTGCGGGGCATACTGGACAGCCGGTATGCCCCTTTCTTTCATGCGTGCGCTGCGTAACTGCGTGCTCGCGCTGCTCGGTGCCGCGGCGCCCGCCGCCGCGGCCGGCGCAGCGCAGGCGCAGCAGAGTCAGGACGTCTACGAGCCGCAGCGCAAGCGCATGGTGGAGGAGATCGCGGCGCTCACCCGCGAGACGCGCCTCGAGACGGGCCGCGCGAGCCTCTCGGAGCGCGTCATGCAGGCGATTGCGAAGGTGCCGCGCCACGAGTTCGTTTCTACGGCCGACCGGCGCAACGCCTACGCCAACCGCCCCCTGCCGATCGGCATGGGCCAGACCATCTCGCAGCCCTTCATCGTCGCGCTGATGACCGATCTCATGGAAGTCCTGCCCGGCGACCGGGTGCTCGAGGTGGGAACCGGATCGGGCTACCAGGCGGCGGTGCTCGCCGAGCTGGCCGGCACGGTCTATACCATCGAGATCGTCGAGCCGCTCGCGCGCGAGGCCGCGGAACGGCTGAAGCGGCTCGGCTACGGCAACATCGTGACGCGGACCGGCGACGGCTACCGGGGTTGGCCCGAGCATGCGCCGTTCGACGCCATCATGGTGACGGCCGCGCCGCGCGAGGTGCCGCAGCCGCTGATCGATCAGTTGAAGCCCGGCGGGCGGCTGGTGGTACCCGTCGGCGGCCAGGCGGCGGGACAGTCGCTGCTGTTGATCGAGAAGCAGCCCGACGGGCGGGTCACGCGCCGCAACATTCTTGCGGTGCGCTTCGTGCCCCTCACTGACAAGTCAGGAAGGCAGCAGTAGAGGGGACCAGAAATAATTGCGCGCGTTGAGCGACGGATCGGCGTTCGCTCCAACGCGCGCACGTAAACCGGCGGCGCGAGCCGTCCGGCTTTACGGCAGTTTCGCAATGAGGTCGTGGGCAGTGCGCTCGAGCACGATGCGCTGCATCACCGGCTTATCCTTCACCGTATCCGTTGAAATATGCATCTCTTGCGTACTTTCCCAAGCAATCGTGCCATCGCTGCTGTCCCAGATCTGGAAAAACAGACGGACATACGCGTACTGGGTCTCTACGATGCGCAGGCCGAGAATTCCGAAACGCTCCTTTGACCCCTGCCCGAAGCCCTGCAGCTTGAGTTGAACGAGGTAACGCATTCCGGTTGCCGCACCAATTCGCTGCAGCACGTCCCGGGTGAGCAGGCCGGTGTCGCGGTACTCCTCGTACATCCGCTTGTAGTCGTCGGCCATTCCCGCCTTGTTGACGGCGCCCAGCGTCTCGGCGAGCGTCACGACCCGCAGGCCCGGACGTTCGCGCTTGATCACATCGGCGAAAGTGAGCGCGACGGCTTGCTTTTCCTGTTCCTGCCCGGTGATGGTTGAAGGCGTGATGAATGCGATGCCGGACGCCTCGAGTTCGCCCGGCTGCAGCGCAATGCGGTGCTCCTGCAGGTTGGGGTAGACCTGGGTGCCGAAACAGCCAGTCAGCGCGAGGACGAGCGCGCTCAGGGCGAATGCCTTCCACATCATGGCGCGTGCCGGTAGAGACATTCGTTGTTTCGGTCTTTCGCTCGTCGGGAAGCTACTCCGGCTTGATGTTCTGCTCTCGCACCACCTTCACCCAGCGCTCGTAGTCCTTGCGGATGCGCTCGCCGAACCGCTGCGTCGTGCCGCCCGAGGGGGCCATGCCCTGCGCCTCGAGGTTCTTCTTCATGTCGGGCTCCTGCAGAAACCGGTTCACCGCGGCATTGAGGCGGTCGATGACGGCGGGCGGTGTGCCCCGCGGCACCATGACTCCGAACCAGAGTTCGACCTCGTAGCCGGGCAGCGTTTCATTGAGGGGCGGAACGCTGGGCAGGGAGTACCAGCGCTTTGCGGTGGTCACCGCCAAGGGGCGGAGCTTGCCGGACTGGATATGCGGGAGGGTAGGGAGCAGGCTGCCCACGATCAGCTGTATCTGCCCCGATAACAGGTCGGGAAGCGCCGCGCCGGTGCTTTTGTAGGCGACGCCGACCATGTCGATCTTGGTCATGTTGATCAGGAGCTCCGTCGCCAGGTGCGTGAGGCTGCCCACGCCCGGAGTGACATAGTTGAGCTGCCCCGGTCGCGCCCTCGCCAGCGCGATCAGCTCCCTGGCGCTCTTGACGGGGAGCGTCGGGTGCACCGACAGCACGAACGGGGTAAAGCCCACTTCGGCGACCGGAAGGATGTTGCTGATCGGGTCGAACGCCGGCTTGTGCGTCGCCGGCGTCGCCGAGAAGCTGCCGGACATCACCATGATTGTGTATCCGTCGGGCGGAGCCTTGGCCGTCAGCTCCATTCCGATCAGCCCGCTCGCCCCGCCGCGGTTGTCCACCACGAACTGCTGCCGGAACTGCTCGCTGAATTTCTGCGCGACCTGGCGCGCGGTGATGTCGCTGCCGCCACCCGGCGCGAACGGCACGATCACGCGCACGACCTTGACCGGATAGTCCTGACTGCGGGCACCGATGGGTATCAGGAAGACCGATAGCGCAGCCAGAACGGCTGCCAGCAGATTACGCTGCGCGCAAGCAATCATGGTCAAGCTCTCCCTTACCGTGGATTGTGGAAATCCGTGCGCTCAGAACCGGTAGCGCACGCCGAGACGCAGTCCCATGCCCTGGAGCCGCGTCGGGTTCGGAATACCGAGGTCCCCCGACAGCACGTCGTAGCTCACTGCCCAGCTCGGCGTAAGCCAGTGCTGCCCGGTAAAGGAGAGCTGACGTGGGTAGGGCGTTGCGGGGTCGAATGCCGCTGCGTAGCTCTCCATCTCCCGCCCCAGCGCGAGCCCGAACAAAGTGAATGCGCTATGCTGGTAGCCGAGCTGCAACTGATAACCGGCGGCATAGCTTGCCCCCAGCCCGCGGGAAGGCTCAAGCCCCAAGCCGTTCACCGGCGCCGGGTCACCCGGCACGCCGAAATCCGCGTCGTAGATCCGGTACTTGATTCCCACGCTGAGCGCCTTGCGGTCGCTCAGCGCGGTGCGCACCTCTCCCGTCAGGGCGTAATGGCGCGGAACCAGCGGGGATTCCGGGGCATAAGCCGCCTCGAGCGACGAGCCCCAACTGCGCGAAAAGGTGTACACCACGCCGCCATATGTCTCCGCCGCGCCCAGGCCGCCGCGTGTCAGCTCACGCGCGCCGCCGAAGAGAGTGATATCGGACGGTTGCCGGACCAGCCAAGGCTGTCTCGCCTCGCTGCCGGACTCGGTATTCGCCCCCGGCCCGGTCGGCTGTCTGAGCCCCAGTCCACCGCGCTCGTACGAAAGCAGCGCCTGGGCAGCACAGGTAATGGGTTGCAGCGCGGCCGCGACCGTCAGCGCGAGCGCTGTGAGCGTGATTCCGAATCGATGACGCATGGGCGATCCGAACTCGCTATTCCAGTGCAGGCCGGAGCACGGCTACACTCCGGATTGCTGCTGTGGTTAGCTTACACAATTTACCGGTTTCCGGACACAACATTGTCGCGCCAACGCAACAGAACGAGGGTGACGGTCCGGCCCTGAATCTGCCCGGCGCTGACGCCGGACAGAAGCAGCAGCGCTTACCGGCAGCATGCTTCGACTACAGCCGCCTGAATTCCCGGTGGAATTGCCGCCCGCACCCAACTGTACTAGAATGTTCCGCCAGCGCGCTCGCAATTTCGCGCAACGCACTTCCAGGAGGAGGGACCAGCAATGAAATATTTTCTAGACTCGCTCGGGTGGACAGTGTTCTGGGGCGTGGTCCTCACGCTCATTCTGTACAACGTCGTGAAGTACGCGTTGCAATAGGGGGCGGCCATGATGGACTTCATACAGCTCGGCCTCGGGCGCTGGCTCCACATTGCGGCGGGCGTGATGTGGATTGGCCTGCTCTACTACTTCAATTTCGTGCAGGTTCCGGCGATGGCGGCCGCCGGCAAAGACAATACGGGAGCGGGCATCACCAAGCACGTTGCGCCGCGCGCGCTTTTCTGGTTCCGCTGGGCGGCGGTGGTGACCTGGCTTGCGGGGGCGCTGCTTCTCGGCAAGAATTTCTTCAATGCGTTCCTGTTCCTCAACCACGCCTTCTATGCAATCGGCATCGGCGCGTGGCTCGGTACCATCATGCTCTTCAACGTGTGGGTGCTGATCTGGCCCAACCAGCAGAAGATTCTCGGCATGGTGCAGGCGACCGATGAGGAGAAGGCAAAAGCGCGCCGCGTCGCGTTCCTTGCCTCTCGCAGCAATACCCTGCTTTCGATCCCGATGCTGTTCTTCATGGCGGCCGCAGGCCACCAGGGCATATTCTTCGGCTGATCGGGTCCGGCTTACGCAAAAACGCCCGGGTTTGCCCGGGCGTTTCTTTTTGACGTCTTATCACTCGCCACGCTTTATCGTGCCGGCGGCGCGCGCTCCAGCCCCTCGATCCTGGCGCCCGGCTTGATGCCGCGCTTCGCGAACCAGCCCTGGTTCATTTCCAGCGCATAGCGCGCAGGTTTCGCCGCTGGGTGCGTGTCCTGTGTGTGCGGCTTCATATCCTCGATGTTGATGATCACGCCGCGCTCGTCGAGGAACGCCACCGACAGCGGAATGTAGGTGTTCATCATCCACATCGCGTGCCGCGCAGTTTCGCGGAAAACGAACAGCATGCCGCGGTTCTCCGGCAGGATTCTGCGGTGCATGAGGCCTTGCGAGCGGGTCCCGTCGGTGGCCGCGACCTCGGCCGTCAGCCGGTGGCCGTTCACGACGAGCGGGATTTCCGGCATCCCGGAACTGGCGGCGCACGCGCTCAGCGCGAGCGCCAGCCCCGCCAGGACCTGCGGGGCGCGGGCCACGAACCCGCGCCTCATAGTTTTCTGCTCACTGCTCACCACTTGCTGTCTGGCGCGGCGCGCTGCTTACCAGCCACTCCGAGATGGCGTTCAGCAGTTCGGTCACCTCGCCGATCGGCGGCAGCACTGTGATCTCCGCCGCCGCGTGCCGCGTGCTCAGGTCTTTCAACAGTCGCGGCAGGTCCTTCTTCAGATGTCCGCCCTGCGCCAGGAACAGCGGAGCGACGGTGATCCGGGTGTGGCCATCCTTGACCAGGCGCGCCACGCAGTCGCCCAGCGCCGGCTGCATCAGCTCGAGGAACGCGAGATCTACGGTGAGATCGGGGCGGCGCGTCGCAACCGCCTGCCGGATTGCCCGGAATGGCTCGCTCCATTGCGCGTCGCGCGCGCCATGCGCGAAAAGGACGAGCGCCGATTTCGTCATCGTTTGCCCGTGCTCCCGAAGCCGCCCGCGCCGCGGCGGCTCGTGTCGAAGTCCTCCACCACGTTGAAGCCGACCTGGACCACCGGCACCACCACCAGCTGGGCCAGGCGCTCCATGGGATTGATCGTGAACGGGGCGCCCCCGCGGTTCCAGGTGGACACGAAGATCTGGCCCTGATAATCGGAGTCAATCAGGCCGACCAGATTTCCGAGCACGATGCCGTGCTTGTGACCGAGGCCCGAGCGGGGCAGGATTACCGCCGCCAGGCCGGGATCGGCGAGGTGAATGGCAATGCCGGACGGGATCAGCTCGGTCTGGCCGGGCGCCAGCGCGAGCGGCGTGCTGATGCAGGCGCGCAGGTCGAGCCCCGCCGAGCCTGGCGTCGCGTATCCCGGCAGTTGGCCGCGCAGCCGCTCATCAAGAATCCTGACGTCGATCGTTTTCACGGGCGCGCGCGCAGCCTGCGGTGACCGGTTCATGGGTGACGGTCTTGTTCCGCTCACTGCTCAGCGCTTACTGCTTGCTTTGTAGAGTTTCGCGATATGCGCGACGAGCTGCCGCGCCACGACCGGCTTCGATGCCCGGGGAAGCTTGTGCGCGCCCGCGTCGTCGAACAGGGTCAGTTCATTGTCGTCCGCGCCGATCGCCTGCTGCGCGAGGTTCGCCGCGAGCAACGGCACCTTCTTCGCGCGGCGCTTGGCTTCGGCATGCTGTCGCAGCTTCTCCGTTTCCGCCGCGAAGCCGACGCAGAACGGCGGCCGCGGCCGCGATGCGACCCACGCCAGGATATCCGGGTTGGGCACGAGGTCGAGCCGGAGCCTGCGCGCGCTCCGCTTGATCTTCTGCCGCTGCGGGCTCGCGACGTGATAGTCCGAGACCGCGGCGACGCTGACGAAGATGTCGGCCTCCGCCACGCGCTTTTTCACCGCCTGGAACATGTCGCGCGCGGACACGACGTCCACGCGCTGGGCGCCGGCGGGTGCGGCGAGACTGGTCGGCCCGGAGATCAACGTCACCCGGGCGCCGGCCTCGAGCGCTGCGCGCGCGACCGCGTAGCCCATCTTGCCCGAGCTGCGATTGGTGATGCCGCGCACCGCGTCGATGGTCTCAAACGTCGGGCCGGCTGTGATCAGCACGCGCGCCCCGCTCAGGATCTTCGGGGAGAGGAAAGCCGTTACCGCCTCGGCGATGTCGCGCGCCTCGAGCATGCGCCCCATGCCGACCTCGCCGCACGCCTGGTCGCCGCTCGCGGGGCCGAGGATCGCCACGCCGTCGCGCAGCAGGCGCTCGATGTTGCGGCGCGTCGCCGGGTTGTCCCACATCTGGCGATTCATCGCCGGCGCCACGATCAGGGGGCATTCGCGCGCCAGGCACAACGTCGAGAGCAGGTCGTCCGCCAGGCCCTGCGCGAGCTTGGCGATGAAGTCGGCGGTTGCTGGTGCCACCACGATCGCGTCCTTGCCGCGCGAGAGCTCGATGTGGGCCATGTTGTCGGCGACGCGTGCGTCCCACAGGTCGGTGTATACCGGCTTGCCCGAGAGCGCCTGGAAGGTGGCGGGCGTGACCAGCTCGCCGGCGGCCTCGGTCATCACCACCTGCACCTCGATACCGTTGCGCGCAAGCTCGCGCGTGAGCTCGGCCGCCTTGTACGCCGCGATACCGCCGGTGATGCCGAGAACAACTGATTTCTTAGAACTTTCAGCCATCTAGAGCTATTACTTCAGGTTACGCTCGGGAGTGTAACCGCAAACGCCGTGAATCGTAAATCGCGAATGCGAAAATTCGCGCCCGCAAGTAAACGCCGGGGGCCGCCTTGCGTTATGCAGGAACGAGCAGCATGTGATGAACAGCGAGCTATACCGCCATGGCAATCACCGATTGGCCACTCGACGACCGGCCGCGCGAGAAGCTCCTCCACCGGGGCGCGGAATCTCTGTCCGATGCTGAGCTGGTCGCGATCTTTTTGCGCACCGGGGTAAGGGGCAAGAGCGCCGTCGACGTCGCGCGCGAGGCGCTGACGCGCTTCGGGTCGCTCTCCGGGCTGTTCGCGGCCGGCGCGGATGCGGTCACCGCGGTATCCGGGCTCGGCGCGGCGAAATACGTACAGCTGCAGGCAGTGCTGGAGATGGCGCGGCGGGCGCTACGCGAGAAGCTCGACCGCGGCTCCGCGCTGGGCTCGCCGCAGGCGGTGCGCGATTACCTTCGGCTCAAGCTTCAGGACCGGCCGCACGAGGTTTTCGTCGGGGTGTTCCTCGACGCGCAAAACCGGGTGCTGGCGGTGGAGGAACTCTTCCGCGGCACGCTCACCCAGACCAGCGTCTACCCGCGCGAGGTGGTGAAGCGCGCGCTTCACCACAACGCCGCAGCCCTCATTTTTGCGCACAATCATCCCTCGGGCATCGCCGAGCCCAGCCGCTCCGACGAGGCGCTGACGGGCGCGCTCAAGCAGGCGCTCGCGCTGGTCGACGTCAAAGTGCTCGACCACTTTGTCATCGGCGCGGGGGCGGCGATGTCGTTCGCCGAGCGCGGTCTGTTGTAGGTGAGTTGACCTAGATCAAGCGGCTCGATCGGTTCTGCGCGCACGCTGGTGCTGAGCGACCTCACATCAGGGAAGGATGCGCCATGTACTACAAGCACATCATGTTGCCCGTTGACGGCTCCGAGCCGTCCCGCAAGGCGGAGAAGGAATGCATTCCCTTTGCCAAATCCATCGGGGCGAAAGTGACCGCGATCCACGTGATATCCCACTTTTACCTGCACGTTCAGCCATGGGCGACGCCCAAGTCGCTGCGCGCCAAGATCGAAAGGGAGCACGAAGAGGAAGCCAAGGAGATCGCCCAGAAGATGGTTTCCGCACTGGTGACGCGCGCAAAAAAGGAGGGCGTCGATTGCGACGGCCTGGTCGTCGTGGGGGACCACCCCTACGAGGAGATCATCAACAACGCCGGGAGTCGCAAGTGTGACCTGATCATGATGGCCTCGCACGGGCGCAGGGGACTCGATGCCTTGCTGCTCGGCAGCGAAACGGCGAAAGTGCTTACGCACAGCAGGATTCCAGTGCTGGTGGTGAGGTAAATCCGCAGTTGCGATGCGGTGCGCCGGCCACTGCATGTCGTGGATCAGCCACCCGGACTCCGAGAGTACCGGGCGATGATCTTCGTCTTGGCGTTCTGGCGGCTGGAAACTTCTTGAGCCAGCGGGGAAAAACCTGTAGAATCCGCGCCTTTCGAGATCCCCGGAGCCGTTCCATGTCACGCATTTGCCAGGTCACCGGCAAGAAGCCGATGCTGGGGCACAACGTGTCCCACGCCAACAACAAGACGCGGCGGCGCTTTCTGCCGAACCTGCAATATCGCCGCTTCTGGGTCGAAGCCGAGAACCGCTGGGTAAGCTTGCGCGTGTCCCAGGCGGGGCTGCGCACCATCGACCGCAAGGGAATCGAGACCGTGCTCGCCGAGATGCGCGCGCGCGGCGAGGAAATCTGAGGAGCCCGCCATGCGCGAGAAGATCAAGCTTGAATCCAGTGCCGGCACCGGCCACTTCTACACCACGACCAAGAACAAGCGCACCACCCCGGACAAGATGGAGATCAAGAAGTACGATCCGGTGGCGCGCAAGCACGTGATCTATAAAGAGACAAAGATCAAGTGACCGCTGCGGGGCGGCGAACGTCCCCGTGCCGCCGCGTCATCCCCGCACAGGCGGGGATCCAGAAACAAAAAACCCGCCGTTTGGCGGGTTTTTTAATTCCTGCGATCTGCCTTCAGGCGTAGCAGCGCAGCCGGCGGCTGAATTCCTGCAGCGCGACGATGCCGCTTGCCTCCGCGCGCTCGCACCAGTCCTCGAGCTGACGCACCAGCTGCTCCTTGGAGGCATTGGAGCGCTGCCACAGCGCGGCCAGTTCCTCGCGCATGGCGTAGACGGTGGCAAGCACCTTGCTCTTGCTCAGCGCATCGTCCACCTTGACGCGCTCGTTCGCCGGGATCATTTTTGCATCCCGGTGGAGCATGCGCTTGATCGCGCCAACGTCCACCCCCGCCGCGCCCGTCCTGAGAACGCGGATTTCCTCGGCGCAGGTCCGGCGCAGCGATTGGGCGTACTTGGCCAGCACCTCGTAGCGATGCGTGATGACCGACTGTACCGTCGCAAGATCGCAGCGCGTCTTCGCAGTATCGAGCCTCAATTCGGGCGCGACCTTCTTGACCTGGGCGAGTTTCAGTCGCGCGAGGGCCCGGATGTACTGCCAGCCGAGGTCGAATTCGTACCACTGGATCGAGAAGCGCGCCGAGGTCGGGTACGCATGGTGGTTGTTGTGCAATTCCTCGCCGCCGATGAGCATGCCCCACGGGACGATGTTGGTGCTGGTGTCCTCCGGCTGGAACGTGCGGTAGCCCCAGTAGTGGCCGATGCCGTTGATGACGCCGGCGGCGAAGAACGGAATCCACGCCATCTGCACTGCCCAGATGGTGATTCCGATGAAACCGAACAGGGCAAAGTTGATAAGGAACAGGGCAGTGACACCGAGACTGTCGCGCCGGGTGTAGAGGTTGCGCTCGAGCCAGTCATCAGGCGTGCCAGCGCCGTAGCGGTCCAGCGTTTCCCGATTGCGCGACTCCTTGCGGTAGAGCTCGGCGCCCTCCCACAGCACCTTCTTGATGCCGTAAATCTGCGGGCTGTGCGGATCGTCCACAGTCTCGACTTTTGCATGGTGCTTGCGGTGAATCGCGGCCCACTCCTTCGTCACCATGCCGGTGGTGAGCCACAGCCAGAAACGGAAGAAATGGCTGACGGCCGGGTGCAGCTCGAGCGCCCGATGTGCCTGGCAGCGATGCAGATAGATGGTGACCGCGGCAATCGTGATATGCGTAACCACGAGCGCGTAAAGCACATACCCCCACCACGGCAGATCAAAAACGCCTGTAAACATGGCTCTCCTGAGCGAATTACTGCTTTGTTATCGTGCTGGCCCGCAGTCTACAGAAATTCCACCGCCCGGCATAGCAAAAAGAGCACTTGCCGGGACCGACCCTACGCGGTAGCACAATGATTTGGAGGGAATATCCTGATACGGGTCAATTGACTAGGGACTATTAAGACCGGTCCGCGGGCCACCGGTTCCATCAATTCGTTGCAGTGCAGCAGCAAAAAAGCCATCGGTGCCGTGCACGTGCGGAAACAATCGGAGAAATTCGCCCGTTTCGAGGGTGATTCCCTGCTGCTCGAGCAGCTCCCGGCAGTGCAGCGTCCGGAAGCCGCCGCGTTCTGCGAGGAATGCGGAGACGATGTCCTCGTTTTCCTCCGCGAGCAGGCTGCAGGTCGCGTAAACCAGCAGCCCGCCCGGCTTCACGAGATTCGCCGCCGCGCGCAGGATCGCGGCCTGCTTGAGCTTCAGCTCCTCGACCGATTGCGGCGACTGGCGCCATTTGAGGTCGGGATTGCGGCGCAACGTTCCGAGCCCGGTGCATGGGGCGTCCACCAGCACCCGGTCGATCTTGCCGGCGAGGCGCTTTACGCGGATGTCATTTTCGCTGCGGATCGGCTGCGCGTACACGTTGGAGAGCCCGGAACGCTTGAGCCGGGGTTTCAGGCGGCTCAACCGCACCACCGAGACGTCAAAGGCATAGATGCGGCCGTGGGAGTGCATCAGCGCGCCCAGCATGAGGGTCTTGCCCCCGGAGCCGGCGCAGAAATCCACTACGAGATCGTGGCGCCGTGGCGCAAGAAGAAAGCCGAGCAGCTGGCTGCCTTCATCCTGCGCCTCGATGGCGCCCGTCAGGAACAGCGGGTGGCGATTGATCGCGGGCCTGCCCTTGACGCGCAGGCCGACCGGCGAATACGGCGTCGGCTCGCTAACGACGGCGTCGACGGCGAGCGCCTGCTGTACTTCCTCGCGACCGGTGAGCAGCGTGTTGACGCGGAGATCGAGCGGGGCGGGTTCGTTCAATCCCCTGGCCAGCGCGGCGATTTCGGGTTCGGAAAAACGGGAGCGGAGCCGCTCGAGGATCCAGTCCGGCAACTCGGCGCGCAGCGCGAGGGGCAGGTCGTCGAGCGGTTGCGCTTTGATCCCCGAGAGCCACGATGATTCGTCCTGCTTCAATAGGTCCGAGAGTTCCCGGATGCTGATGCCCCGCACGCGCGCCAGGTAGGCAAGCAGCATGCCCCGCGGAGAGCCGCCCGGAGCGAGGTGGTCCACAGTACGCTTGCGGCGCAGCACGCCGTAGACCGCTTCGGCGATGAATGCCCGGTCGTGGCTGCCGAGGGCGTGGCGGGCCCGGAAGAAATCGTGGAGCATCGCATCGGCGGGGCGGTCGAACTTGAGCGCGAGCCCGAGGGCTTCGGTCGCCGCCTCGAGCTGGGCGCGGGTGATGGCCATTTACTCTTCGCTGACGCGGATCTCGTTCACCATCTGCTCGCCGGTGAAATTGCCCCTGCGGTCGTAGTGACGGATCCGCACGGGAAGGTAGCGGTAGTCGGCGGCGAGCCATATCTCGATGGTCGCTTCCCCGGAGCGCGGCAGTTGCCGGACCGGCAGCGCCCGCAACGCGCCGAGCGGGGTCTCGATCCGCTCCTCGGCGGAAACCTCGACGTCATAAATGTCGAAGCGCGTGCCGGTGGTGATCGGCACCCGGTAGCGTCCGGGAGCGGGCGGCGCCAGGACCATCTGGAAGATGAAGCTCACGATGTCCTGCGCGCCGGCGGGAAGCGGTGCGCTTCTCCGGTTTTCCGTGTGGCCGTAGCTGAGACTTCCGGCCGCCCAGTCGAAACGCGCTTCCGCCACTTCGTTCCTTCCGCGGCGCGTGCGGCTTGCCGTAAACGACTCGGGTTGCATGCCGTGCTGCGTCACTTTCCCGCGGCTCACGTAGCGCAGGCGCTGCGGCCAGAGAAGCTCCACGAGTCCCGTCGACTCGGCTGCGCTTGCCAACAGATAGGAATCCGCCCCCGCTTCCCACGACTGCACCACGTTGCCGACGGAGAGCCGCTCTTCGCCGTAGAACAATGTGTAGGAAATCCGGCCTCTGCGCGGCAGACCGTGGGCGGTTGCGGCGTCAACGATCGTCGGCGCGGCGAGCGCGAGCCGCTGCGGCGGCTCCGGCTCGACGGGTTCCTCGGGCAGGGCCCCCGCCATGTCCTCGTCGTCCAGGGCGTTCGGCAGGACAAACGGGCTCGGGACCGCGATCGCCGCCACTTCCGGAGCCGGAACCGGCGCGATGCGCCGGGGCGCCCTGATCCTCGGCTTGGGAGCCGCCGGCTTGAGTTCCGGCAGGTACGCGAGTCGCGCCTCGAGCGGCCGCGGCGTCCCCGGCGCAAGCGGAATCGGCAGCCACTCGCCTGAAATCACCATCGCGTGAAGGGCGAAAGAGAGCAGGGCGGCGACGACGAGGCGCGTGCGCGTCGTCATGGCTTGATCTCGAGCTTCGTGATGACCTGCTCGAAGCGCGAGCCGTCGTCTTCCCGGACCAGCAGCCGGACCGGCAGGTAGCGTTGCTGCGGCGCGAGCCAGATTTCGATGCCGCTCTCCTTGGGCTCGTGCTGGCGCACGAGATGCACGGTGGTCATGGGCCCGAGCGCGGTCTTGATCTCGACTCCGGTGCGGACGCTGTACCGGTGTTGCTCCAGCCTGCGGCCGGTGGTCCTCGAAAGCTGCAGGAGTTGCGGCTGGTCGGGCGCGAGATACATGAACTGATACATGATCGATAGCTGATCCTGAGTCCCGGGCGGCAACGGCAGCGTCTCGGTCCTGCCGCTGCGCCAGACCTTGAGCTGCGCTCCCTCCCAGTCGAATTCGGCGCGTATCCGCCGCGGATCATCCTCACCCCGTTTATATTCGTAGTGCTGCGGCGCGAGCCCGGCGCCAGTCAGCCGTCCGCTGCTCGTCACCCGCAAGGGATGCGGCGCGAACAGCGCGAGCAGCCCAACGGCGTGGGTTTCGCTCACGATACGGTAGCTCTCGCCGCTCGCCTCGAAAGTCTCGCGCATGACCGCGACGTGCCCGCCGTTCCGGAAGACGTTGTAGCTCGCCGATACGGACTTAGGCGCCGGGGGCGCGGCCGCCGCGCCGGGAAGCGCAAGGAGCAGGAAGGCTGCCGCCCATACGGTCCGGCACCTCATCACGGTCGCCTCAACTCGCTTCGAGCGGCGGTGCAGTCAATGTTCCGACCGCCGTGCCCGCCGCGTCCACTGCGACGGCACCGTCGCGGCCGACGCTCAGCCGCCCCTCGCAGAACCAACGTATCGCCTGCGGATAAATGCGGTGCTCCTGCGCGAGCACGCGGGCGGCGAGCCGCTCCTCCGAGTCGCCGGCTTCCACCGGCACGGCGGCCTGCACGACGATCGGCCCGCTGTCGAGGGCGTGGGTGACGAAGTGCACCGTGCAGCCGTGAATGCGCACGCCCGCTTCAAGCGCCCGCCGGTGCGTATCCAGTCCCGGGAATGCGGGCAGCAGCGAGGGATGGATGTTCATGATCCGGCCTTCGTAGCGCTCGATAAAAGGTGGCGTGAGGATGCGCATGAAACCCGCCAGCACGACGAGGTCCGGCCGGTGGCGGTCGATCTCGGCAGCGAGCGCCGCCTCGAACGCGGCGCGGTCGGGAAACGCGCGGTGATCGACCACTGCGGTCGCGATGCCGCGCCGGGCGGCAACGCCGAGGCCGCGCGCCTGCGGGCTGTTGCTGACGACGGCGGCGACGCGCGCCGGCAGCCGCGCATCGAGCACTGCTTCCATGTTGCTGCCGCGCCCGGAGATCAGGATGACCAGCGTCTTTTCAGCCACGGACATGATCAGACGATATCGACTTGCGGTTCGTTCCGGGCCCGCCTGACGATGCGGCCAATGCGCCACGCGGTCTCGCCCGCGGCCTTGAGGGTCCTCAGCGCCCTTGCGGCGTGCGCGGGCGCGACGACCACCGCCATGCCGATGCCGCAATTGAACACGCGGTAGAGCTCGGTATCGTCGATGGCGCCTTCCTCCTTCAGCCACTGGAACAGCGGCGGCAGCCGCCACGCCGCGCGCTCGATGCGCGCCGCCAGCCGCGCGGGCAGCATGCGCGGAACGTTCTCGACGATGCCGCCGCCGGTGATGTGAGCGAGGCCCTTCACGGCGCCGCCCTTGATCAATTTCAGGACCGATTTCACGTAAATCCGGGTGGGTTCGAGCATCACATCGCTCAACGCACGACCATCGAATGGCGCCGACAGGTCCACGCCCTTGACCGCGACGATCTTGCGGATCAGCGAGTAGCCGTTGGAATGCGCGCCGCTCGAGGCCAGCCCGAGCACGACGTCCCCCTCGGCAATGCCGGAGCCGTCGATAATGCGGCGCTTCTCGACGATGCCTACCGCGAATCCCGCCAGGTCGTACTCGCCGGGGGTGTACATGCCGGGCATTTCCGCGGTCTCGCCGCCGATCAGCGCGCAGCCGGCCTGTCTGCAGCCTGCGGCGATGCCCTTGACAACCTCGGTCGCGGTCGCGACGTCAAGCCGGCCGCACGCGTAGTAGTCGAGGAAGAACAGCGGCTCCGCCCCGAGGGTCAGAATGTCGTTGACGCTCATCGCCACGAGATCGATGCCGATGGAGGCGTGGCGGTTCAGCTCGAATGCGAGCTTCAGCTTGGTGCCGACCCCGTCGGTACCCGCGACCAGCACCGGCTCGCGATAGCGGCTCCGGGCGATTTCGAACAACGCGCCGAATCCGCCGATTCCGGCGAGCACGCCCTTGCGCAGGGTCTTCTTCGCGAACGGCTTGATGTTCTCGACCAAACGGTCCCCGGCGTCGATGTCCACGCCGGCGTCGCGGTAGGTGAGGGGGGCGGCGGGCTTCTTCAAACCACGTTCTCGAGTGGGAGCGTGTCGGGAATGGCCGGATTTTGGGCTAAGATAGGCGCCTCGAATTTTACCGTAATGAAACAGCTCGCGCTCGATTTCGCCATCCCGCCGCAGCCCACGCTCGATAATTTCGTCGCCGGGTTGAACGGCGAGCTGCTCGGCAATTTGAAGCGGCTTGCGGCGGGGAACGCGCGCGAGCGTTGCTTCTTCCTCTGGGGGCGGCCGGGATGCGGCCGCAGCCATCTGCTCCGGGCAACCGTCGCCGCGCTGCGGAGCGAAGGAGCAGCCGCCAGCTACCTCGCCTGCGCCGCGGGTAGCCGCATCGAAGCCGGGCTCGAGCGCATGGACTGCGTCGCGCTCGACGACGTGGACCGGCTCGACAGCGAAGGACAGGTCGCGGTGTTCGACCTCTACAACGCGCTCCGCGAACATGGCGGCGTAGTGCTCGCGAGCGCCGGCGAGCCGCCGGCGCAGCTGAAACTGCGCGAGGATCTGACGACCCGCCTCGCCTGGGGCCTCGTCTACCAGGTCCACGCGCTCACCGACGAGAACAAGGCGCAAGCGCTCGCGGACCGCGCCGCGAGCCGCGGCTTCCAGCTTGCACCCGAGGTGTCCGATTACTTGCTGACACGGGCGCGGCGCGACCTGCCCACGCTGCTCGCCACGCTCGACGCACTCGATCGCTACTCGCTCGAGACCCGCCGTCCGGTCACCGTCCCGCTGGCGCGGGAGCTGCTGCACGCCGCCGGCCGGCAGGATGCGGGGTCGAGGACGGGAGATGCGGCGGCGGGGGCGCGCGATTGAACCAGCGGCTGGTCCTGTTCGATCTAGACAATACGCTGCTCGCGGGTGATAGCGATTTCGAGTGGGCGCAGTTTTTGATCGAGCAGGGCGTGGTCGACCGCGAGGTCTACGAGGCCCACAACCTGAACTTTCTCCGGGATTACCAGGCCGGCACCCTGGACATCCACAGTTTCCTCAATTTCCAGTTGATGCCGCTGTCGCGCCACCCCCGGTCGCAGCTCGCGGACTGGCATCGCGAGTTCATGGAGTTGAAGATCCGCCCCCTGATCCGGGACAAGGCGCGCGCCCTCGTCGAGCGCCACCGCGGCGACCTGCGCGTGATGATCACGGCCACCAACAGCTTCGTCACTGCGCCAATCGCGCTCGAGTTCGGCATTGCGGAGCTGATCGCGACCGATCCCGAAGAGCGGAACGGGGAATTCACGGGCAGGGTGAGCGGGACGCCGTGCTTCCGCGAGGGCAAGGTCACGCGGCTCGAAGCGTGGCTCGCGGAGCGGGGCGGCGCGCTCGCCGACTTTTCCGAATCGTGGTTCTACAGCGACTCCCATAACGATCTGCCGCTCCTCGAGCGCGTGAGCCACCCGGTCGCGGTGGACCCGGACGCGGCGCTGCGGTCGCGCGCCGAGCGCGGCGGCTGGCCGATCATCACGCTCGAGTAAGGATCCCGTGATCAGGCGTTTCCTCGGCAAGGTCTTCTCCGGTCAGCTGTTCGGGTCGTCGCAGCCCAAGATCATCGCGCACGGCGCGCATGGCGTCGGCCGTGATGCGATCAGCTCTTGCGCGCTGCGCACGACGCAGACGCTGCAGCGCCATGGCTTCGCAGCCTTCGTCGTTGGCGGCGCGGTGCGCGATCTGCTGCTCGGCCGCAGGCCCAAGGATTTCGACATCGCGACCGACGCCACGCCCGAGGAAGTGCGCGGGCTGTTCCGGCGCTCGCGGGTGATCGGGCGGCGCTTCCGCCTGGTGCACGTGATGTGCGGGCCGGAGTTGGTGGAAGTCTCCACGTTCCGCGGCTCGAACCCGGTGGAGGAAGAGGGAGAGCGCGTCGCGGACGAGCACGGAAGAATTTTGCGCGACAACGTGTTCGGCACCCAGGAGCAGGACGCGACGCGCCGCGATTTCACCATCAACGCGCTGTTCTTAGACCCGTCCTCCCAGGAGATCTGGGATTACCACGGCGGCGTTCCCGACCTCCTCAAGCGACGGCTGCGCATGATCGGCGACCCGGAGAAGCGCTACCGGGAGGACCCCATCCGAATGCTGCGCGCGGTGCGGCTCGCGGCGAGCCGCGGGCTCGAAATCGACGCGGCGACGCGCCGGCCGATCCGCCGGCTCGCCGGGCTGCTTGCGCACGTGCCACCTTCGCGCCTGCTCGATGAGATGCTGAAGCTGCTGATGTCCGGACATGCCGCGGAGGGCGTCGCGCAGCTGCGCAGGGAAGGGCTGCACCACGGCGTGCTGCCGCTGCTCGACGCCGCCATGGGCAGGGCGGCGGGCGAGCGCTTCGTCATCGCCGCGCTCCAAGGCACGGACGAGCGGGTGAGGGTGGACAAGCCGGTGTCGCCGGGATTCCTGTTCGCGGCGCTGCTGTGGCCCGAGGTTCTCGCCGAATGGAAGGTACTGGAGGAGAAGGGCGGGCCGCCGATCCCCGCCCTCTACCAGGCGATGGATCACGTCATGCGGGCCCAGGCCGGGAAGCTCGCGATACCGCACCGTCATGGCGCCGACATGCGGGAGATCTGGGCGATGCAGCCGCGTTTCCACCAGCGCGCCGGCAAGCGCCCGTACCGTCTGCTCGAGCACCCGCGCTTCCGGGCCGGTTATGATTTCCTGCGCCTGCGCTGCGAAAGCGGCGAGGTCGAGCCTGCGCTTGGCGAATGGTGGGAGCGCTTCCAGCGCGCGGGTGAGTCCGAGCGCGCCCAGATGCTGACCGGGGAGGCCGGGCCGCGCAAGCGCCGCCGCAGACGGCGGCGCGGGCCGCGCGGCACAGGCGGCGCCCCGGGACACGGCGGTGTGCCGCCGGGCGCCGGACTGTGAAGGCAGAAGGCGGAAGGATGACGCCTGTCAGCCGTCAGCCGTCAGTCGTGACTGCTTTTGTCGCTCTTGGGAGCAACCTCGACGACCCCCCGGCCCAGATCCGCCGCGCGCTGCAGGCGCTCGCGGCCCTGCCCGGGACCCGGCTCGTGGGGCGCTCGTCGCTTTATCGCAACCCGCCCACTGGAGTCCTCGACCAGCCGGATTTCGTCAACGCAGTGGCGGAAATCGAGACGCGGCTTGCGGCGCGCGAGCTGCTCGAGCATCTCCTCGCGATCGAGCGGGCCCACTGCCGGGTGCGCGATGTGCCCAATGGGCCGCGCACGCTCGACCTCGACCTCCTGCTCTACGGCGGGCTGACCGTGCGCGAGCCCGCGCTGGACGTTCCCCATCCGCGCATGCTCGACCGCGCCTTTGTGCTGGTGCCGCTCGCGGAGATCGCGCCTGACGCAGTGGTGCCTGGACGCGGGCGCATCGCCGATCTCGTGCGCAATGTGGACGCCTCAGGCATGATCAGGCTTCGCGAAACGGATAATGGGTAAACCGCGGGGCGGGCGAGTCATGAAATGAGCGCGAGGCTGCCCGAAAAATACCGCTACATCGTGGTCGAAGGCCCCGTCGGCGCGGGCAAGACGAGCCTCGCGCGCGTGATGGGCGAGCGCACGGGAGGCCTGGCGCTGCTCGAGGATCCCGATGCCAATCCGTTCCTCCCCGGCTTCTACCAGGACCGCGCGCGCTATGCGCTGCCGGCCCAGCTCTATTTCCTGTTCCAGCGCTCCGCCCAGGTGCGCAGGCTCTCGCAGCCGGATCTCTTCGCGGGGCTTACCGTGGCGGATTTCATGATCGACAAGGACGCGCTCTTCGCGCGGCTCACCCTGAGCGACGATGAGTTCGCGCTCTACCGCCAGGTCTGGGCGCAGTTGAAGCCCCAGGCGCCGGTTCCCGACCTCGTGATCTATCTGCAGGCCTCGCCCGCGACGCTGATCGAGCGCGTGCGCCGCCGCGGAGTCGCCTACGAGCGCAACATTCCGGACGAGTATCTGGTCGAGCTCGCGGAGTCCTACGCGCGGTTCTTCCATCAGTACGACGCCGCGCCGGTGCTGACCGTTAACTCCGAAAACCTGAATTTTGTTGATCAGCCCGGCGATTTTGATTTATTGTTGCAGCGCGTTATCGCGATGCGGGGCCCGCGCGAGTTCTTCAGCCTGGGCAGCTAGCTCAAACAGGGGTTCGACATGCGGATCACGCTCACGACGTTGCAGAAGATGGCGCAGGAAGGCAACCGGATCGCGATGCTCACCTGCTACGACGCGAGCTTCGCCGCGGTGCTCGAGGCGGCCGGCGTCGACTCGCTGCTCATCGGGGACTCGCTCGGCAACGTGCTGCAGGGGCACGAGTCGACGCTCCCCGTGACGCTGCGCGACATGGTCTACCACACCCAGTGCGTCGCGCGCGGCTCGAAGCGCGCATTCGTCATCGCGGACATGCCGTTCGCCACCTTCCAGGTCTCGCCGCAGGACGCGTTTCACAACGCCGCGGAGCTCATGGCGGCTGGGGGCCACATGGTGAAGATCGAGGGTGGCCGGCCGATGCTGGACACCATCGAGTTTCTCGTCGATCGCGGCATCCCCGTATGCGGGCACCTGGGGCTCACCCCCCAGTCGGTGCATGCTCTTGGTGGCTACCGGGTGCAGGGGCGGGGCGAGGACGCGGGCCAGCAACTGATCAAGGAGGCGAAGCTGATCGAGCAGGCCGGCGCCGGAATGATCGTGCTGGAGGCGATTCCCGCGGCGCTCGCCGGCGCGGTCACGGAAGCGCTCACGATTCCGACCATCGGCATCGGTGCCGGCGTGGACTGCTCGGGACAGGTGCTGGTGCTGCACGACATGCTCGACGTCTTTCCCGGCCGGAAGGCGAAGTTCGTCAAGAATTTCATGCGCACGACGGGCACGATCCAGGGCGCGGTCGAGCTCTACGTCAAGGAAGTCAAGGCGCGCACGTTCCCCGGGCCCGAACACTCGTTCTAGTGGACGTCATCCACTCCGCCTCCGACCTGCGCGCGCGCCTGCAGCGCGTGCCGAACAACGTGTTCGTGCCGACCATGGGCAACCTGCACGACGGCCACATCCAGTTGATCGATATCGCCAAGCCGCGCGCGGCGTGCACGGTGGTCAGCATCTTCGTCAACCGCCTGCAGTTCGGCCCGCGCGAAGACTTCGACCGCTATCCGCGCACACTCGAGGCCGACTGCGCGCGGCTCAAGGCGGCCGGCGTGGACGTCGTGTTCGTGCCGGACGAAAAGGAAATCTATCCCGAGCAGCAAACCTTCGTGGTCGAGCCTTCGGACCTCCAGTACATCCTGGAGGGCGCGCACCGCCCCGGGCATTTCCGGGGCGTCGCGACGGTGGTGCTCAAGCTTTTCAACCTGGTGATGCCCCACTCGGCGATCTTCGGCAAGAAGGACTACCAGCAATATCTTGTACTGCGGGACATGGTGAAGCAGTTCGCGCTGCCCATCGAGATCATTCCGGCGGAAACCGTCAGGGCCGATGACGGGCTCGCGCTGTCCTCGCGCAATGCCTACCTGTCCGCGCAGGAGCGCAAGGAGGCGCCCCGTTTGTACGCCATCCTGAAGCAGGCGCAGGCGGAGATGGAGAGAGGCGCGCGCGATTTCCAGCGCATCGACCAGCAGTCGATGGCCGAGCTCACGCGCCACGGCTGGCAGCCCGACTACATCGCGGTGCGCCGCCGGGCGGACCTGCGCCAGCCCTCCGAGCGCGATCGCGAACTCGTCATCCTGGCCGCGGCCCGGCTCGGCCGCACGCGGCTGATCGACAATGCTGAGGTGACGCTGCGCTGAACGGCGGACCGTGAAGAACCTGAGCACTCGCGGGCGCGTCGCCATAGTGGTGGTGCTCTCTGCAGTCCCCGCCCTGGCGCTGATGGTCTACGGGGCGCTCGAGCAACGCTACCTGGCGGAAAGCCATGCGCGCGAGGAGCTGCGGCAATACGCCAGGCTGGTGGCCGCGCGCGTTGAGCAGACTGTGGAGCGCGCGCACCAGCTGCTGATCGCGTCCGCGGGCGCGGTGCCCGCGCTGCTGCGCGACCGGCAGGCCTGCCACGAGCACTTCCATGATCTGATGCGGGCCGATCGGGAGCGCTACCACTCGCTCGGCATGTACCTTGCGAGCGGCGACCTTCATTGCGATGCGAGGGCGTGGGACGACGGCGTCAACGTGAGCGATCGCCCGTATTTCCGGGAGGCGGTCGAAAGCGGCAGACTCTCGGTCGGAGGCTACCACGCGGGCCGTGCCACCGGCGGAGACGGCATCGATCTCGGCCAGCCGGTGCAGGATGCGGACGGCGAAGTCGTCGCCGTGCTGTTTGCGCGGCTCGATCTCAAGCCGCTCGGCGAGTTTGCCGGCGCGTCGCGCAGGCCGCTCGGCGCCGTGGTGACGCTGCTCGATCGCGATGGCATCGTGCTTGCCCAGGTCCCGGCGCCGGGGGCGCGCATCGGATCCAGCCTCTCCGAGCCGCGACTGAGCCAGCCGGGGGTCGCCGCGATAAGCGGCGTGCTCGAGACGACTGACGCGGCCGGCGCGCCGCGCGTCTACGCGATCGAGGGCGTATGGGAGAACTCCGACGGCACTCCGGCGTTGCGTGTCATGGTCGGCGTCCACCAAGGCGTGATCTATTCGGAGGCGCGCGCGACATTCATCAAGACGCTCGGCAGCCTGGTGGCGGTCACGATGCTGCTGCTGATCGGCGGATGGTACGGGGCGGAGTTGATGGTGTTGCGCAACCTGCGGAAGCTCCTCGATGTCGCGCGCCGTGTCCAGGCAGGCGACCTCACCGCGCGCACCGGGTTGCCGGGCGGCCGCGAGGAGATTTCTCGCCTGGGCGACGCATTCGACCAGATGGCGCAGTCGCTGCAGGAGCGCGAGGCGGAGCTGCAGAAGGCGCTGCGGGAGACCCGCGAGCTGGCGATCACTGATCCGCTCACCGGGCTGCACAACCGGCGCTACCTGTGGGAGCTGCTCGGACGGGAGCTGCTGAAAGCGCGCCGCAACCGCACGCCGGTCGCAGCGATTCTCGCGGACATCGACCACTTCAAGCGCTTCAACGACACCTGGGGCCACGAGGCCGGAGATCTCGTCCTCAAGCGGGTCGCGGACGTGATCCGCGAGCACGTGCGCGGCTCCGACATCGGCTGCCGCTACGGAGGCGAGGAGCTTGCGGTGGTCCTGCCGGAGACGACGCTGGAAGTGGCGGTGGAACGGGCGGAGAGGATACGCCGCGGCATCGCAGCGCTGCGCCTCGAGCAAGGCGGCCATCGGCTCGACGCCGTCACGGCGTCATTCGGGATCGCGATTTTCCCGCAGCACGCCGACAACCCGGAAGCGCTGCTGCGGGCAGCTGACGAAGCGCTCTACGAGGCGAAGAAGGCCGGGCGCAACCGGGTGGTGGTGAGCGGCGCCGTGCCGGCCGCCTGATCGGCGACGACCGCCGCACGAAGTTCAAGGTCCAAACCCTCGAACCGCAATCCGCTCCAACCTGAAACGTGAAACAATCGTGATGGTGCCGGGAGAGAGAATCGAACTCTCATGGTGTCGCCACCGCGGGATTTTGAGTCCCGTGCGTCTACCAATTCCGCCATCCCGGCTGGAGTGCGGGGCAGATTATCCCGCAATCCGGATTCTCCAACAACGAAACCGGGCGCCGCGCTGCCGAATCACGATCCACGATTCGCGCTCTCCTATAATCCGGGCATGCGCCTGGACGATTTCGATTACGCGCTTCCGCAGGAGCTGATCGCGCAGTTTCCGCCGGCGGAGCGCGGCGCGAGCCGGCTCCTGCAACTCGACGGCAGGACCGGCGCGCTGTCAGACCGGCAGTTCCGCGAAATCGTCGACCTCGTCGCGCCCGGCGACGTCGTGGTGGCGAACGACACGCGCGTCATCAAGGCGCGACTCGCCGGACACAAGAAGACCGGCGGACGGGTCGAGGTGATGGTCGAGCGCGTCCTGTCCGGCGGCGAGGTACTGGCGCAGATCGGCGCAAACCACCCGACGCGGGTCGGGAGCACGCTGGTGCTCGCCGACGCGATCGAGGCGACCGTGCTGGACCGCGAGCGCGAGTTTTTCCGGCTGCGCTTCGAGAGGTGCGAGGACGCGCTGGCGCTGCTCGAGCGCCATGGCGCGGTTCCGCTGCCGATGTACATTACGCGCGCCGCAGGCGGAAGCGACGTGGAGCGCTATCAAACCGTGTACGCGCGCGAGCCGGGCGCCGTCGCCGCCCCGACCGCCGGCCTGCATTTCGACGACGCCCTGCTGCAGACGCTGCGCGATCGGGGCGCTGCGGTCGCTTTTATCACGCTCCACGTGGGCGCCGGCACCTTTCAGCCCGTGCGCTCTCAGGACCTCGCGCACCATGAGATGCACGCGGAATGGTACGACGTGCCGCAGACGGCGGTGGACGCCATCAACCGGGCGCGCGCTGGCGGCGGGCAGGTGCTGGCGGTCGGGACGACGACGCTGCGCGCGCTTGAGAGCGCGGCGGCCGGCGGTGAGCTGAAATGCGGCCGCGACGAGACCCGGCTCTTCATTCTTCCCGGCTATCGCTTCCGCGTGGTCGAGCGGCTGCTTACCAACTTCCACCTGCCGCGGTCGACGCTGCTGATGCTGGTGTCGGCGTTCGGCGGCATGGATAATATCCGCCGCGCGTACCGCCACGCGAGCGAGCGCCGCTACCGCTTCTACAGCTACGGCGACGCGATGCTCATCGAACGACAGTGATGAGTGCGGAGTAACGGGCGATGAGCAGCCTCGATGCATTTCCAGATACTGGCGACTGACGGCGCGGCGCGGCGCGGCAAGCTCACGCTTCCGCACGGCAGGGTGGACACCCCGGCGTTCATGCCGGTCGGCACCTACGGCACGGTCAAGGCGCTGAGCCCGCAGGATCTGAAGGAGGTCGGCGCGCAGATTGTTCTGGGCAACACGTTTCACCTGTGGCTCCGTCCCGGGGTCGGCGTGATCGAGGCGCACGGCGGGCTGCATCGCTTCATGGGCTGGGACGGCCCGATCCTCACAGACTCCGGCGGCTACCAGGTCTACAGCCTCGGCGCATTGCGGCGCATCACGGAGGAGGGCGTGAGGTTCCAGTCACCGGTCGACGGCGACCCGTGCTTTCTTACGCCCGAGGAGTCGATGCGCATCCAGCGCGCGCTCGCCGCCGACATCGTCATGGTATTCGACGAGTGCACGCCGTACCCCGCGGAGTTTGACGTTGCGCGCGACTCGATGCGGCTGTCCCTGCGCTGGGCCGCGCGCTCCCGGCGCGCCCACGAGGGCAACGCCAATGCGCTCTTCGGCATCGTGCAGGGCGGCGTGCACGAGTCGCTGCGGGACGAATCGGCTGCCGGCCTGAAGGATATCGGCTTCGACGGCTATGCCATCGGCGGGCTGTCGGTGGGGGAGCCCAGGCGGGAGATGCTGCGGGTGCTCGCCCACACCGCGCCGCAGCTGCCCGCGGAGCGGCCGCGCTACCTGATGGGCGTCGGCACTCCGCAGGACATCGTGACGGCGGTCGCATCCGGCATCGACCTCTTCGATTGCGTGCTGCCCACGCGCAACGCGCGGAACGGCTGGTGTTACACGCGCCGCGGCGTGGTGAAGCTGCGGAACGCGCGCTACCGGAACGAGGTCAAACCGCTCGACGAGGAATGCGCGTGCTACACCTGCCGCCACTTCACCCGGGCCTACCTGCACCACCTGCAGCGCGTGAACGAGATGCTGGGGGCGCGGCTCAACACGCTGCACAATCTCCATTACTACCAGGAGCTCATGCGCGGACTGCGCGCCGCCATCGAGAGCGCGCGGCTTGCCGATTTCCTCGCGGATTTCCAGCAGGCGCAGGGGAAATCGGTGTAGAATTCGCCATTTTTCCGGGTGCTCCCGCGCCCGCCCGAACCACGGAGACGCTATGTTGATCAATCCAGCCTGGGCCCAGGGCGCCCCCGCGCCAGGCGGCGGTTTCGAAAGCATCATCCTGATCGTGCTGATGTTCGCCGTGCTCTACTTTCTGATGATCCGCCCGCAGATGAAGCGCGCGAAGGAGCACAAGACGATGATCGAAGCCCTGCAGAAGGGCGACGAGGTGGTGGCGGCGGGCGGCATGCTCGGCCGCATCAGCAAGATCGGCGACAGCTACGTCACGCTCGAGATCGCCAACAACGTCGAGATCCAGGTGCAGCGCCCGGCGGTGCAGCTGGTGCTGCCGAAGGGGACCCTCAAGAACATCCAATAAGCAGTGAGTGGTGAGAAGTGAGTCGACTGGGCGGGATCGTCGATTAGTGGTTTTGTTTACTCGCTGCTCACTACTCACCATTCACGCAGTTCGATGAATCGCTACTCCCTCTGGCAGTACATCCTGATCGCCGTCGCGCTGGCGGTGGGCTTGCTCTATACGGTGCCCAATTTCTACGGCGAGGTGCCGGCGGTGCAGGTGCAGCCGCAGCGGGCGACGCTCAAGTCCGACAGCGCCTTGATGGGGCGCATCGAGGATATCCTCAAGAATGGGGGCATTGCGCCCGCCGGGGTATTTCTCGACGCGGCGAGCGTCAAGGCGCGTTTTTCCGACACCGACAACCAGCTGAAAGCCAAGGACCTGCTGCAGTCGCAGCTCGGGGAGGATTACGTCGTCGCGCTGAATCTCCTCTCCAACAGCCCGCGCTGGCTCGCTTCGATCGGCGCGCTGCCGATGTACCTGGGGCTCGATCTCCGCGGCGGCGTGCACTTCCTGCTGCAGGTGGACATGAAGGCGGCGATCGCGAAGAAGCTGGAAGCGACGCTGAACGATGTCCGCAGCAACCTGCGCGAGAAGCGGATCCAGTACACCGGCGTCGCGCGCGAGGGGCAGGCGATCGCAGTGCGCTTCCGCGATTCGTCGACGCGCGAGAAGGGTCTGCAGGAGCTGTCGCGCAGCCTGCCGGATCTCGAGCTGAAGACGGTCGACGACGGCGGCGAATTCCGCATCGTCGCGACGCTCAAGCCCGAGGCGCAGAAGAGGACGCAGGACTACTCGCTGCAGCAGAACATCACGACGCTGCGCAACCGCGTCAACGAGCTGGGCGTGGCCGAGCCCATCATCCAGCAGCAGGGCGCGGACCGCGTGGTGGTGCAGCTGCCCGGCGTGCAGGACACCGCCAAGGCGAAGGACATCCTCGGCCGCACGGCGACGCTGGAAGTGAGGATGGTGGACGACGAAGCGACCAACAATCCGGCGGCGATACAGGCGGCGCAGGCGGGGCAGGTGCCTTTCGGCGACGAATTTTACGTGGAACGCGGCGGCGCGCCGATCCTGGTGAGGAGGCAGGTGGTCCTGACCGGCGACCGGATCAACGACGCGCAGCCCGGCTTCGACAACCAGACCGGCGAGCCGGCGGTGCACATCAGCCTCGACGGCACCGGCGCGCGCATCTTTCACCAGGTCACGCGCGAGAACGTGGGCAAGCGCATGGCGATCCTGCTGTTCGAGAAGGGCAAGGGCGAGGTGGTTACGGCGCCCGTGATCCGCAGCGAGATACCGGGTGGGCGCGTGCAGATCAGCGGGCGCATGACGACGCAGGAGGCGCACGACGTGTCGCTCCTGCTGCGCGCCGGTGCGCTCGCGGCGCCGATGGAGATCATCGAGGAACGCACGGTCGGCCCCTCGCTCGGCGCCGAGAATATCCGGATCGGCTTCCATTCCACCTGGTACGGATTCATTGCGATCGCGGCGTTCATGATCGCTTACTACACGTTGTTCGGGGTGTTCTCGGTCGTCGCGCTTGCCGCCAACGTCCTGTTCCTGATCGCGCTGCTTTCCATGCTGCAGGCGACGCTGACGCTGCCCGGCATGGCCGGCATTGCCCTCACCATCGGCATGGCGATCGACGCCAACGTGCTCATCAACGAGCGCATCCGCGAGGAGCTGCGCAACGGCAACACGCCGCAGGCGGCGATCCACGCCGGCTACGACCGGGCGTGGGGGACGATCCTCGACTCGAATCTCACCACGCTCATCGCGGGGCTCTTCCTGTTCCTGCTGGGCTCCGGGCCGGTGAAAGGTTTCGCAGTGGTGCTGTGTCTGGGGATACTCACGTCGCAGTTCAGCGCGGTGATGGTCTCGCGGTCCATGGTCAACCTCTACTACGGCAGCCGCCGCCGGCTCGAAAAGGTCTCGATCGGCCAGGTCTGGCGGCCGCAGGCGTCAACCAAGGCATGAAGTCGGGAGCGTAGCCATGGAATGGTTCAAGATCCAGCGCGACATCCCGTTCATGCGCTATGCGCTGATCTTCAACGTGATCTCGATCGTCACGTTTTTGATTGCGGTGGGGTCGCTCACGTTCCGGGGGCTCAACCTCGGGGTGGATTTCACCGGCGGCACGGTGATGGAAGTGGCCTACGCGCAGGCGGCCGACCTCGGCAAGATCCGCGAATCCATGGCGCGGCTCGGCTTTACCGATGCATCCGTGCAGAACTTCGGCACCTCGCGCGACGTGCTGATCCGGCTGCCCCTGAAGCAGGGCGTGAGCAGCGCCAAGCTCTCGGAGCAGGTGTTGCAGGAGCTGCGAAAGGACGATGCGCGGGTCGAGATGCGCCGCGTCGAATTCGTCGGGCCGCAGGTGGGACGCGAGCTCCTCGAAAACGGCGCTCTGGCGCTGCTGTTCGTTTCGCTCGGGATCGTCGCCTATCTCGCGTTAAGATTCGAGTGGAAGTTCGGTGTCGCGACGATCGTCGCGAATCTCCATGACACCGTAATCATCGTCGGCTTTTTCTCCATCTTCCAGTGGGAGTTCTCGCTGCCGGTGCTCGCCGCGGTGCTGGCAATCCTCGGCTATTCGGTGAACGAGTCGGTGGTGGTGTTCGACCGGGTGCGCGAAGTGTTCCGCAACCGCAGGATGCGCAGCCTGACGGTGCCGCAAATCATCGACCACGCGATCACGGCCACGATGTCGCGCACCATCATCACCCACGGTTGCACCCAGCTGATGGTGTGCGCGATGCTGATCTTCGGCGGCGAGACGCTCCACTACTTCGCGCTCGCGCTCACCATCGGCATTCTCTTCGGCATCTACTCCTCGGTGCTGGTGGCGAGCCCGATCGTGATGTGGCTTGGCGTCTCGCGCGAGGATCTCGCCCGGCCGGAAGTCCAGAAGAAGCCCGGCGAGTCCGGCGCGGTAGTCTAGGCGCGGCTGCCCGCCCGTGGAGCTCCTCGCCGGCTTCGTAGACATCGTCCTCCACCTCGATCGCCACCTGCAGTGGCTGGTCGCGAATTACGGCCCATGGATCTACGCGATCCTCTTCGTCATCGTGTTCTGCGAGACCGGGCTGGTGGTGACACCGTTCCTGCCGGGGGATTCGCTGCTGTTCGTGGCCGGGACGCTCGCCGCCGCGGGCGACATGTACATCCATGGTTTGTTCGCGGCGCTCGCCGCCGCATCGTTCCTGGGGGACAACACCAATTACTGGATCGGGCGCTACATCGGGCCGCGCGTGTTCACGCGTGAGGGCTCCCGGTTTCTCAATCCCGAGCATCTCGCGCGCACGCATCGTTTCTACGACCGCTACGGCGCAAAGACCGTCTTTTTCGCGCGCTTCGTTCCGATTATCCGCACTTTCGCCCCGTTCGTGGCTGGACTCGGGCACATGCGCTACCCGCGCTTCCTGTTCTACAGCTTCTCGGGCAGCATCGCCTGGGTCGGCTCGCTCGCCTACGCCGGCTACTACTTCGGCAACGTGCCGGTGGTGAAGCAGAATCTGACGCTGGTGATCGCCGTGATCATCCTGCTCTCCATCATGCCTGGCATCGTCGAATACCTGCGGCATCGCCTTCGCCCTTCGCGGGAAGGGTGATGAATCTGTATCTGCGGCTGTTCCTCCTGCTGGTCCGGTTGATCGGGCTGCAGCGCAGGGGGCTGTTCGAGGAGTCGCGCGTCGCCTTCCGGGTGCTGCCCACCGACTGCGACGTCAATCTGCACATGAACAACGGGCGCTACCTCTCGTTCATGGATCTGGGGCGCCTGCATCTCGTCGCGCAGATCGGGCTGCTGGGGATCATCCTGCGCAAGCGCTGGGCGGCTGCCCTCGGCGCGGCCGAGATCAATTTCATCCGCCCGCTCGCGCCGCTGCAGAAGTTCGAGCTCGTGACGCGGCTCGTGACCTGGGACGAGAAGTACGGCTACGTGGAACAGCGCTTCGAATCGGGCGGGGTGCTGTGCGCGCACGCCTACGTGAAGGGACTGTTCCTCGACAGTGGCGCGAGGGTCAGCGGATCGAGGGTGGCGGCGGAGCTGGGCTACACCGGCACGCCGCCGCCGCTGCCGGAGGAGCTGCGGATCTGGACCGAGCTCGGCAACGTCAAACGGCGGAATGCGTGACTATTCCGGCTTGAGACCGGCGTCCGCAATGACTTTGCGCCAGCGCGCCGTTTCTTCCCGGATCAGCGTGACGAAGGCCTCGGGGGCGAGGGCGCCGGGCTCGAACGCCTGGGCGACGAGCGCCTCGCGCATTTCGGCCGAACCCAGAGTGGAGTTGAACTCCCGGTTGAGCCGACCGACCACCGTGCCGGGTGTGCGTGCAGGCACGAATACGCCCACCCATAGCGACGCCCGGTAGCCGGGGAACCCCGATTCCGCGACGGTCGGGGTCCGGGGCAGCACCGGAACGCGCTTCTGGCTGGTGACCGCGAGCGCGTGCAGCTTGCCGGCCTTGACCTGCGGCAGCGACGCCGCGATGGTGCTGATGTTCAGCTGGATGCGGCCGGCCAGCAGGTCTATCAGCGCCAGCGTGGATCCCTTGTAGGGCACGTGGACCATGTCGATTCCCGCCACTTTCTTGAGCAGCTCGCCGGAGAGGTGCCCGAGGCTGAAGTTGCCGACGGAAGCGTAAAGCAGCTTGCCTGGATTGGCATGCGCGTAGGCGATGAATTCCTTCAAATTGGATGCCGGCAGTGCGGGGTTGGTGGTCAGGAAGTAGGGTGAGTCGCCGAGCAGCGCGACCGGCGCGAAGTCCCGTACCGGGTCATACGCAAGTTTCGGGCTGAGAATGTGAGCCAGCGCGTGGGTGGTCGTCGTGCCGAGCCCCCACGTGTAGCCGTCGGGCGCGGCGCGCGCCACCGTTTCCACCCCGATCGTGCCGCTCGCGCCGGAGCGGTTGTCGACCACGATGGGCTGGCCGAGGCGCTCGCCGATCCGCTGCCCGACGAGCCGCGCCACGACGTCGGTCGTTGTTCCCGGCGGGAACGGAACAATGAAGCGCACCGGCCGCGTCGGATATTGCTGCGCCTGCGCCTGCATCGTGCCTGCCAGAACCAGAAGGCCGATGGCGATCTCAGCGCAGCGCGCGATCAATGCCAAGCAGCATCTCCTCGAAGTCATCCAGCGAATTGTAGCGGGGCGCCGCCGCGAGGTGGGGGGTCACGATCACGTTGCGGAAACCGAGCAGGGGATCATCGGCGCGCCCCGGCGCGTCGTAATGGGGATCGAGGCCGAGCCCGCCCAGCCTCCCGCTGCGCAGGGCCTCGAGCAGCGCTTCGCGGTCCACCAGCGGGGGCCGCGAGACGTTGACGAGAATCGCGCCCGGCTTGATCAATCCGAGCTCGCGTGCCCCGATGATGCCGCGGGTGGCGTCGTTCATGGGCAGGTGCAGACCGACAAAATCGCTCTCCGCCAGCAGCTTGTCGAGCCGCGCGTAGGTCGCGTGGTAACGCGCTTCCTCCTGCCGGGACAGGCGGTGGCGCTGGGTGTAGACGATGCGCATCCCGAACGCCGCCGCGCGGATTGCAAGCTCGCGCCCGATCTCCCCCAGTCCGACGATGCCGAGCTGCCTGCCATGCAGGTTGCGCGTGCCGGTGACGCGGCCCCAGTTCGCGTTAGCGGTGTGCGCGCGGTCATACCGGGTGGGCGAATAGCCCGCAGCCGTGAGCTGCTCGGCGCTCACCAGGCCGGCAGTCTCGTGAATCTTGCGCGCAAGCGCGAGCATCAGCGCCAGTGCGTGCTCGGCGCAGGAAATATTCGCGCGGCGCCGCACGGTGAGCACCCGGACGCGCGCGCGCTTGCAGGCGGCGAGATCGATGTTCGACAGCACGGTGCCGTACTTGTGCACGGCGCGCAGCTTGCCGCCCGCGGCCGCGATTTCGCGCTTCCCCACGGCGAGCGATTCCGCAACAACGACCGTTGCGCCGGGCATTGCTGCGAGCATTGCCTCCTGGTCGGGGACGAGCCGCACCTCAGCAGGATGGAGGCGCTTGAGGTGCGCGCGCAGCCGCTCACACCATCCGCTGAAGTCCGGCAGCTCGTGCGCGAAGAAATGCGAGAACGCGGCGACGCGCGCGGCGGGCGCCGCCGGGTCCAGGATCACCTGGAGCAGCCGCGGGAAAGGGTCGTCTTCGACAACAACGATCACGTTTTCTCGGGGTCGAGGTCGAGTGCCCTCAGCACGCGCGTCTGCATGTTGTAAGCGCCGACGAGCACCGTCACTTCCACCGTCTCGCGCGCGCTGAAATGCCCGCTCATCTCGCCAAAAACGGCGTCGGGGACCGCCACGTCCCTCGTCATGGCATCCACGTACGCGAGCAGCGCGCTCTCGCGCGCGCCGAAGACGCCCGACTTGCGCCAGTCGCGCAGGGCCTCGACTTCGCGCGGCGTAACGCCGGCGGGGGCCGCGTACTGTGCCTGGTGGACTCGCCAGACGTAGTCGCAGCCGGTCAGGGCCGCGACGCGCATGATCGCGAGCTCCCGCACACGGTCGCCGAGGCCGGTGCGGAACCGCACCGCGTTGTTGAATTCGAACCACGCGGAAGCGAGAGCTGGCGTGTGCAGCAGCGCCTGGTAGAAGACATGCAGCTGGCCGCCGCGGGCCCCGCGGATCTTCGCGGCGAGCGCGGCGATTTCTGGCGTGGCGTGTTCGTCGATGAGCGGGACGCGCGCCATTGCAGCGGCGGGAGGTATTGCGGCTAGATTCGCTTCGCCAGCTCGGCGGCTTTGCCGAGATACGTCGCCGGCGTCAGCGCGAGCAGCCGCTGCTTCTCAATGTCCGGAATCGCGAGGCCCTTGATGAAGGCGTGCAGCGCCTCGCGCGTGATGCCGTCCTTGCCGCGTGTCAACGCCTTCAGCTTCTCGTAGGCGTCGGCGATGCCGTGCCGCCGCATCACGGTCTGGATCGGCTCGGCGAGCACCTCCCAGTTGGCGTCAAGCTCGGCAGCCATGCGCCCGCGGTCGGCTTCGAGCTTGTCCAGGCCCTTGAGGCAAGAGTCGTAGCCGAGCAGCGTATGGCCCAGCGCCACCCCCATGTTGCGCAGCACGGTGGAATCGGTGAGATCGCGCTGCCAGCGCGACACCGGCAGCTTCTCGCTCATGTGCCGCAGCAGCGCGTTGGCGATGCCGAGATTGCCCTCCGAGTTTTCGAAGTCGATCGGGTTCACCTTGTGCGGCATGGTGGAGGAGCCCACCTCGTCCGGCTTCGCCTTCTGCCGGAAGTAGCCGAGCGCAACGTAGCCCCAGATGTCACGGTCGAGATCGATGAGGATGACGTTGGCGCGCGCGAACGCGTCGAACAGCTCGGCGATCGAATCGTGGGGCTCGATCTGGGTGGTATAGGCGTTGAACTCGAGGCCCAGGCGCTCGACCAGTGAGCGCGCGATCCTTTCCCAGTCGACGCCGGGGTAGGCGGCGACATGCGCGTTGTAGTTGCCGACCGCGCCGTTGAACTTGCCGGAAAGCTTTACCGTCGCGATGCGCTCACGCGCCCGCAGCAGGCGGTGGGCGACGTTGACGAGCTCCTTGCCCATGGTGGTCGGGCTCGCCGGCTGGCCGTGTGTGCGCGCGAGCATCGCGCAGTCGGCCAGGTCGGACGCGAGCTTGGCAAGCTTCTCGACGACCTTGTCGAGCGCAGGCAGCAGGATCTCGCCGCGGGCGCGATTCAGCATCAGCGCGTGGGCGAGATTGTTGATGTCCTCCGAGGTGCACGCGAAGTGAAGGAATTCCGCGACCTTCATGATTTCGGGGTTGGCCTCGAGCTTCTCGCGCAGGAAGTATTCCACCGCCTTCACATCGTGATTGATGCGCGCTTCGGTCACCTTCACCGACTCGCCGTCGGCCTCCGAGAACTTCGCGGCGGTTTCGTCGAGCTGGGCGAGGGTGGGCGGGGAGAACGGCGGCACTTCCCTGATCGAAGCATCGGCGGCGAGCGCCTTCAGCCACTCGATCTCGATCCGCACCCTCAGCCGTATGAGCGCAAGCTCGCTGAAGGTGTTGCGCAGCGCAGCGACTCTGTTGTGATAACGGCCGTCGAGAGGGGATAATGCAGTGAGGGGAGTCAATGCCATCGCTCCGCTATTTTACCAAAAGCGCGGCGTCCCCAGCCGCCATCTGGAGACAAAAATCATGACAGAAGCATCGCAGAGGCTGGCGGATTTTGCTGTCGGCCTCACGTGGGACCGGATTCCGCCGGAGGTGATCGAGCGCGCAAAGGACTGCATCATCGATACCGTCGGCGCCTGCGTTTACGGGTCGCAGCTGCCCTGGAGCCGGACCGTGGTCGAGTACGCCAGCCGCAACAGCGCGCCGGGCGAGTGCAGCGTGTTCGGCACGCCCGTCAAGGTGCGCGCGCCATTCGCCTGCCTGTGCAACGGTGCCGCGGCCCATGCGTTCGAGCTGGACGCCCTGGTCGAGCCGAGCGTCGGCATCCATCCGAGCGCGGCACTCGCCGTGCCGGGCCTTGCGCCCGCGCAGGGCCGCAAGCTCTCCGGCAAGGCGCTGCTATCCGCGTACGTCGCGGGTTTCGAAGTGCTCTACCGCATCGGGCACGCGGCGAATCACTCGATCGAGAAAGTGGGCTTCCATTCCCCGGGCGTCGTGGGCGTCTTCGGCACCGCCGCGGTGGTGGGGAGGCTCTTCGACCTGGACGCGCAAAAAATGGCCAATGCGTTCGGCATCGCCGGCTCGCTGAGCTCGGGGTTGATGGAATTCTCCGCGACGGGCGGCATGGTGAAGCGCCTCCATCTCGGCCGCGCCGCGGAAGGCGGCTTCATGGCCGCGGTGCTGGCGCGCGACGGCTATACTGGTCCGGCGGGAGTGCTGGACGGGAAATTCGGAATTCTCAACGTGTTCTGCCGGGACGCGCAGCCGGCGCGGCTCACGCAGGACCTCGGCTCCGTCTGGCACGTGATGAAGACCAAGATCAAGCGCTACGCCTGCCACTCGACCGCGCAGGTGCCGGTGACGCTCGCGCTGGATCTCAAGCAGAAGCACAAGCTTTCGGGAGACGACGTCGCAGGAATCGCGATCTCCGGCGGCGAGAAGGTGGTGACCCAGCACGCCATCAACGAGCCGCGGGACCTCACGATGATGCAATACAGCGTGCCCTTCAGCGTGGCCGTCGCGCTGTACAAGGATCCGCTCGACCCGCGAACGTTCTCCGAGGCGACCCTCAACGACCCGAAAATCCGCGCGCTCGCCAAGGGCGCGCAAGTCGAGCTGTTGAAATCCGCGCCCGGCTACTCGTCATCGGCGAGCCGCCTTACGCTCAAATTGACGAACGGCCAGGCGCTCACCGCCGAGGGGCATGACTTCAAGGGCACGCCCACGATGCCGCTGACGCGCAGCGAGTTGCTCGAGAAATTCCTCACGTTGACGGCGCACCGCGACCGCGCGAAGGCCGAACGGCTGTTTTCCCGGCTGGCGGAGACCGAGAAAATAGCCGACTTCAGCACGCTCGACTTTGCGCTATGACGGTAACGGGGTGACGGCGTGACTGGATCGTCTGCGGTGGTGGACGAGTTCGAGTTTTTTCTCGAGAAAGAATGGTCCGACGGCCTGCCCGTCGTGACCCCCACCGAAGCGCGCCTGAAGCGGATGCTCGCCGGCACGCGCCGTGATCCCGAGGAAGTGGTCGGCCCCATTCCACCTGCGATGGAAGTGGCCACGGTGCGCGCGGTCGCCATCCATGCGTTGATGGCGGGCTGCAAGCCGGAGTACCTGCCGGTGGTGCTGGGCGGCGTCAGTCAGATCATCCGCGAAGAGTTCAACATGGGCGGCGTGCAATGCACGATGCACGGCGTTGCCCCCCTCATGATCGTGAATGGACCGTACGCGCAGAAGATCGGGCTGCATGGCGGCAACGGCTGCTTCGGGCCAGGCTTCCGTGCCAACGCGAGCATCGGGCGAGCCATCCGGCTGATGCTCCTGAACCTCGGTGGCGGGATTTCGGGCAAGGCGTCCGCGACCGTCTTCAGCTCGCCTATTCGTTACACCGCATGCCTCACCGAGAACATGGAGAAGAGCCCGTGGGAGAGTCTGGCGGTCTCGCGCGGCTACTTGCCGCAGGACAACGTGATAACGTGCTCCATGGCGGAGAACCCGCGGCTGCATTTCGATGACGTCAGCACGGAGCCCGAGCGGCTGCTGAGGGGCATCGGCGACGCGATGACCGCGCCCGGCTCCTGGAACATGTGGTTCGTCTCGGACATGGTCGTCGCCATGAGCCCGCAACATGCGCGACTGTGCGCCGACGCCGGTATGAGCCGCGCCGATGTCGTGAAGCGCCTGAGCGAGCTCGCGGTGCGGCCGCAGGTGAGCTTGAAGCACGGGGGCAACTGGCGGCCGGAAAGGGCGCGGCATATGGGCATCGACCCGGACGACGACAGTGCATTGATCAGGGCCGTGAAAGTCCCGCAGCGGCTGCATCTCATCGTCGCGGGCGGCGAAGGCCCGATCACCGCCATATGCCACGGCTGGAACGAGACCAGCCGGGCGGTGCATGGCACCTACGAAGTGTGAAGGCGGAAGGAGATTCCGATGACGGGTGAACCGGGATTCATTGACCCCACCGCCGGCGGGGCGAGGACAGGAATCGCACTGGCTCCGCGACCGATGGACCTCTCCGGCAAGGTCGTGGGGCTGCTCGACAATACCAAGGAGCAGGCCGACGTTATTTTCGAGACTGTTGCAGACGTCTTGCGCGACCGCTACGGTGTGGCCAAGGTCATCATCCGGCGCAAGGAGGCGTTTTCCCGCCCCGCGACCGAAAAACTGCTAAACGAGATGGCGCGGGAGGTACAGGTGGCCGCGGCCGCCCTCGGCGGATGAGGGTCGTGCACGTTGTGCAGTGTGCACGACACGGTGGAGTTCGAGAAGCGCGGCATACCCGCTACGATGTTCCTCACTCAGGCGTTCAGGAATGCGGCGGTCTATCAGTTTCGCAGCAAGGGCATGGACGGCCACGCGTTCATCGAGTTGCCGCACCCGGTGAGCAACCTCACGCGCGAGGAGATGCGTGCGCTCACGCTGAAACATGTCGATGAGATGGTCAGGCAGCTCACCGCCTGAACCGCACGCCGGACGAGCTAATCTTATGTGCAGCCAGATCAGTTCTTTGCCAACGCGCGCCAGGCATTGTGCTTGACTCGCGCCACGATCTCGAAGTCCTTTCCCAGGGGCCTGATGACCGCCGCTTCGCCTTCATCGAGGTAGGGCGCTCCAGCCGTGGCATAGAAGGGATTGCCATGGCTCGAGATCACCAGGTTTGCGCCGGGCTTGACGGTTGTTGAGAGCAGCTGGCGCAAACCGGCGTAGCGGTCGGGGTTTTCAGGAGCGGCCGGCCCGCCGCGCACCTCGCGTGCCTTGTCAGCGCGGCCAAATGCGAGCAGCGCGGTTTCCATCGTCCGGCAGCGCGGGCTCGCCAGGACTTTCTCAACGGGGATTTTCAGCTCTTTGAACGCGGCCCCGATCTGCCTGGCTTCGTCCCGTCCTCTGTCGGTCAATGGACGCTGGTTGTCACAGTCATCATCGCTGCGCGAGCGCGAGTCATCGCGGGAGAAATCCGTGGAAGTGTGGCGGAAGTAGATGATATAGCCGCCTTTGCGCAGTTCCGACAGCAGCCCGATCCCGGGCAACGGCCCGGCGGGAAGCGCGCTACGGCCGGCGGCGGGCGGAGGGACTGGCTGAAACTGCTGCGCCGGCGCGCGGGCAACCGACAGGACGGCGAACGCAGCCAGCGCCGCAACGCATGCAACTTGCCGCCGCATGAAATTCTCTGCCATGCCAAGTCCCGATGATATGCTTGCAAGGTTCCCGATGAAAGTCACCCGCCGCGCCGCATTGAAAAGCCTTGCTGCCCTGGCGGCGGCACCGTGGTGCGCATCTGCGCGTGCGGCCTCGGTGACGCTTACCGCGGGCGTCGCGCGCCAGCAGCTCGTTCCCGCCGAGTATCCGCAGACGGAAGTGTGGAGCTACAACGGAGCGGTGCCGGCTCCGGAGCTGCGATTCCGCCAGGGCGACACGGCGCGCATCGTGGTCGCCAACCGGCTGCCGCAGCCGACCACCGTGCACTGGCACGGGGTGCGGGTGCCGAACCGGATGGACGGAGTCCCGCAGGTCACGCAGCCCCCGATCGAGTCGGGCGCCGAGTTCGTCTACGAGTTTGCGCTGCCGGATGCCGGTACCTACTGGTATCACCCCCATCTCGCGGGCTACGAGCAGGTCGCGCGCGGGCTCTACGGCGTGCTCATCGTGGAAGAGCGCGATTCCATCCGGGTGGACCGGGACGTGACATGGGTGCTGTCGGATTTCCGGTTGAACCCCGACGCATCCCAGCGCGAGGACTTCAACAGCCTGTTCGATCTCACGCACGGCGGGCGCATCGGCAACACCGTCACCGTGAACGGCCGGTTCACGCTGAAGGACGGCGCGTTTGGGGTGCGTAGCGGCGAACGCATCCGGCTGCGGCTTGTCAACACCGCGGTGGCGCGCATCTTCCTGTTGCGCTTCAACAGCCACGAGCCGCGCGTCATCGCGCTCGACGGCCAGCCGGTCGAGCCGCATGCGCCCGAGCGCGGACTGATCGAGCTTGCGCCGGGGATGCGGGCGGATCTCGTGCTCGACTGCCTGCAGCCTCCGGGCTCGCGCCATCTGGTGATGGACGAAGTCAACCCCCGCGGCGAGTCGCGCCTGATGGCGCTCGACTACAGCGCGGAGCCGCCGCTGCGCGCGCGTCCGCCCGCGGACCCGATCGCGCTCGCGCCCAATCCGCTGGCCGAGCCCGACGTGGCGCGGGCCGGGCGGCACGAGATGCTGTTTGAGGGCGGCGCCATGGGCGGGTTGCGCGAGGCACAGTTCGAGGGGGAGCGGGTGCCGCTCGGCGCGCTGGTGCGGCAGCACCACCTTGCGTGGACGATCAACGGTGTCGCGGTCAAGGAGCATGCGCACCGGCCAGCGCTGACGCTCAAGCGCAACGGCCACTACGTGCTCTCCCTGAAGAACGACACCGCATGGCCGCACCCGATCCATCTTCACGGCCACGCGTTCCGGATCATCGCCCGTGACGGCGTGGAGACGCCTCATCGCGAATGGCGCGACACGGCGCTGCTCGCGCCGCGCGAGCGGGTGGATATCGCATTCGTTGCCGACAATCCGGGCGACTGGATGTTCCATTGTCACATCCTGTCGCACCAGGCGGGGGGCATGATGGCCATGTTGCGCGTCGCCTAGACGAATGGCGGCGCGCGCGCTGAAGGACTGGGCCATGCTCGCGGCGCTGGTTGCGCTGTGGGGCTCGAACTTCATGTTCATCAAGCTCGGCGTCGCGCACGTGCCGCCGGCGACGCTCGTCGCGACGCGGCTCGTAATCGGTGCGGTGATCCTGGTCGCAGTGATCCGTGCGATGGGCTACACCTTTCCGCCGGTCGGCCGCGCGTGGATGCCGTACGTCGTGCTCGCATTCGTGGGCAATTGCCTGCCGTTCTGGTTCATCACCTGGGGTCAGAAGTCCATCGACAGCGCGCTCGCCGGCATCCTCATGGCGATCATGCCGCTCACGACGCTGCTGCTCGCGCATCTCTTTGTCGCGGGCGAGCACATGACCCGTGATCGCGTGCTCGGCTTCCTGCTGGGCTTCGGGGGCATCGTCGTGCTCATGGGGCCGGCGGCTCTGGCGGGCCTGGGCGGCTCGCCGATCGAGGTGCTGGCCCAGCTCGCGGTGCTGGCGGGCGCAGTGTGCTACGCGGCGAACGGCGTGATCATCCGCGTGACCCTCAAGGGAGAAGTCATGGTCGCTTCGGCCGCAATCATTGCGATTGCCGCAGTGATCAGCGTGCCGGTCGCACTGGCGGTGGACCAGCCGTGGCAGCTCGATCCCGGCTGGGACGCGGTTTCGATTCTCCTCTGGATCGGCATCGGCCCGACGGCCATCGCGACCCTCGTGCATTTGAAGCTCGTCGCATCTGCGGGGCCCACCTTCATGTCGCTGATCAACTACTGTATCCCGGTCGTCGCCCTTCTGATCGGCGTGGCTTTGCTGGGGGAGGAGCCCGGCGCGAACGCTTATTCGGGACTGCTGCTGATCCTTGCCGGGATCGCACTGAGCCAGTTGCGCCGCGCCAAAGTGCAGTGACGAGTTACGAATGACGAGTGACGAGTAACGGGCAGCTAACAGCAGGTGACGTGATCAATACCCCACCTGCGATGTGGAATTGGTCCTATTGCCGTCTACTCGTCGCGCGACGCTCATCATCCACGCGGCCGTTCATTGCTTGAAATCGACCGTCTACGCCCCCAAATTCTCACACGTGAGAACGATCACTGCGGTCGGAATGCGTCTTGCTGAGAATGTCAACCCGAGAGCCCGGAAAAGCGTTGTTTTCGGGCGTGAGGGGTAAACGGCGATGAACATCATCTATAGCAGCGACAGCTACTACGTGGTGGAATATCCCGCGCAGCATGGCTACGAGCTGGTGGACAAGCGCAGCGCCCGCGGCACGTTCTTCCAGGGCGATGTCGCGGACCGGTTCGTCAGCTCGCTGCAGGCCGCCGTCGCCGAAGACGCTTCCGTCGAGCGCGTGGACGAGTTCCTCGGCAGCTTCGACGTCCTGCTGAACCAGCCCCTGGTCGTTCATTGAAGTTTGCGGACGGCCGTCCGCAAACTCTTCCCTTGGCCAGCGCCTGCAGCATGCGGGCGCGTTCGATTCATGCCGCGAGCTCGATGACCGTGTAGTCGCCGCGTGGACGCGCAAAGTAGCGCGTCAGAATCTTGTAAGTGTCGAGATCGAACGCCGCCGGCGGGCACCGGCCTTCCAGCTCGCTCAGCTCGGCTTCGGAGCGCACGGTGCCGAGATAGCACCAGCGGTCGAGAACGATGATATCTTCCCGCGCCGCGCCATTCTCGCGCACCCCTATCCGACCCTTGAACGGCCATGGCCGCATCCGCAACTGCGCGAGCGCGGTGGCGAGCCGCAGCGCGTGAGCGGTGCGCGATTCCTTCCCGACGCAGGCGCCGCGGCAGCGCTTGAGCTGGTGGGCAAAGCAGGGGCCCTTGCCTTTCTCCAGGCCGAGGACAATGGGGCAGAGCTGGTGCGCAGTGGCAATTTCCCGCAACGCCTCGAGCGCCGCGGCCCGCGAGCGGAACAGCCCGTGGAGATCATCGAACCGTACCTGCCCCAGGTCGTCCACGCCAACCAGCCGGGGGGGAACGAGCAGCTCCTCGGCCCGCCAGTGCCAGGCGCAGAGCTCCGCCGGGCGCCGCAGTCGGCGGTTATAGACAGGGGCAAGGCTCTTCACCAGCCGCGACTCCTCGATCAGCGCGCCCAGCTCGCCGGCGGTCTCGGTCCAGTCCACCCGCTTTACCTGCTGCGCGATCTTCATGTCCCGGGCGTCGCGGTGGTCGCCCGCAAAATGCGCCAGCACGCGCGAGCGCAGGTTGATGCTCTTGCCCACGTAGAGCGCCGCGCCGTTATCTCCGTAGAAAAGATAGACGCCTGGGACTTCCGGAATGTCGTCGAGCGCGCCTTCCGCCAGTCCTGCAGGGACAGTGGGCGCCCGGACCAGGGCATCTACCGCGCCGGCGACGGCGTCGGGCGCGACCTCGTTGCGCCAGCGCGTCAGGAGCTGCCACACCGCGCGCGCGTCGCCGAGCGCACGGTGGCGCGCCTCGCACTCCAGGCCGTGACGCGCCATCAGCGCATCGAGGTTGTGACGCACCTCGCGCGGGAAGAGCCGGCGCGAAAGCTTGACCGTGCACAGCACGCGGCTTGAGTAGCGCAACCCGGCTCGGCGGAACTCATTCCGGAGGAATCCATAATCGAAACGGGCATTGTGCGCGACCAGCAGCTTTCCCTCGAGCCGCGCGAGCAGGTTCGGCGCGATCTCCGCGAACGAGGGGGCGAGCGCAACCATGTCATCCGTGATGCCGGTGAGCGACTGGATCGCCGGCGGTATCCGGGTGCCCGGATTCACCAGCGTGGACCACTCGGCAACGCTCCGTCCCGGCCCCACCTCGACGAGGCCTACTTCGGTGATGCGGTCGTACACGGCGTTGGCGCCGGTGGTCTCGAGATCGAGGATGACGAGGGGCTGGTCGAGCACCGGCCAGTCACCGGATCGGGTGGCCGATGGCCCGCGAGATCTTCTCAGCGGTCTGGCGCACCTGGGTAGCCCATGCTTTGTTGAGCCGGTCGGAGGGCGCGGAGACGGAGAGGCCGGCGACGAGGCGGCCTTCGTCGTTGTGGATGCCGGCGCCAAGGCAGGAAACCCCCTTCTCGGCCTCCTCGTTGTCGGAGGCGTAGCCCTGGCGGCGGACCTTCTCGAGTTCCTTTGCGAGGGCATCGGCATCGGTCAGCGTATTGTCGGTGTAGCGCGGCAAGCCGGTACGCCGCGCGTATTCGGCGCACTTCCCGGGGCTGTCCTCGGCGAGGAAGATCTTGCCCACTGCCGTGATGTGCAGCGGCGCGCGGGCACCGATGATCTGCACGACTCGCATCATCGAGTTGTTGCCGGAGATGCGCTCGACATAAACGACCTCGTCATCGTGGCGCACCGACAGGTTGATTGTTTCACCCAGCTCCTGTTGCAGGCTCTGCATGTGCGGCAGGGCTTCCTGGCGCACGCTGATCCGCGATTTGACCAGACTGCCGAGCTCGAGCAGCCGGATCCCGAGGCGGTAGGTGCCCGGCTCGATCCGGTCCACCAGCCGGCTGCCCACCATCACGGAGAGGATGCGGTGCGCGGTGGAGGGGTGCAGCCGCGTCTCGGTGGCGAGCTGCTTGAGGTTGACCGGGGAGCCATGGCGGGAAAGGGCCCCGAGCAGACTCATCATGCGATCGATGACCTGGATCGAGGACCGGGTCTCTTTTTCTCTTGTCACGGCAGGGGGTTGAATTGGTTTTGGGGGTCGATTTTACAATATGAAATCGGCAGCGACAATTAAGAACCCTTCGTTTGGGCGGGGTTCTGGAGCATCGCCCAAGCTATCGCCAGTAATACGTTGTTTTTGCTATACTATGAGGCTCCCCCGCTCGAAACGTACCGCACTCACACCCACCATGAGCAAGTCAGCGACAGCTTCGCGTAATCGCAACGGCAACGGGCGTAACGGCAATGGGCATGGCCGCAACGGCAACGGACATGGTCGCAACGGCAATGGGCGCGCTGCGACCACGGCCGCTACTGCACCGGAGGCCAAGAACTACATCACGCCGCTCGGTTACGCGCGGCTCAAGACCGAATTGAGCAAGCTTCTCGACGCCGAGCGCCCCGAGCTCGTCAAGACCATCCAGTGGGCGGCCTCCAACGGCGATCGCTCGGAAAACGGCGATTACATCTACGGCAAGAAGCGGCTGCGCGAGATCGACCGCCGCATCCACTATCTCAATAAGCGCCTCGACAGCGCGGAAGTGGTGGATCCGGTGCGGCGCGGCGACTCCGACCAGATATTCTTCGGCGCCACAGTCACCTATGCCTACGTACGCGGTGGGCGCGACGAGCGCACCATCACCATCGTGGGGGTGGATGAGGTGGATGTGAAGCGCGGCCAGGTGAGCTGGCTGTCTCCTATCGCCCGGGTGCTGCTCAAGAAGCGCAGCGGCGACGTCGTGACGCTCGCCACCCCCGCCGGCGAGGCCGAGATCGAAATCATCGGCGTCCGCTACCGGGCGCCCGCCTAAGCACGCTGTTACCTCTCGCCGCGCGCCGGCCGGCACCCGTTGCCCGGCGGCAAGCGCCCCGATAACATTGGTCAAATCCCGACGCAATGCGCCGGTTTAGACGTGCGCGCGGAATCGGCAGGTTGCTTCCGTTCAACGCGCACCCCGACCGTGACCGTCTCCTTCTTCACCGCAGCCCTCTCCGCCTGGCGCGCTGCCCATCTCGCCGTGCCCGAGCTGCGTGCGGACAACGTGCCGCTCGAAGGCGTCGTGAAGCTCTCCATCAAGGCGGTGCCGGATGCGCGCACAGCCGAGAACCTGGGGATCGAGCGCGAGGGCACGGGGGTGGTGTTCGGCGAGAAGGGGCTCATCGTCACGATCGGCTACCTGATACTCGAGGCGGGCTCCATCCTGGTCGTTGCCGGAGACGGGCGTGTCTTTCCGGCGAGCGTCATCGGCTACGACCACGCCACGGGCTTCGGCGTGCTGCGCGCCGGCATTGACTGCCGGCCCCTGGAGGTGGGGAACTCGGCCGAGGTGCGGGAGCTTGCGACCGTCCTGGTCGCAGCCCACGGCGCGGCCGGCGGCGGGTCACGCGCGTGCGTGGTGTCGCGCCGCCGCTTCACCGGCTGGTGGGAATACATGATCGAAGGCGGGATATTCACGGCACCGCCGCGCTTCGAGCACAGCGGCGCGGCACTGCTCGATGCAGACGGCAAGCTGGTGGGAGTGGGCTCGCTCTGGGTCAGCGACGCGCTCGAGATCGGCGCCGCGTTTCCCGGTAACATGTTCGTCCCCATCGACCTTTTGAAGCCGCTGCTCGCCGATCTTCTTGCGACCGGTCGCCGGCGCGAGCCGCCGCGGCCCTGGCTCGGCGTCTATTCCGAGGAGATCCAGGGACACGTAGTGGTGACGCGGGTGCTGCCCCAGTCGCCGGCGGAGCAGGCCGGTCTCGCGCGGGGCGACGTCATACTCGGAGTGGGCGGACAGGCGGTGGGGCGCCAGAGCGAGTTCTATCAGAGACTATGGGCGAGCGGCGAGGCGGGGGCCGCGGTCGTGCTGCACGTGCTGCACAGGAAGACCGTGCGGCAGCTGACAGTGCGCTCAATGGACCGCATGGCGTTTCTGCGACCGTGGCGCATCTGAGCGCGGCGGCGATTTTACGGTCACAACCAAAGCATTCACAACCTTGGGAGGCTAATAGATGAAACTGATCGGACATTCATGCGCAGCGCTCGCTGCGGGACTCCTGGCAGCCTGCTCGCAGGCGCCGATCCAGCTCAAAGAAATGGGCTCCTTCCATGTGGGCGGTCGCGAGGTGGTCATTTCGGGGAAGCCGGTGAAGGAAATCGTGTTTACTCCGGGCGGGGTGCCCGCCAAGGTGGATCCCAACGGCGTCTACCAGGTCGAGCAGATGTACGTGCAGTACTTCATTCCGCAAGACCAACGCGGCGCGCTGCCGCTGCTGATGTGGCACGGGGGCGGGCTCACCGGCGTCACTTATGAGACCACGCCTGACGGGCGTGAAGGCTGGCTCAACTACTTCCTCAAGAAAGGCTGGGCGGTCTACAACTCCGACGCGGTGGAGCGCGGGCGCTCGGGCTGGGCGATGTACCCCGACATCTTCAAGGGGGAGCCCGTGTTCCTGACCAAGGAGAACCCGTTCGAGCGCTTCCGGATCGGAGCCGGTCGGGGCTCCTACAACAAGGACCCTTCGAAGATGAAGCTGCTGCCCGGCAGCCAGTTTCCCGCGGAGGGTTACGACAATTTCACCAGGCAGGGGGTACCGCGCTGGACCACTACGGATCCGGCCATCATCGCCGCCTACACGGAACTGGTGGACAGGGTGTGCCCGTGCGTCGTCCTGATTCATTCCCAGTCAGGCCAGTTCGGGCTGAGAGTTGCCCAGGCGCGTCCGGAGAAGGTGAAAGCGCTGGTACTGGTCGAGCCGGCAGGTGTCGGAGACCGCAAGCAGGTCGACCGCCTGAGGAATGTGCCGATACTTGCGGTTTACGGCGATTACATCGAGTCCGATGCGCGCTGGCCCAAGATCAGGGCGAACGGCGTGCAATTCCTGGAGGAGGTGCGGCAGGCGGGCGGCCGCTACGAGGTTGTGGATTTGCCCAAGATCGGTATCCGGGGCAACTCGCACATGATGATGATGGATCGGAACAGCGACCAGGTTGCTGGCGTGATCCAGGGCTGGCTCGAGAAGCAGGGCCTGTACCGGTAGGCCGCGACCCAACGGGAGGAGGAGCATGAAGACTTGGATTCTGGCAACCGGCCTGGGGCTCGTCTGTGCGGGCGCGCTCGCGCAGACTTATCCGACGCGGCCCATCCAGTTCGTGATCCCGTTCGGGGCGGGCGGCGATTCGGATCTATCCGGGCGCAACGTTGCGCAGACTGCCGCGAAGTATCTCAACAACGTGCCGATCGTGTCGGTCAATCGCGTGGGCGCCTCGGGCGCAATCGCCGCGAATCTGGTGAAGAACGCGGTTCCCGATGGCTATACGCTGCTGGTGGCTCGCATCGCCACGCACGCGATCCTGCCCGCGCTCGACTCGAAGCTCCCGTACAAGTGGAACGAGTTCACGATGATCTCGATGATCGAGCTGAACCCGTATGTCTGCTTCGTGAGAAGCGACTCGCCCCACAAGACGGCGGCCGACCTCATCGGCGAGATCCGCCGCAGTCCCGGCAAGCTCAATTTTTCGACCGCCGGCGTCGCCACCAGCCAGAACATGGCTGCGCAGTACCTGATGACGCTCGCCGGGCTGACCAAGGACCACGCGGTCGGCATTCACTACAAGAGCGGGGGAGAGGTCACCACCGCCGTTCTCGGCGGCGAGGTGAATTTTGCGTGCAACAACGCGCCCACCGTGATTCCGCTGGCGAAGGCGGGCAGGCTGCGCACGCTCTTCGTCTCGCCGGTGCGCATCGCCGACCTGCCCGGCGTACCGAGCGCGCGCGAGGCGGGCTATCCGGACATGGAGAAGATCGTCGGCTGGACCGCGCTCATGGGACCACCGGGAGTGTCCAGTGCGATCGTGAGCCGCTGGACGGAGGTGTTCGCGCGTCTTGCCAAGGACCCGGACTGGATCGCGGGCAACGCCCGGATCGGAGGCGTTGTGGCGATCCGTTCGCCCGCCGCGACCGAGCAGTACGTGCGCGAGCAGTACGAGCTCTACGAGAAGCTCGTCACCGCGCTCGGCATCCGCCAGTAATCGATCGTGCGCGTCGGGCTTTTCATCACCTGCCTCGTGGACCTGATGCGGCCACGCATCGGGTTTGCCGCGATCAAGCTGCTGGAGGCCGCCGGGTGCGAAGTCGTCGTCCCGCGCGCGCAGACGTGCTGCGGCCAGCCCGGGTACAACTCCGGGGACCGCGGATCCGCCCGGGCGCTTGCGGCCAAGGTGCTCGACGAGTTTGAGGGCTTCGATTATGTCGTCGTCCCCTCGGGCTCCTGCGGCGGAATGATCCGCGCCCATTACCCGGAGCTGTTCCGCGACGAATCCGGCACGCTCGAGCGCGTGAAGCGGCTGTCCGCTCGCACTTATGAATTGACCGATTTTCTCGCGAGCGTGGTCAAGCTCGATCGCGCGCCGGGATCGTTCAAGGGCACCATCACATACCATGATTCGTGCGCGGGCCTGCGCGAGCTCGGCGTCAAGGCCCAGCCCCGCAAGCTGCTCGCGAGCCTGCCGGGATTGACGCTCAGGGAGATGGAGGAGGCCGAGACCTGCTGCGGCTTCGGCGGCACCTTCGCCCTGAAGTTCGGCGAGATCTCCACCCATATTGCCGAGCGCAAGTGCGCCAATGTTGCCGCCAGCGGCGCCGACGCGGTGGTGCTGGGGGACCTCGGCTGCATGCTCAACATCGAGGGCCGGCTGCGGCGGCGAGGTGACACGAAGACGAAAGTGCTCCACGTTGCCGAAGTGCTCGCAGGGGAGGGATTATGAAAATAGCAATGATGGGTTCTGGCGGCGTGGGTGGGCTGATCGGAGCCCGCCTCGCGCACGCAGGTTGCGACGTGTCTTTCATTGCCCGCGGGGCGCATCTCGCCGCAATGCGCGAGCATGGCCTCAAGCTCGAAAGTCAGGTCGAGAACGTGCGCCTCCGCACGGTGCAAGTGACCGACGATCCGGCGACGCTGGGACAGGTCGATATAGTCATCTTTTCGGTCAAGCTCTGGGATACTGATTCCGCGGCGCGCCAGATCCTGCCGCTCATCGGTCCGGAAACCGGCGTGATCTCGCTCCAGAACGGCGTGGTGAAGGACGACATCCTGCGCCCCATCATCGGCGAGAAGGCGTTGATGGGCGGCGTCGCGTACATGGGGACCGCGATTTCCCGTCCCGGCGTGATCCAGCACACCGGAACCATGCAGAGGGTGGTGTTCGGCGAATACAGCGGCCGGCGCTCGAAGCGCGCCGAGGCGTTGCTCGAGTGGTGCCGGAAAGGCGGTCTCGACGCTGCGATTTCCGACGATATCCGCCGCACGCTCTGGGAGAAATTCGTGTTCCTGGTGGCTATGGCCGCCGTCACCGCGACCATTCGCCTGCCGATCGGCCCGATTCGCAGTCATCCCATGACCCGCAAGTTCTACCTCGACGCGTTACGCGAAGCCGCGGCCGTGGGCCGGGCCCATGGGATCCGCCTCCCGGAAGACTTCGCCGAAGAACGCATGGCGTTCGTGGACACGCTGCCGTCGACGATGACGGCTTCAATGCAGCTCGATCTCGAGCGCGGCAACCCTCTGGAAGTGGAGTGGCTTTCAGGCTCCGTGGTCGAGCTCGGCGCGGCCGTTGGCGTGCCGACGCCCGTCCATCGCGCGGCGCGGGATATTCTGATCCTGCATGCGCAGGGCCGGAAGGCGTGACGCCGCCCAAAATCACCGTCCGCAACATCCGCGCCGTCGGTGTGAAGGTGCCGATGACGTACGTGCTCGGCACCAGCCAGCAAGCGGTGCGCGAGGCGCCGCTGCTGCTCGTGGATCTCGAAACCGAGGAGGGCGTGACGGGGCACGCGTGGCAGTTCTGTTATCTCCCCGCCGCAGCGCCCGCGATCGCGGTCCTGCTCGAGGAGGTGCTGCGAACGGTCAAGGGCGACCGGGTGGAGCCGGCCGTCCTGTGGGCAAAGCTCGCGAAACGTTTCGTGCTGATCGGAGTGCAGGGCATCGTGCGCATGGCAATGGCGATGTTCGACGTGGCGGCCTGGGACGCGGTGGCAAAGGCCGCGGGGATGCCGCTCGCGTCCTACCTCGGCGGAACGCCACGACCCGTGCCCGCGTATAACAGCTGCGGGTTGGGACTGAAGGACGATCCCGCTGCCGTGGCGGACGAGGCGCAGAAGCTCCTCGCCGGCGGCTTCCGCGCGATCAAGCTCCGGCTCGGGTATCCGACGCTGGAAGCCGATCTCGCGGCGGCGCGCGCGGTGCGCTTGCGCATACCAGCCGACATCAAGCTCATGGTGGATTACAACCAGGCTCTGACTGTCGAGGAGGCGCTCCGGCGCGGCCGTGCGCTAGAGGGGGAGGGCGTCTACTGGATCGAGGAGCCGATCCGGCACGACGATTTCGCGGGGTGTGCGGAGATCGCGCGCGCGCTCGCGACACCGGTGCAGATCGGCGAAAACTTCTCGCTCCCGCACGACATGGAACGGGCGCTTGCCGCGCAGTGCTGCGATTACGTGATGCCGGACCTGGAGCGGATCGGCGGAGTCACCGGCTGGAGGCGCGCGGCCGAGGTGGCCGCGGCAAGGAAGATCAAGATGTCCTCGCACCTCTACCCGGAGGTGAGCGCGCATCTCCTCACGGTGACGCCGACGGCGCACTGGCTGGAGTACGTGGACTGGGGGAATGCGCTCCTCGAAGAGCCATTGCGGATCGTCGACGGAAACGCGAACCTAAACACACGGCCGGGCAACGGTCTCGCCTGGAACGCGGACGCCGTTCGCCGCTACCGCATGAGCTGAGAGGACCATGCAGATCACGTCCATGCACTTCAAAGCGTCGGCGGGCGCCAAGCTCACCAACGCCAACCTTCAGTCCGCCCTTAAGCGGCTGCAGGGCAACTTCGTGCGCGGGCGCGCCGAGCGCGTGGCCGAGCTCGGCAATTACGAGGAAATCCGTTCCGCCGCCGCCGCGATTCGCGACCGCGCGCTCGCCGATCTCGATGCTTATCTCGAGGAGTTCGAGCGCAACGCCGTGGCGCGCGGAGCCGTCGTGCATTGGGCGCAGACCCGCGAGGACGTGAACCGGATCGTGTGCGAGATCGCGCGCGGGCACGGCGTCAAGAAGGCCGTCAAGTCGAAGTCCATGGTCACGGAGGAGTGCGCGCTGAACGAGGCGCTCGAAGCGGCGGGAGTCGAGGTCGTGGAAACCGATCTCGGCGAGTACATCCTGCAACTGGCGAAAGAGCCGCCTTCGCACATCGTCGCGCCGGTCGTGCACAAGACCCGCGACGAGGTCTCCGACCTGTTCGAGGCAAAGCATCGCACCCCGCGCAAGACCGACATCGCGGCGTTGACCCGCGAAGCGCGAGAGATGCTGCGCCGTGAGTTCCTGACCGCGGGGATGGGAATCTCCGGCGCGAATTTCCTCGTGGCGGAGACCGGCTCCACGCTCATCGTGACCAACGAGGGAAACGGGCGCCTGGTGACCACGCTGCCGCGCGTGCACGTCGCGATCACCGGCATCGAGAAAGTGGTGCCGACGCTGGAGGACGCATCAACGCTGATGCGGCTGCTGCCGGCGCACGGCACGGGGCAGACCATCTCCAACTACATCTCGGTCACGACCGGTGTGAAGGGGGAGGGCGATCGCGACGGGCCGGAGCACTTCCACGTCATCCTGCTCGACGGCGGGCGAGTCGAGATGCTGGGAAGCGACCTGCAGCCGATGCTGCGCTGCATACGCTGCGGCGCCTGCATGAACCACTGCCCGGTGTACCAGAGCGTGGGCGGCCACGCCTACGGCTGGGTCTATCCCGGCCCGATGGGCTCGGTGCTGACGCCGAGCTACGTGGGGCTCGCAAACGCGCTCGATCTGCCCAATGCGGCGACCTTCTGCAACCAGTGCGGCGTGGTCTGCCCGGTGAAGATTCCGCTGCCCGATCTCATGAGGAAGCTGCGCGAGCGGCAGTTCGAGGAAAGGCTCAAGCCGTGGCCCGAGCGGCTCGGGCTCGCGCTTTGGGGCTGGGTGGCGCTGCGCCCGGCGATCTATGCGATGATGACTGCGCTCGGCGCGCGCATGCTGTCCATTATCGGCGGCCGGGGAAAGCTGATCCATCGCCTCCCGCTCGCCGGGGGCTGGACCGATGGGCGCGATTTTCCGGCGCCGCAGGGCCGCACCTTCCGCGAGCTGTATGGTAAACGGCGAAACTGATTCGAGGAATCTGCCATGAACAAGCCCGGAGAGCGTCAGAACGTGGCGAGCGTGCCGTTGTGGGTCTTCGGCAGGCAGCATCCCGCCATGAGCACCCGTTACGGGACGGTCACCAATCCCGCCACCGGCGCCGTCGTCCGCAAGGTTCCGTTTTGCAATGCGGCCGATATCGATAACGCAGTGAAGGCCGCGACGGCGGCGGCTCCCGGCTGGGGCGAGACGCCGCCGCTGCGGCGCGCGCGCGTGATGCAGAAATTCCTGCAGCTGATGCAGGCGCACCAGAAGGAGCTCGCCGCGCTCGTCACCGAGGAGCACGGCAAGACCCTCCCCGATGCGATGGGCTCGGTCCAGCGCGGGATCGAGGTGGTCGAATTCGCCTGCGGCGTGCCCCATCTGCTGAAGGGCGAGCACTCGGAGAACGTCGGCTCGGGCGTGGACTGCCACACGGTGCGCCAGCCGGTCGGAGTGTGCGCCGGCATCACGCCCTTCAACTTCCCGGTGATGGTGCCGCTGTGGATGTTCCCGGTGGCGATCGCATGCGGCAACGCCTTCGTGCTCAAGCCCTCGGAGAAGGTGCCGTCGGCCTCGATGCGCATGGCGGAGCTCTTCAAGGATGCGGGCCTGCCCGACGGGGTGCTGAACATCGTGCACGGCGACAAGGAAGCCGTGGACGCGATCCTCAATCATCCCGGCATCCACGCGGTGTCCTTCGTCGGATCCACTCCGATCGCAAAATACATCTACGAGACCTGCGCGAAGAATCACAAGCGGGTTCAGGCCCTGGGCGGCGCGAAGAACCACGCGGTGGTGCTGCCGGATGCCGATCTCGAGTTCGCCGCCGACGCCTTGATCGGCGCGGCCTACGGCTCGGCGGGAGAGCGCTGCATGGCAATCTCCGCGGTGGTCGCGGTCGGCGCCGCCGCCGATCCCCTCGTGAAGCTGCTCAAGAAAAGAGCGGAGGCGATCGTAGTCGGTCCCGGGGACAAGGAAGGCGTGGACATGGGCCCGCTCGTGACCGCCCAGCACCGCGACAAAGTCGCGGGTTATATCGACGAGGGGGTGAAGGAGGGCGCGAAGCTTGTCGTTGACGGCCGCGGTCTCAAGGTCCGCGGATCCGATGAGGGCTACTTTCTCGGCACGACGCTGTTCGACCACGTCACTCCGGAAATGAAGATCTACCGGGACGAGATCTTCGGGCCGGTGCTGGTCGTGCTGCGGGCGACGACGCTGGAGGACGCGATCGCGCTCGTCAATCGCAACCCTTACGCCAACGGCACGGCGATCTTCACCGAGTCGGGCGGTGCCGCGCGGCGCTTCGAGAACGAGATCCAGGTCGGCATGGTCGGCGTGAACGTGCCGATTCCGGTGCCCGTGGCGTTCTATTCCTTCGGCGGCTGGAAGAGCTCGCTCTTCGGCGACCTCCACGTGCACGGCATGGAGGGCGTCAAGTTCTACACCCGCACCAAGGTCATCACCAGCCGCTGGCCGCACCAGGACACGCCGGCGCCGGGGCTCAACATGCCCACGCTCGGGTGATACGTAATGAGTGACGGGACACACGCACGGGAAAGCATTCTGGCACGCATCCGCGCGCGGCAGGGGAAGACACCTGTTTCCGCCGAAGCCGAGCGTGAAGCCGTGCGCTCGCACATCCGGGCGCATCCCGTCAATGCTCGACCGCGCTTGGAATGGGACCCGCTTGTTCGTTTTCGGGAGCGCGCGCTGGGGCTCGCGAGCACGGTGGAAGAGGTGGAATCGATCGAGAACGCCCCGGCTGCCGTCGCCCGTTACCTGCAGGCGAATTCATTGCCGCATGCGGCGGTATGCTGGTCCGAGCTTGCGGCGCTTGATTGGCGTGCCGCGGGTATCGACGTTGCGGCACGGGAAGCGCGCGACACCGATCCGGTCGGCATCACGGGAGCCTTCTGCGCCATCGCCGAAACCGGCACCCTGATGACGTTATCGGGCCGCGATACGCCGGCCACGGTGAGCCTGCTCCCGGAAACCCATATCGCGGTCGTGCGCAAATCGCGCATCGTGCGCGGCATGGAAGAAGCGTGGCAGCTCATGCGTGACGAGTTGGGAACCCCGCCGCGCGCGGTCAATTTCATCTCCGGTCCCTCGCGCACCGCCGACATCGAGCAGACGGTAACGCTCGGCGCGCACGGCCCGTATCGCGTTCACGTCATCGTGGTCGCAGCCTGGTGACGCCGCGCGATCGGTGCCGTCGGAAACGCCAGTGTCATAATGGTGCGGAATTCGCATTGCGGCGCTGCGGCGCAGCACGCGCGGGGAACTTTTTTCGGTGCCGCGGGACAGACCAATTACAAGATAAGAAAGATCATTCCTGATGCATGGCAAGCCGAGGAGGATGCCAGCACGCCAGACCACGAAATCCGAGCCGCCTGCGGGTGGTAGCGGTGCGCGGAGCCGCTCGCCGCGCGAGGCTGTGTCATCGCCGCTCTCCACGCACGACGTCTATCTCTTCAAGGAGGGAACGCACGCCCGCCTCTACGAGAAGCTCGGCGCGCGGCGGGTGGTTGCGGACGGCGTGACGGGGTTCCATTTCGGGGTGTGGGCACCGGGCGCGCGCGCCGTTTCGGTCATGGGCGATTTCAACGACTGGGACCCCGTCGCGCACCCGCTGGCGGCGCGGCGCGACGGCTCCGGTATCTGGGAAGGATTCGTCGGCGAGGTCGCGGAGGGCACGTGCTACAAATTCCGCATTACGCCGGACGCAGGCGGGGCGAGCGAGAAGGCGGATCCTTTCGCATTCTGCACGGAGTGCCCGCCATCGACCGCGTCCCGCACCTGGTCTCTTGATTACGACTGGGGTGACGCCGAGTGGATGGCGGGGCGCGGCAGGAAAAACGCGCTGGACGCGCCGATGGCGATCTACGAAGTGCACGCGGGATCCTGGAAACGGAAGGACGGGCGCTTTCTCGGTTACCGCGAGCTTGCGCACGAGCTCGCGGACTACGTCGAGAAGACCGGCTTCACGCACGTCGAGCTGATGCCGGTCACCGAGCACCCGTTCTACGGCTCGTGGGGCTACCAGACCACCGGATACTTCGCGCCGACGGCGCGCTACGGCACGCCGCAGGACCTCATGTATCTAGTGGACACCCTGCACCGGCGCGGCATCGGCGTCATCCTCGACTGGGTGCCCTCGCACTTCCCCGACGATCCGCACGGTCTCGCGCGCTTCGACGGCACGCATCTCTTCGAGCACGCCGATCCGCGGCAGGGCTACCACCCGGAGTGGCATTCGAGCATTTTCAACTACGGCCGGCACGAAGTGCGCGCGTTCCTGATGTCGTCGGCGCTATTCTGGCTCGACCGCTACCATGTCGACGGCCTGCGCGTGGACGCCGTCGCATCCATGCTCTACCTGGACTATGCCCGCAAGGACGGCGAATGGGTCCCGAACCGCTACGGCGGCAGGGAAAATCTCGAGGCGATCCACTTTCTGAGGACTCTCAACGAAGCGGTCTACCGCGATCATCCCGAAGCGTTCACGGTGGCGGAGGAGTCCACGGCGTGGCCGATGGTGTCGCGCCCGACGTATCTCGGCGGCCTCGGATTCGGATTGAAGTGGAATATGGGCTGGATGCACGATACCCTCGCGTACATGCGGGAGGACCCCATCCACCGCAAGTACCACCACGGGCGCCTGACGTTTTCGCTCCTCTACGCGTTCAACGAGAACTTCGTGCTGCCGCTCTCGCACGACGAGGTGGTCTACGGCAAAGGCTCGCTCTGCGGCAAGATGCCCGGCGACACCTGGCAGCAGTTCGCCGGCCTGCGCGCACTCTACGGCTACATGTGGGGACATCCCGGTAAGAAGCTGCTCTTCATGGGCGGCGAGTTCGGCCAGCGCCGCGAGTGGACGCACGAGGGCGAGCTCGAATGGTGGGTCATGGAACTTCCCGAGCACGGGGGCGTGCAGAAATGGGTCGGCGATCTCAACCGCTGCTACCGCGAGGAGCCCGCGCTGTGGCAGGCCGATTTCACCCACGAGGGTTTCGAGTGGATCGACGCGAACGACGCCGTGAACAGCGTGTTCACGTTCATGCGCAAGCCACGCGGGCGCGGGCCGCTCGTGCTGGTTGTGTGCAACTTCACGCCGATTCCGCGCGAGAACTACGTTATCGGCGTGCCGCGCGCGGGACGCTGGACGGAGCTCCTCAACAGCGATGGAAAGCACTACGGCGGCACCGGCTGGGGGAACCTGGGCGGCGTGGAGGCCGCGCCGGTGGCCGCGCATGGGCGACCCTATTCGCTCACGGTGACGCTCCCTCCGCTCTCCACTGTCTTTTTCCGGAGCGAGGCCGATGACTGACGTGCGCCTGCCGCCCGCCGCCCCGGACGGGCGGATTCGGGCTGTGATCGACGCGGTCCAGCCCGCAGTGGACGGTGGGCGCTACGCGGTAAAGCGGGTCGCGGGCGAACGCGTCGACGTCGAAGCCCATTGCTTTACCGACGGCCACGACCTCCTGCGCGTCATGCTGCGCTGGCGCGCGGAGGACGCGGCGCAATGGAGCGAGGTCGAGATGGCCCCGCTCGGCAACGACGTCTGGCGCGCGAGCTTTTCCGCCGGAGCGATCGGCCGCTATCGCTACACCGTGGTCGCATGGGTCGATCACTTCCACTCGTGGCGCGATGAATTCTCGCGCCGGGAGGACGCAGCCGACCTCCGGATTGCAGCAGAGGTTGGGGCCGGCCTGATCGAGGAAGCCGCCGGCCGCGCGCCCGGCGAGGACGCAAGACGCCTGAAGGAGTGGGCCAAGCGGCTGCGCGCGGCGCAGGGGGTGGACGCGATACGAACGGCGGGTCTCGACAGCACGATGGCAGAGATCGCGATGCGCTACCCGAACCGCGCGTCTTCCACCCAGTGGCCGGTGGAGCTGCCGCTGATCGTGGATCGCGAACGCGCCCGCTTTTCGTCGTGGTATGAGCTCTTCCCGCGCTCCGCGTCCGAAAGCCCGGGCCGCCATGGCACGTTCAAGGACGTGGAGAAGCGCCTCGCCTACGTCGCCGAACTCGGCTTTGACGTGCTCTACCTGCCGCCCATCCACCCGGTCGGGCGCGAGAAGCGCAAGGGCAAGAACAACGCCCTCGCCGCCGCGGCGGACGACGTCGGCAGCCCGTGGGCGATCGGAGCGTCCGAAGGCGGCCACAAGGCGATCCACTCTCAGCTCGGCACACCAGCGGAATTCCGCAGCCTGGTGGCGGCCGCGCAGCGGCTCGGCATCGAGATCGCGCTCGACATCGCCTTCCAGTGCGCGCCGGACCACCCGTACGTGAAGAGCCATCCCGAGTGGTTCCGCCGGCGCCCGGACGGGAGCATCCAGTATGCGGAGAACCCGCCCAAGAAGTACCAGGACATCTATCCGTTCAACTTCGAGTCGGAAGACTGGCGCGGCCTGTGGGCGGAGCTGAAAAGCGTCATCGATTTCTGGATCGGCGAGGGGGTGCGCATCTTGCGCGTGGACAACCCCCACACCAAGGCGTTCGCGTTCTGGGAGTGGGCGATTGCCGAGATCCGCCGTGACCATCCCGATGTGATCTTCCTTGCCGAGGCCTTCACCCGCCCGAAGGTGATGCACCGGCTCGCCAAGCTCGGTTTCACCCAGTCCTACACCTACTTCGCCTGGCGCAACACCAAGCGGGAGTTGACCGAGTATTTCACGGAGCTCGCACATGGCCCGGGGCGCGAATACTACCGGCCCAACCTCTGGCCGAACACCCCGGATATCCTCACCGAAGCGCTGCAGTACGGCGGGCGGCCGGCATTCATGGCACGCCTCGTGCTTGCGGCGACGCTGGGGGCGAGCTACGGTATCTATGGTCCGGCCTACGAGCTGATGGAGCACGCCGCCCGCGACCCGGGGAGCGAGGAATACCGCGATTCGGAGAAATACCAGTTGCGCCACTGGGACCTCGACCGCGCCGACAGCCTGCGGCCCTTCATCGCGCGGGTGAACCGCATCCGGCGCGAGAATCCCGCGCTCCATGCCGACTGGCGGCTGCGATTTTTCGATACGGACAACGAGCAGATGATCGCCTATGCAAAGACCACCGAAGACTTCGCCAATGCCGTAGTCTGCGTCGTGAACCTCGACCCGCACAACGCCCACGCGGGCTGGGTGAACCTCGACGTCGAGGCTCTCGGTATCGAACCAGGAACACAGTACCAGATGCACGATCTCCTGACCGGCGCGCACTACTTGTGGTCGGGGGCGCGCAATTTCGTGCGGCTCGACCCTGCGCGGGTGCCGGCGCACATATTCCACGTCCGCCGGCGCGTGCATCACGAGCAGGATTTCGACTACTTCTTGTGACCGCGAGAGCGCCGTAATGGACCTGCCCACGACCCAGAGCCCGCCCGCCGCAGCGACCGGCGCGGCCGACGATCCGCTCTGGTACAAGGACGCCGTCATCTACCAGCTGCACGTCAAGGCCTTCTTCGACTCGAACCGGGACGGCCTCGGCGACTTCCGGGGCCTGTCCGAGAAACTCGATTACGTCCAGCAGCTCGGGGTCAACACGCTATGGCTGCTGCCTTTCTACCCCTCGCCGTTGAAGGACGACGGCTACGACGTTTCCGACTACCACGGTGTGCACCCGCAGTACGGCACGACGGAGGATTTCCGGCACTTCGTGGAGGAGGCGCACAAGCGTGGCCTGCGGGTCATTACGGAACTCATCGTCAACCACACCTCCGACGCACACCCGTGGTTCCAGGCGGCGCGGCGCGCTCCCAAGGGCTCGCCTGAGCGCGACTTCTACGTCTGGAGCGACGACGAGAAGTTGTACCAGGGCACGCGCATCATTTTCACCGACACTGAGACATCGAACTGGACGTGGGATCCGGTGGCCAAGCAGTACTTCTGGCACCGCTTCTTCAGCCATCAGCCGGACCTCAACTTCGACAACCCGAAGGTGCTCGAAGCCGTGCTGAAAGTCATGGAGTACTGGTGCGAGATTGGCGTCGACGGGTTCCGCCTCGACGCGATACCCTACCTCGTCGAGCGCGAAGGCACCTCGAACGAGAACCTCCCCGAGACGCACGCGGTGATCAAGAAGATCCGGGCCGAGCTCGACGCCCGTTATCCCGGAAAGCTACTGCTCGCCGAGGCCAACCAGTGGCCCGAGGACGTGCGCGAGTACTTCGGCGAGGCCGACGAGTGCCACATGGCCTATCACTTTCCGCTGATGCCCCGGATGTACATGGCGATCGCGCAGGAGGACCGCCACCCGGTGGTCGAGATCATGCAGCAGACCCCGGAGATCCCGGAGTCCTGCCAGTGGGCGATCTTCCTCAGGAACCACGACGAGCTGACCCTCGAGATGGTGACCAACAAGGAACGCGACTACATGTACCGGATGTATGCCGCCGACCCGCGCGCGCGGATCAACCTTGGCATCCGCCGCCGGCTGGCGCCTTTGTTCGAGAACGATTCCGACCGCATCAAGCTCATGAACAGCCTGCTGCTCTCGATGCCCGGCGCGCCCATCATCTATTACGGCGACGAGATCGGCATGGGCGACAACATCTATCTGGGCGATCGCAACGGCGTGCGGACGCCGATGCAGTGGAGCCCGGACCGCAATGCGGGGTTCTCGCGCGCCGACCCCCAGCTGCTCTACCTGCCGCCGATCATGGATGCGATCTACGGCTACGAAGCCGTCAATGTCGAGGCCCAGTCGCGGGAGCCGAATTCGCTCCTCAACTGGATGCGACGGCTGCTTGCGGTCCGGAACACGAGCCACGCCTTCGGCCGCGGCAAGCTGACCTTCCTCAAGCCCGGCAACCTCAAGGTGCTCGCCTACGTCCGGGAGTACGGCGAGGAGGCGATCCTGTGCGTGGCGAACCTGGGGCGCTCGGCGCAGCCCGTCGAGCTCGACCTCAAGCGGTACAGCGGCCGCATTCCGGTAGAAATGCTTGGCCGCACGCCGTTTCCACCGATCGGCGATCGCTTCTACCTGCTGACGCTGCCGTCCTGCAGCTTTTACTGGTTCCGCCTTGCCACCGACGTCGACGCGCCGGACTGGCACGCGCAGGTGGTGCCCGCCGAGGAGCGGCCGACGGTGGTGCTGTTCGATGGCTGGTCGAGCTTTTTCCGCGATCGCGTGGTGCCGTGGCGCATCGGCATGGCACTGAAGACACGCGACCACTTCGAGATCGAGGTGCTGGCGCGCTACACCGAGGCGCAGCGCTGGTACGCGGCGAAGGGCGAGCCGGTGAAGCGCGCGAAGCTCGCGGAATGGGCGCTCTGGGAGGCGGGGCGTGCGAGCTGCATGCTGGCACTGCTCGAAATCGAGGGCGACAACTACTTCGTGCCGCTGTCGCTCGCCTGGGAGGACGCCGAGGAGGAGCGCGTGCGCGCGCTCGGGCCGGCGGTCATCGCCAAGGCGCGCCAGCAGGCGCGTATCGGAGTCATTGCCGACGCACTCGCCGACGAGGAATTCTGCCGCGCAGTGGTCGAGGCGATCGGCACGGGGCGCGAAATTGCCACCGCGCAGGGCAAGTTCCGCTTTACGCCGACGGGCGCGTTCGCGGCGCTGGCCGGCGACGATTACAAGAGCCTGCCGGTCGGGCGGCCGCAGGCCCAGAGCAGCAACACGGTCGTGACGCTCGGCGAGCGGCTGTTTCTCAAGGGCTATCGCCGCGTCCAGCCGGGGCTCAATCCCGAGTTCGAGATCGGGCGTTACCTCACCGAGCAGGCGCAGTTCGCGAACTGCGTGCCGGTCGCGGGCGCCATCGAGTACGTTGCCGCGGACGGGACGCTCATGACGCTGGGGCTGCTCGAGGCCTACGTTTCCAACCAGGGTGACGGCTGGACCTACACGCTCGACTACCTCGGGCGCTTCTTCGACCAGCCGCGCGCGGCGGTCGAGTCCCCGCCGCACGACGTGCACGGCGCCTACCTCGCGCTCATCCGCGTGCTGGGAATCCGCACCGGCGAGCTGCACGCGGCCTTCGCGCGGGCTTCCGGCGAGGCGGCGTTCGATCCCGAACCGGTCACCGCCGAGGACGTCGCGGGCTGGAAGCGGCGCGTTCAGGAAGAGGCGGTAACAGCGCTGCAGCTTCTCGAGAAGAACCTGAACCAGCTTGTGCTGCCTGCGCGCGAGGCCGCCACGGAGCTGCTTGCAAAGCGCAAGCAGCTCGTCGCGCGCATCGAATCCTGCGCGCCGAGCCCCGGCCGGTCGCTCAAGATCCGCTATCACGGCGACTACCATCTGGGCCAGGTGCTGATCGCGAAGAATGATTTCCGGATCATCGATTTCGAGGGCGAGCCGGCGCGCCCGCTCACCGAGCGCCGCGCGAAGCACTCCCCGCTGCGGGACGTTGCCGGCATGCTGCGCTCCTTCGACTACGCGCGCTGGACGGCGGTGCGCGCCGTCACGCCTGCTCCCCAGGACCACGATCGGCTCGCCGCGCTTGCGCTAGGCTGGCGCGACGCCGCGTGCCGGTCCTTCCTCGACGGCTACGAGGAGGCGACGCGCGAATCCGGAATCCACGGCGCGTTCGCCGAAGCGCGACCGCTGCTCGAGCTCTTCGAGCTCGAAAAGGCGCTCTACGAGCTGCGCTACGAGATCAACAATCGCCCGGGCTGGGTCCATGTTCCGCTGCAGGGGATCCACGAGCTGATACGGCCCGCACCGGCGGCGTAAGGGGAGCGCAATGAACCCTGCAAGAGGAGGCTGATATGGAAAGTGTCAACGTGTATCTCGAGCCGGTGCGTGCATTTCTCCAACAGGTCGGGGCGTTTCTCCCGCGGCTCGCGCTTGCGGTCGCGGTGCTCATCGCCGGATGGCTGGCGGGGAAAGTCATCAAATTCGCCGTCGTCAAAGCCCTGCGCGCGATCAATTTCAACGTGCTGACCGAGCGCGCCGGCATGGACGGGTTCCTGAAGCAGGGGGGCATCGAGCAGGACACCACCGATATTTTCGGCGTGCTCGTGTACTGGCTCGTGATCTTTGCGGCGCTCGTCATCGCGTGCAACAGCCTCGGGCTCACCTACATCACGGATCTGCTTGGCCAGGTCGTGGTCTTCGTGCCGAAGGTTCTCGTCGCGCTGGTGATTCTCGCGTTCGGCGCCTACTTCGCGGCCTTCATCGGGGGGACGGTGGTCACCTACTGCAGGAACGTGGGTATCCAGGATGGCGATCTGCTCGGCAGGATCGCGCAATACGCGATCATCGTTTTCGTGGTGCTGATTGCGCTCGAGCAGATGGGCATCGGCGGCGCGACCATCCGGCACAGCTTCCTCATCATCCTCGGTGGTATCGTGCTCGCGCTGGCGCTCGCGTTCGGCATCGGCGGGCGCGATTGGGCCGCGGGACTCCTCGAGCGCTGGTGGCCGCGGCACCGCGATGGGGGCAAGTGACGCCGGTCGCGGCTTGACGCAGATCAACGTCCGGTATGACGATGAGGCAATAATGACGGTGCTCGGGAACGGTACCGCACACACAGGAGGGTATATGGCATCGCGATCAGGGGCTTCGGGAACAACCGGCAGAAATCGCAGCAGGGTTTACCGGACGGCAGCCCGCAGCGCGGGTGCCGCGGCGCAAAAAGCGGCGCGCGAAGCGCGGCAGGCAGCAAGCGAGGTGGCGGCGAGCGCCGAAGCGCGGCGCGCGATGTTGCGCGCTCGCCAGGCAGTGAAGGCGCTCGGCAAGGCGGCAACAGCTGCGACTGGACTGATCAAGTCCGCCTGGCGGTCAGGTGGTGGCCATGCCCGGGCCTTCGGGCAATCGCACGAATTTCAGGCGCTGCAGTCGACCGCGCACAAGGCGGCGCAGACGGCGGTCGCGACGGCGCGCGCCGCAAGCGCCGCGGCCGGGGCACGCGGCGCGGCGGGCTGGAAGCGTGCCGTCAAGGCCGGACGGCAGGCGGTCACGCAGGCAGAGCGGTCGATCTCGCAGGCCAGCCGCCGGCTGCGCGCGGCTGCCCGTAAGAAATAATCCGGGCTGGATCCGTTGCCGCAAAGCGCGATCCACGCCGGCGACGCGTTGCGTGGGTTGCCGTCGCATCGCGCCAACGCCGGGCGGAGATGAGCGCGCCGATCTCAAGCGTGTGGCCCGGAACGCCGTACCCGCGCGGCACCACGTGGGACGGCGAAGGCGTCAATTTCGCGCTGTTCTCCGAGCATGCGGAGAAGGTCGAGCTCTGCATCTTCGACGAGCGCGGCCGCCGCGAGCTGCAGCGCATCACCATGCCGGAGCGTACCGACCAGGTCTGGCACTGCTATCTGCCGGAGGCGCGGCCGGGCATGCTCTACGGCTACCGCGTCCACGGGCCGTACCGGCCGGAAGAGGGGCACCGCTTCAACCCCCACAAACTGCTGCTCGATCCCTATGCAAGATCGCTGACGGGCTCGGTCAGCTGGAGCGATGCGTGCTTCGGCTACCGCGTCGGACATCCGCGCGCCGACCTCTCGTTCGACCGCCGGGACTCGGCGCAGGCCATGCCCAAGTGCCGCATCGTCGATCCGGCATTCACCTGGGGCGACGACCGGCGTCCCGACGTCCCGTGGCACGAGACCGTGATCTACGAGCTGCACGTGAAAGGCTTCACGATGCAGCATCCGGATGTCCCGCCGCAGCTGCGGGGCACCTACGCGGGCCTCGCGTCATCCCCTGTGATCGAGTACTTGAGGCGGCTCGGCGTCACGACGGTGGAACTGATGCCGGTGCACGCGTTCATCGACGATCGTCACCTCGTGCAAAAGGGGCTGCGCAACTACTGGGGCTACAACTCGATCGGCTATTTCGCCCCGGACAACCGCTACGGCGGGGAGCGGCCGGTGTCGGAGTTCAAGTCCATGGTCAAGGCGCTGCATTCCGCGGGCATCGAGGTCGTGCTCGACGTCGTCTACAACCACACCGGCGAGGGCGATCAGCTGGGGCCGACGCTGTGCTTCCGGGGCGTGGACAATGCGTCCTATTACCGGCTGAAATCCGGTGAGAGCCGCCATTACATGGACTACACCGGCTGCGGCAACACGCTCAACCTGGTGCATCCGCGGGTGCTGCAGCTCATCATGGATTCGCTGCGCTACTGGGTGAGCGAGATGCACGTGGACGGATTCCGGTTCGATCTCGCCTCCACGCTCGCGCGCGAGCTGCACGAAGTGGACCGCCTCGGCGCGTTCTTTGACATCGTGCGCCAGGACCCTGTGCTTTCGCAGGTGAAGTTGATCGCCGAGCCGTGGGACCTGGGGGAGGGCGGCTACCAGGTCGGCAACTTCCCGGGCGGCTGGACGGAGTGGAACGACAAATACCGCGACGCGATGCGCGCGTACTGGAAAGGCGATGGCGGCGTGATCGGGGAGTTTGCGCGCCGGCTGACGGGCTCGAGCGATCTCTACGAAAGCGGCGGGCGCCGGCCGCACGCGAGCATAAATTTCATCACCGCGCACGACGGCTTTACCCTGCGCGACCTCGTCAGCTACGACGCGAAGCATAATGAGGCGAACCTCGAAGACAACCGCGACGGGCACGACAACAACCTGTCATGGAACTCGGGTGTGGAAGGCGAAACGGAAGACCCGGCGATCAACGCTCTGCGCGCGCAGCGCAAGCGCAACTTTCTCGCCACGCTATTGCTCTCTCAGGGCGTGCCCATGCTCACGGCCGGAGACGAAATCGGCCGCACGCAGCGCGGCAACAACAATGCCTACTGTCAGGACAACGACGTCTCCTGGGTGGACTGGAGCCTGACGGAGGACCGGCGCAAGCTCCTCGAGTTCACCCGGCGCTTGATCCGGCTGCGCCGCGAACATCCGGTGTTCCGGCGGCGCCGCTTCTTCGAGGGCCGGCCGATCCGCGGCTCCGGCATCAAGGACATCATGTGGCTGAAGCCCGACGGCGCCGAGATGAGCGATGAGGAATGGCAACACCACCACGCGCGCTCGCTCGGGGTGCTCCTGAGCGGCGAAGGCCTTACCGAGACCGACAGGCGGGGCCGCCCGATCCGCGATGCCGTGTTCCTGCTGCTCTTCAACGCGCACCACGAGGAAATTGCGTTCACGCTGCCCAACCACACCGAGGGCGTGCGCTGGCTCGTCGTGCTCGACACGACGCAGGGGGACGGCCTCGCCCGCGGCGGCGTGCACGACGGCGCAAGCGTGTATCCCCTCAAGGGACGCTCGCTCGTGCTGCTGCAGCAGCAGGGAATCGAGCACTAGGATGCAGCGGGCGGGCGCCGCCCTAGCGCAGGTAGGCCTCGATCGCGTAGCGCCGCAGCATGCGGTGGCTGTTGAAGTAGGCGGCGTTCTTGGAGATCGCGCCCTTCATGACCGCGATCCATTTCGCGCGCTCGCCGTTCCAAAGCGGCAGCACGACGTTCTCGAGCTTGTCATAGAACAGCCGCGCATCGTCGCCGTTGTGGCTTTCATGGTCGTTGCCGATGGCCCAGCCGGTGACGCCCTCCAGGCAGCCCTCGACCCACCAGCCATCGAGCACCGAGAGCTGGGGCACGCCGTTGAAGCTTGCCTTCATGCCGCTCGTGCCAGAGGCCTCGTAGGGCCGGAGCGGCGTGTTGAGCCACACGTCCGACCCTGCCACCAGATCGAGCGCCACCGACATGTCATAGTCCGGCACGAACGCGGCGCGCACGGTGCCCGCAAGCGAGTGGATGTGGCGGTGTATGTCCTCGATCGCCTGCTTGCCGGGCGCGTCGCGTGGGTGCGCCTTGCCGGCAAGCACCAGCTGGAACGGCTGGCGGCGCGCGATGGCCCGCAGGCGCTCGATGTCCGAGAACAGCAGCTCCGGCCGCTTGTAGGCAGTCATGCGGCGGGCGAACCCGATGATCGGCAATTCCGGATTGAGGGCGACCCCGCAGGATTTCTGCACGCGCTCGATCAGGCACGCCTTGGCGGCGCCATGCGCGACCCAGAGCTCGGCGTCGGAAACCTGGTCCGCGCGCGCGAGCAGCTGCGGCTCGTGCCGCCAGCCGGGCAGGTAGCGGTCGTAGAGGGCGGCGTAGCCGGGCGAGGTCCAGGTGCTGGGATGCACTCCATTGGTGACCGCGCGCACTTCGTGACCCGGAAACATCTGCCGGGAGACCTGCGCGTGCCGGCGCGCCACGCCGTTGACGTACTCGCTCAGGTTGAGCGCGAGGCGCGTCATGTTGAGGCGGTCCGGACCGGCGAGCCGCCTGAGCTCCTCGGGGTCGATGAAATTGCCCAGCAGCTCGGCCACCAGATTCCAGTCGAACTGATCGTGACCGGCTTCCACCGGCGTGTGCGTGGTGAAATGGCACATCGCCCGCACCCCCCGAACGTCGTAGCTCGGCTCGTCCGCCCGCCGTCGCGCCGTGGTGTGGTAGTTTCGCAGCAGCTCGACCGCGAGCAACGCCGAGTGCCCCTCGTTCATGTGATAGCTGCGGACACGGACGTTGAGCGCCTGCAGCATGCGCGCGCCGCCCACGCCCAGCACGATTTCCTGCTTCAGGCGATAGCGCTGGTCGCCGCCGTAGAGAAAGTGCGTAATGTCCCGGTCCTCCGCGCGGTTCTCGGGAAGATCGGTATCGAGCAGGATCACCGGCACGCGGCGCTCGAAGTGGCTCTCGAGCGTGAAGAGCCAGCTGCGGATCCAGACCTCACGGCCGTCGATTTCCACCGCCACCTTGGCCTGCAGCGGCTTGCAGCGCGCGGCCGGGTCCCACTCGTCTGCATGCTCGATCTGGCGGCCCGCGGCGTCGATCTCCTGCCGGAAGTAGCCCTTGTGGCTCACGAGCGTCACGCCGACGAGGGGAATGCGCAGGTCGGCGGCGGAGCGCAGCGTGTCGCCGGCGAGGATGCCGAGGCCGCCGCTGTAGGTGGAAATCTCGGGAGCGAGCGCGATCTCCATCGAGAAATAGGCGACGCGCGACCGGTCGAGAAAAGGCGTGATCAAGAGTCCCGCTCCGTCACGATGCATAGCTTACCAGCAACGCTCGCGAAGTACCAGGATGGCGTCGCGCCGTGGCAGATGCAGCGCCGAAAGCGCCGTCGGTAATCGGCTCCTGCACCGCCAAGTAGAATGAAGGACTGCATGCAACGACGCCATCGCATGCCATTCGGCGCGGAGACTCTAGCAGAAGGGCGCTGTCGCTTTCGTCTCTGGGCGCCTTCCGCACGGGAGGTCGCTCTCCTGCGCGCCGCTCCCGAACGCGTCGCGCCCATGGCGGCGCTGGGCGATGGCTGGTGGGAGCGCATCGAGACGGCTCCCGCGGGTACGCGCTATCGCTACCGGATCGACGGGGAGCTGCAGGTGCCCGATCCCGCCTCGCGCTGCAATCCCGAGGACGTGCACGGCCCGAGCGAGGTGGTCGATCCGGCCGCGTTTGAGTGGAACGATGGCGATTGGCGCGGCCGACCGTGGGAGGACGTCGCGCTCTACGAGCTGCACGTCGGCACATTCTCACCCGAGGGCACGTTCGCGGGCGTCGAGGCGCGCCTCGATTACCTGGTTGAGCTCGGCGTGACGGCGATCGAGCTCATGCCGGTGGCCGATTTTCCGGGCAGACGCGGCTGGGGCTACGACGGCGTGCTGCCGTTCGCGCCCGATACCGCCTACGGCCGGCCCGAGGACTTGAAGCGCCTGATCGCGCAAGCGCACGCTCGCGGGTTGATGGTGTTTCTCGACGTGGTCTACAACCACTTTGGCCCGGAGGGCAACTTCCTGCACGCCTACGCCTCGCAGTTCTTCACCGAGCGGCACCACACGCCATGGGGCGCCGCCATCAATTTCGATGGCCCCGACGCGCGACCGGTGCGCGATTTCTTCATTCACAACGCGCTCTACTGGCTTGAGGAATATCACTTTGACGGGCTCCGTCTCGACGCGGTGCACGCAATCCTGGACGAATCTACGCCGGACATCCTGGTGGAGCTTGCCGAGACCGTCCGTCGCGGACCGGGACGCGAGCGCCACGTGCATCTCGTGCTGGAAAACGACAGGAACCAGGCGCGTTATCTCGCGCGCGCGCCGGACGGGACGGCACGCCGCTACGACGCGCAGTGGAACGACGACGTGCACCACGCGTTCCATGTCCTGCTCACCGGTGAGTCCGACGGCTACTACGCAGATTACGCCGAAGATTCCACGCGGCTCCTGGGACGGTGTCTCGCGGAGGGCTACGCCTACCAGGGCGACGTATCGCGCTTCCGCGGGCGCCGGGCGCGCGGGGAGCCCAGCGCAAGCCTTCCGCCGGCTGCCTTCGTGTCGCTGCTCCAGAACCACGATCAGGTCGGCAACCGCGCCTTCGGCGAGCGCCTGGTGGCGCTTGCCGACGAGGCTGCTTTGCGCGCCGCAACCGTGGCGTGGCTGCTTGCGCCCGCGCCGCCACTTCTCTTCATGGGAGAGGAATTCGGCGCAGCAACGCCGTTCCTGTACTTCTGCGATTTCACGGGAGAGCTGGCCACCGCTGTTCGCGAGGGCCGGCGGCGCGAGTTCGCCCATTTCGAGCGGTTCGCCGATCCTGCGGCGCGGGCACTCATTCCGGACCCGAACGATCCCGGCACGTTTCAGCGCAGCAGGCTTGACTGGAACTGCATCGGGCAGCAGCGGCACTCACGCTGGCTCGCGCTCTATCAGCGGCTGCTTGCCGTACGGCGCGGGCAGATCACTCCGCGACTCGCCGGAATACGGGGTCATGCCGGCCGGTTCCAGGTGCTCGGCGATGGGGCGCTCGCGGTCGAGTGGCGTCTCGGCGACGGCAGAGGGCTTGAGCTATGGCTCAACCTGAGCGCACGCGAAATCGCGTTCGATGGACGCCCCGCCGGCGTGCTGCTCCATTGCGAGCCGCGCGAGGCGGGCGCCACACTCGCGGCGCGGAGGCTGCCGGGATACGCCGCAGCCTGTTATCTTGGGGCCGGAGTCACGTGAGATGAACCAGTCAGCGCTCGACCGGCTGTGCGCACTCGCAGGGATCGCGCCTGAGTACTCCGACATCTGGGGCGCTCAGCACCGCGCCTCGGACGAGACGCGCATTGCTCTCTTGCGGGCGATGGGCGTCATCGCGAACACCGCGGGCGTGGAGGGTGCGCTCAAGGAGCGTGAGGCCCGGCCGTGGCGGCGTGGCCTGCACCCCGTTTCGGTGCAGCGCGAGGACGTTGTGCCCTATCGCTGGGAGATTTGCTGCGACGAGCGCCGGCGCGGCGCGGTGCACCGCTGGAGTCTAGCGCTCGAGTCGGGAGAGTCGCGCTCCGGAGAATTCCGTCCTGCCGAGCTGCCGCCGCTCGGCGAACGGGTGATCGAAGGCACGCGCTTTTTCAAGGCGGCGTTTGAATGGCGCGAGCGGCTGCCACTGGGGTATCACCGCTTTACACTGCAGCCGCCCGATGGGGCCGCCGCCGTTCTCACCCTCATCATCGTGCCGCGGCGCTGCTACACGCCGCCTGCAATGGAGAGCGCGGGGCGCGTCTGGGGCCCCGCGCTGCAGCTCTATGCCCTGCGCAGCGGGCGCAACTGGGGCATCGGCGATTTCACCGACCTGCGCAGCGCGATCGAGCTCGCGGCGCGCGCGGGCGCCGGCATCGTCGGCGTGAATCCCCTGCACGCGTTGTTTCCCCACAACCCCGACCATATCAGCCCGTACAGCCCGTCCTCCCGCGTCTACCTGAACGCGCTTTACGTGGATGTTGAAGCGGTGCCGGAGTTTGCCGGGTGCGAAGAGGCGCAAGCAGCCGTCGCGGCACCCGAGTTCCAGTCACGCCTGCGCGCGCTGAGGGCGCAAGAGCTGGTCGATTACCGTGGCGTCGCGGAAGCCAAGCTCTGGGCGCTGCGCACGATCTTTGACCATTTCCGCAGCCGCCACATCCTGGCGCACTCGGCGCGTGGCGAGGCATTCCTCGCCTACCAGCGCGCGGGTGGCGAGCCGCTTCAGCGCTTTGCACTCTTCCAGGCGCTGCAGGAGGACTTTCACGCGCGCGATGAGAACGTCTGGGGCTGGCCGGTGTGGCCCGAACCCTACCGCGATCCGGCGTCGCCGCAGGTGCGGGCATTCCTGGAGGCGAATCGCACGCGGGTGGATTTCTACGCCTGGCTGCAGTGGGTTGCCGACGAGCAGCTCGGCGCCTGCGGCCGGCGCTCCTGGGAGCTCGGGCTCGGGGTGGGCCTCTACCAGGATCTTGCGATTTCCGTGGATCGAGCGGGTGCCGAAACCTGGGCATGGCAGGGCGTCTACGCCGAGTTTGCGAGCATCGGCTCGCCTCCCGATGATTTCAACCTGAACGGCCAGAACTGGGGCTTGCCGCCGCCGATTCCGGAGGCGCTCGCCGAATCCGCCTACGCGCCCTTTGTCGCGACGCTGCGCGCGAACATGCGCCACTCAGGGGCGCTGAGGATCGACCATGTGATGGGCCTCATGCGGTTGTTCTGGATCCCTCCGGGGGGCAAGCCGGTCGATGGCACCTATGTCCACTATCCATTCCAGGACCTGATCGGGGTACTGGCGCTGGAGAGCTTGAGAAATCGCTGCCTCGTGGTTGGCGAAGACCTCGGCACGGTGCCCGACGCGGTGCGCGCGGCGCTCGCGCCGCTCGGGATGCTGTCCTATCGGCTGCTGCTCTTCGAGAAGGAGCGCGACGGCAGCTTCAAGGCGCCCGGTGTCTATGCCGCCCAGGCGCTCGCTGCGGTGAGCACGCATGATCTGCCTACCCTCAAGAGCCTGTGGATCGGGCACGACCTCGACCTGCGAGCGAAGCTCGGCCTCTATCCATCCGAGGCGCAGCGGGAGCGGCAGGTGGTGGAGCGCGCGCAGGACCGCGCACGCCTGCTGGTGGCGCTCGAGCGCGAAGGCCTGCTGCCGGCCGGCATGACCGTCCATCCGGTATCGGCGCCGGAGATGACGCCGGAGCTTGCGTGCGCGCTTCACGCCTATCTCGCACGCAGCCCGGCGCAGGTCATGATGGTCCAGATGGAGGACGTGCTCGGACAGCTCGAGCAGGTCAACCTTCCGGCGACCAGCGTGGAGTACCCGAACTGGCAGCGGAAGCTCCCGCTCAATCTCGAGGAGTGGTCCGCGGACGCGCATGTGACGGCGCTCGCGGAGGCGCTGCGGCAGGAACGCGGCGTGGGGGCACAGCCGCGCACGGTGGCGGGCACCGCGCGATCCGCGGCGGTCATCCCGCGCGCGACTTACCGCCTGCAGCTCAATCGCGATTTCACGTTTCGCGATGCCGCCGCGGTGGTGCCTTATCTCTCGGAACTCGGCATCTCTCATGTCTATTGCTCGCCGTACCTGCGTGCGCGCCCGGGCAGCACCCACGGCTACGACATCGTCGACCACAACGCGCTCAATCCCGAGATCGGCAGCCGGGACGACTTCGAGCACTTTGTACACACGCTGGGGGCCCACGCCATGGGACACATTCTGGACATGGTGCCCAATCACATGGGCGTCATGGGCGCGGATAATGCCTGGTGGATGGACGTGCTCGAGAACGGCCCGGCCTCGGTCTACGCCGGGTTTTTCGACATCGACTGGCAGCCGGTGGATCCCGTGCTCACCGGGAAGGTGCTGGTGCCGGTACTCGGCAACCATTACGGGATCGTGCTCGAGCTGGGAGAGCTCAGGCTTGCGTTCGAGCCCGAGCGCGGCGCGTTCAGCATCTGGTACCGGGAAAACCGGTTTCCGGTCGATCCCGGATGCTACGGGTCGATTCTCGATCGCGTGCTGAAGCACGCGCCGCCTCAGGATCTTGCGCCGGCCGCGCGCAACGAGTTGGAAAGCCTGGCGAGCGCCTTTGGACACCTCCCGGGACGCAACGAGGCCAGCGCGGAGAAGCGCGCCGAGCGCGACCGCGACAAGGAAGTGCACAAGAGGCGCCTGGCCGCGCTCGTGACCGGGCATCCGGCGCTTTCGGCAGGGCTCGAGGCCGCGCTGCGGGCGGTGAACGGCACGCCGGGGCAGCGCGCGAGCTTCGATGCGCTGCACGAGCTGCTGGAGACCCAGGCCTATCGCCTCGCGTACTGGCGGGTCGCCTCCGACCAGATCAACTACCGCCGCTTTTTCGACATCAACAGCCTCGCGGCGCTGCGGATGGAGGACCAGACAGTGTTCGATGCCACGCATCGGCTGGTATTCGAGCTGCTGGCGGGCGGCTGGGTGGACGGGGTGCGCATCGATCACCCCGACGGGCTCTACGATCCGGTGCGCTACTTCCGGCGCCTGCAGGAGCGCTACGCCCCGACCGCGGCGTTCTCGAAGGAGCCGCAGGGCTGGCCGCTCTACCTCCTTGCAGAAAAGATTACCGCGGGGCACGAGCGGCTGCCGGAGAGCTGGCCGATTCACGGCACGACCGGCTACCGGTTCGCGAACGTAGTGAACGGACTGTTCGTGGATGGGGCCGCCAAGCGCAAGATGGAACGGACCTATCACTCCTTCACCGGGCAAACCCAGGCGTTCGAGGACGTCGCGTATTCAGCGAAGCACCTGATCATGCACACGGCTCTCGCCAGCGAGCTTGCCGTGCTCGCGAACCGTCTCGCCCGTATCGCGCAGGCGGACCGGCGAACGCGCGATTTCACGCTGACCGCGCTGCGCGATGCGTTGAGCGAAGTCGCGGCGTGCTTTCCGGTGTATCGCACCTACATCGACGAGCGGATCGGGGCGGACGATCGGCGCCACATCGAGTGGGCGGTGGCGCGGGCAAAGAAGAGGAGCCAGGCCGCCGATGTCACGATATTCGACTTCGTGCAGCGCACGCTGCTCGGGCAGCCGGTCGAGGAAGCCGACGCCGCTCTTGCGCGGCTCGCGCGCGAATTCGCGATGAAGTTTCAGCAGTTCACCGCTCCGGTCACCGCCAAGGGCGTGGAGGACACGGCGTTCTACCGCTATCACCGCCTCGCGCCGTTGAACGAGGTGGGCGGCGATCCCGACGATTTCGGCTTCACGGTCTCGGCCTTTCACGGAGCAAACCGCGACCGCGCGAAGAACTGGCCGCACACGCTGCTTGCGACCTCCACCCACGACAGCAAGCGCGCGGAAGACGTGCGCACGCGCATCGACGTGCTGACCGAGATGCCGGCAGCCTGGAGGCTGGAGGCGAGACGCTGGAGCCGTCTCAATCGCAATCGCAAGCGCGAGGTGGATGGCGCCGAGGCGCCAACGCGCAACGACGAGTACCTGCTCTACCAGACCCTGGTCGGCACCTGGCCGGTGCCGGCGCCGGACGAGGCGGGGCGGGCGCGCTACTGCGAGCGCATCGAGGCCTACATGCTCAAGGCCGCGCGCGAGGCCAAGCAGCACACGTCCTGGATCAACCGCAACGCCGGATACGAGAGCGCCCTCGTGGAATTCGTGCGGGGCTTGCTCCGCACCGCCACGGGCGCTCCGTTCGTCGACCGGCTGAGCGCTTTCACGGCGCAAGTCGCGCGCATCGGCTGGGTAAACAGCCTGTCGCAACTTGTAATCAAGATCAGTGCTCCGGGCGTTCCCGATTTCTACCAGGGCAGCGAGCTGTGGGCGATCGATCTCGTCGATCCCGACAACCGGCGGCCGGTGGACTTCGAGCGCCGGCGCGCGCTGCTGAGCGAGCTCAAGGCCGGGTTTGAAGGCGAGCCGGCGCGCCGCCTCGAGCCCGCGCGCGCGCTGCTCGATGACATGGTCGAGGGGCGTGTCAAGCTCTATGTGACGTGGCAGGGCCTCACGGCGCGCGCCGCGCAGCGCCGGCTCTTCGCGGCGGGCGAATACCTGTCGCTCGAAACGACGGGCAGCCACGCGCAGCGCCTGTGCGCGTTCGCGCGCGCCGACGGCGCGGCGGCATCGATCACGCTTGCGCCGCGGCTGATCCTGGGCTTGCCAACCGGCGCAGCGCCGCCGCTCGGCAGGGCGGCATGGGGTGATACGCGCGTGATCGTGCCGCAGCGGCTGGCGCGGCGCTACCGGAACATTTTCACCGGTGAGGAGCTTGCCGGCGAGGGCGCGAATACGCTTGACGTGGCCGCCGTCCTCGCGCATTTTCCGGTGGCGATACTCACGAGCGGCTCCCCGTCATGACAAATGGAATCGCAGTAGGGAACTTTTCAATCCATACAGGAACAAAAAAGGAGGCGAAATCAAGACGGTAGTTCCAACACCGCGTTGCCGGAGGCAACGCGCCTGCAGGCGCGGACCGGCACGATACGAAATGATGAATAATCAGCCGAGGAGGACGGGGGGCATGTCGTTGCAAACCCGGAGAGATCCAGCGAGCGCGCTCCGTGCGTGGCCACGGCGGTAGTCTGATGCGCGCGCTGGACCCGCGCATCGATCCCGGGGAATTCTTCGGGCGCGTGGCGCGCGCGCCCGTGCGCGTCCTCATGCTCGACTACGACGGGACGCTCGCGCCGTTCCAGGTGCGCCCGGAGCGGGCGGTGCCGTACCCCGGCGTGGAGGAAGTGCTCGACGAAATCATGGCGGCCGAGCGCAGCCGCGTGGTCATCGTGACCGGCCGGACCGTGGGCGATCTCGTGCCGCTGCTGAACCTTCATCAACGCCCCGAGCTGTGGGGCACGCACGGCGGGGAGCGCCTGCTGCCCGACGGGCGTGGCGCGCGCGCGGAGCTGGACGAGGGCGTGCGCAGGCGCCTCAACGAGGGAGAGCGGCGGGTGCGCGAGCTCTCCCGCGTCGGGGGGCGCGTCGAGATCAAGCCGGCAAGCGTCGCGCTGCATTGGCGGGGCACTTCGGCGCTCGCCGCCGCCCGGATGCGCGAGGCATTGCCGCAGCTGTGGGAGCCGCTCGCCGCCGATGGCGAGCTCGAGCTGCTGGAGTTCGACGGAGGCATGGAGCTGCGGGCGCGCGCCTGCAACAAGCGGAACGCAATCGAGTCGGTACTTGCAGAAACGCCGGGCGATGCAGCGGTCGCGTACCTCGGCGATGATTTCACCGACGAGGACGCTTTTGCCGCCGTGAAGGCGCGCGGGCTCGCGGTGCTGGTGCGTCGCGAATTCCGCGAGACCGCGGCCGACGTCTGGATCCGTCCGCCGCGCGAGCTGATCGCTTTCCTCCGAAGCTGGCGCGACGCGTGCAGGAGCGGGAAATGACCGGGTGGACGCAGTTCCTGCAGGCGAACCAGACGGCGGACTTCCTCACCGCGCTCGCCATCGCGCTGGCAGTCTGGATCGCCCTGGCGCTTGCCAGGCGCTACGGTGGCCGCTTCTTCGTGCGTATTGCGCGGCGAGCGGATGCGCGCTGGGGCGAGGTTCTCGCCGGGACGGTGCGGGCGACGAGCCTTGTCCTGCTGACTACCGTTGCGCTCTACGCAGGTTTCTCGGTGCTCGATACGCCGGGCAGGCTCGCGCGCCTGATCGAGGCGGTGGCGGTGCTGGCGCTCCTTGCGCAGGCCGGGCTGTGGGCGAATCGACTGATCGCGCTCTGGATGGATCAGAAGCTGCAGGAGAGCCGGGAGCGCGGGGCCGAGGGCGCCACCGCGCTGAGCCTGCTGACGTTCGCGGCGCGGGTAGTGCTCTGGTCCGTGGTGCTGCTCGCCGCGCTCGACCAGCTCGGTTTCAACATCACCGCCCTGGTGGCGGGGCTCGGCATCGGCGGCATCGCGGTGGCGCTCGCGGTGCAGAACATCCTGGGCGATCTCTTCGCATCGCTTTCGATCGTGCTCGACAAGCCGTTCGCGGTCGGCGACTTCATCGTGGTCGACGGCCTGCGCGGCGTGGTGGAGCGCGTGGGCATCAAGACGACGCGCGTGCGCAGCCTTGACGGCGAGCTTCTGGTCATCCCGAACAGCGACCTCATGAAGAGCCGCATTCACAATTACCGGCAGATGGCGGAGCGGCGCATCCTGTTTGCGGTGGGGGTGACCTATCAGACGCCTCCTGATAAGGTGAAGGCGATTCCGGGGTGGCTGCGCGAGGCGGTGGAAGCCGTCCCGCGGACGCGGTTCGACCGCGCGCACTTCAAGGAATACGGCGATTCCGCGCTCGTGTTCGAAATCGTCTATTACGTGCTCGATCGCGACTACAATCTCTACATGGACGCGCACCAGGCGATCAACCTCGCCATCTTCGAACGCTTCGCGCGCGAGGGCGTCGAGTTTGCCTACCCGACACGCACCCTGCACGTGCAGATGGCCCCCACCGTGGTGGCGGAATGAGGGAGGAGCGGTGAAAGGAAAAAGCGAGCGGCTGATCGTGGTGTCGAACCGCCTGCCGTTTTCTTTCCGGCGCGTGGCGAACGGGCGCTGGAAGGCGGAACCGAGCGGCGGCGGGTTGGTGACGGCGCTGCTGCCGGTACTGCGGCACCGCGGCGGCATGTGGATCGGCTGGCCGGGCGTCGCGGATGCAGCCGAGGGGCTCGACCGGGAGCTGGCGGCCGTCGGGGAGGGCGCCGGCTACGCGCTGAAGGAGGTGCCCCTCACCGCGGAAGAGATCCGCAATTTCTACGAGGGGTTCTCGAACGAGATCATCTGGCCGCTGTTCCACGACATGCAGCTTCTGTGCAACTTCGATCCCGCGTACTGGCGCACCTACCGTGACGTCAATCGCAAGTTCGCGCGGGTCGTGCACGACGCGTGCGGCGCCGGGGACTTCGTGTGGGTGCACGACTACCATCTCATGGGCGTTGCCTCGGAGCTGCGCCGCCTGAAGAACGCGGCGCGCATCGGTTTCTTCCTGCACATTCCCTTCCCTTCCCCGGACATGTTTCTGAAGCTCCCGTGGCGGCTGGAGATCATCGAATCGCTGTTACGCTACGACCTCGTCGGCTTCCAGACCCTGCGCGACCGGCGCAATTTCGTGCAATGCGTGCGCGAGCTGCTGCCGGACGTCGAAGTGGAAGGCCGCGGCCAGGTGCTGCAGGCGACGGTATCGGGACGCAAGGTGCGCATCGGCAACTTTCCGATCAGCATCGATTTCAACGCCTTCATGCGCCAGGCCGCGACCAGCGAAGTCGCCGCCCGCGCCAAGGAGCTGCACCGGCTGCTGCCCAATCGGAAGCTCCTCCTCGGCATCGACCGCCTCGACTACACCAAGGGCATCCCACAGCGGTTGCAGGCGTTCCAGAACGTGCTCGAGCGCTACCCCGACCTGCGCGAGCGCATCTCCCTCATCCAGGTGGTAGTCCCGAGCCGCGAGGACATCGACAAGTACCAGGAGTTGAGAACCGAAATCGAGCGGCTGGTGGGCAAGATCAACGGCGGTTTCGTGCACCCGGGCGGGTGGGTCCCGGTGTGGTTCGTGTACCGCAGCCTGTCGCGGCTCGATCTCCTTGCCTATTACCGGGCGGCGGACATCGGGCTCATCACGCCGCTCAAGGACGGCATGAACCTCGTGGCGAAGGAATACTGCGCCTGCAGCATCGAGGAGGACTGCGCGTTGATCCTGTCGGAGTTCGCCGGCGCCGCGGCGCAACTCGCGAACAACGCGCTGCTGGTGAACCCCTTCGACATCGAGAGCGTGGCGGACGCGATCCACCGCGCCTACCACATGGACGCGGGCGAGCGCCGGGCGCGCATGCGCAGGATGCGCCGTTCGATCCGGGAAAACGACGTATTCTGGTGGGTGGACTCATTCCTGCGCGCGGCCATTGCACGCGATCTCAGGGCGTTTCCGCAGCCGGAGCATGTCGTCGCCGACGCGATGCTGGACCACACGCCGCTCACCCTGTGAGAACGGAGCGAGGCCCGGGGCGTTCCGCGTCATGACCAGCTTTCTGCCTCAATACCCGTTTCTGTCCAACCCCGTGCTGCTGTTCGGGTTGCTGCTGCTCGCGGGCGTCGCCGGTGGGGAGCTGGTCAAGCGCGCGCTCAATCTCCCCCGAATCGTCGGCTACGTGCTGATCGGGCTGCTGCTCGGCGGCAGCGGGTTCAGCCTGCTCGATGCGCCCCTGGTCGCCGAGTCGTGGATCTTCGTCGAGATCGCGCTCGGGCTCGTGCTGTTCGAGCTCGGGCGAAGGCTTCACCTAAGATGGCTGCGCAATGACCCGTGGCTGCTCGCGACCGGGGTTCTCGAGAGCGCGCTGGCGTTTGCATTTCTCTACCTGACGCTCGCCTATTTCGGCGTCCAGCCGATCTACGCGGCGGTGGCAGCCGCGATCGGCGTCTCGACCTCGCCGGCGGTGGTGTTGCTCGTGGCGCAGGAGCTGAAGGCGGAAGGGCAGGTGACCGAGCGCGCGCTAAATCTGACCGCGCTGAACAGCGTGGTCGCGTTCGTGCTGACCACGATGCTGCTGTCGTGGATCCACCACGAATACCAGGCGGGCTGGGCGACGGTCGCCCTGCACCCCGTATATCTCCTCGGGGGCTCACTTGCGCTGGGCTTCGCGGCGAGCGTCCTGGCCATCGTTTTGTCGCGCTGGCTGGGGCAGCGCGCCGAGCGCCAGTTCGCGCTGGTGCTCGCGTTGATCGTGCTTACCATCGGCGCGGCGCGCATGCTGGAGCTCTCGGTGCTGCTGGCGCTGCTCGCCCTGGGGGTGTTTTCGCGCAACCTCGATACGCGCCACGACGTGATGACGGTGGATCTCTCCGGCATCGGCCAGATCTTCTACGTGGTGCTGTTCGTGGTGAGCGGGGCGAAGCTCCACGTGGTGGAGCTGATGATGGGCGGCGGGCTCGCGATCGCGTACGTGGCGGCGCGCTTCGCCGGCAAGCTGATCGGCGTCATGAGCCTCGCACCTCTGAGCGGGATGCGCCCGCGCGCCGCGCTGATGCTGGGGGTGGCGCTCATGCCGATGTCGGGACTGGCGCTCGCGATGGTGCACGGCACGGCGGATCTCTACCCCGAGTTCGGCACCAGGCTCTCCGCGATCGTGCTCTCCGCGGTGCTCATCCTGGAGTTGGTCGGCCCGGTGGCGGTGCAATACGCGCTCAAGCGGGCGGGCGAGGCAAAGGAAACGGTATGAGCGGGATGAGTGGCGACGCGCTCGCGTTCACCCCCTCGAAGGGACTTACGGTCGGGGTCGAGATCGAGCTGCAGATTCTCAATTCGCGCGACTACGATCTCGCGCGCGACGCCGCGGATTTGATCGCGCTGCTCGAGAAGACTCCCCATCCCGGCGCGGTCAAGCCGGAGATCACCGAGAGCATGATCGAGCTGAACAGCTCGATCCACCCGGGCCATGACCCCCTGCTCGCGGAGCTCAGGGTGATCCGCGACACGGTGGTGCAGGCGGCGAGCCGGTTGAACGTGCGCATTGCGGGTGGCGGCTCGCACCCCTTCCACATGTGGGCGGACCGGCGCATCTACCCGACCGAGCGCTTCCAGCACCTGCTGGCGCTCTACGGCTACCTCGCGAAGCAGTTCACGATCTTCGGGCAGCACGTGCACGTGGGCTGCCCGGACGGTGACGTCGCGATCTACCTCACCCACATTCTGTCGCGCTACGTGCCGCACTTCATCGCGCTCTCGGCTTCCTCGCCCTACCAGCAGGGCGAGGACACCTCCTATGCCTCCTCGCGCCTGAATACGGTGAGCGCGTTCCCGCTCTCGGGGCAGATCCCGTTCGCGCACTCATGGAAGGAGTTCCTCGAGTACTTCGAGAAGATGCGCGGCTACGGCATCGTCGAGAGCATGAAAGACTTCTACTGGGACATCCGCCCGAAGCCGGAATATGGCACGGTCGAAATCCGCGTTTTCGACACGCCGCTGACCGTCGAGCATTCGGCGGTGCTTGCGGCGTACACGCAGTCGCTCGCCCGCTGGATCCTGACCGACCGGCCGTTTGCGCCGCTGCGCGATGTCTACACGCTGTACAACTACAATCGCTTCCAGGCCTGCCGCTACGGTCTCGACGGTAAAATCGTCAACGCCTACACGCAGGGCAACGTGACGCTCAAGGAGGACATCCTGGAAACCCTGGCGGTCATCACCCCGCACGCCGCGGAGCTCGGCAACGGGCTCGCGCTGGCGAAGCTCGCGGCCGACGTCGAGGCCGGGCGCTCCGGTGCCAGCCGCTTGCGCGAGATCTTCCGCGAGCGCGGTTCCCTCAACGACGTTGCGCGGGGTCAGAGCGATCTGTGGATGGGCGCCGCCGAACCCGCCAAGGCAAAGGAGGCGTCCAGACCATGAGCCGCAGGCCGCTCAGGATCGGGATCTCGGCGCGCATCCTGCACCGCGTGCCGCGGGAGCTGGGGTTCCAGGGCAAGACGTTGCAGTATCTCGAGCAGACGGTCGCGCACTGGCTGATGTCGGCGGGGGCGCTCGTCTTCATGATTCCCGCGATAGCGGGTAATGGCTTGCTGCGGCGCGGCAATATCAGAGTCGCGGACTACGCCGCCGAGCTCGACGGCCTGGTCCTGCAGGGCGGGGCGGACGTCAGCCCGCAAACTTACGGCGAAGCGCCCATCAAGCCCGCGTGGGCCGGAGACCGCACGCGCGACCTCTACGAGATCGATCTGCTGCAGGAATTCGTCTCCCGCGGGAAGCCGGTGCTGGGCATTTGCCGCGGATTGCAGATCATCAACGTTGCCTTCGGCGGCACGCTCTACCAGGACATTCCCTCCCAGCACCGCGGAAAGGGCGCGCATCTCGATCTCGAGGCCTATGACGCCCACCACCACGCGGTCTCGATCGTTTCCGGCAGCGGCCTTGCAGCGCTCTATCCCGGCACGAGCGAGGCGCGCGTCAACAGCATCCACCACCAGGCGGTGAAGGTGCTGGGACGCGACCTGACGGTCGAAGCGCTGTCCGTTCCCGACCAGGTGATCGAGGCGCTGCGCTGGAAGGGACCGAGCTACGTTCTCGGGGTGCAGTGGCACCCGGAGTTCCACGACGACGCAAAACCCGACCTCCTCGACGGCGAATCCCTGCTGCACGAATTTCTCAGCCAGGTGGAGACGGCGCGCGAGCCGGGCGCGCGCAAGCCCTCGAGCGAGGGCGTGACTGCCTGACGCCATGCCATTGTGCTCCTGCCCCGGCACCGTCTCGACGCGTATCATAGGACCATGCGCCCGCGCCATTTGACCGCCGGTGGCATGCTCGCCGCTCTTGCCGTGATCGTCTTGGCGGCGCTCGCCGGCGTGCGCGCGGCGGAGACAGGGAATGCCCCGGTCGTGCTCCTCAAGCTCGAGGGCGCGGTCAGCCCGGCGACCGCCGACTACGTGGTTCGGGGGCTGCGCAAGGCCGCCGATCGCGGAGCTGCGCTGGTCGTGCTTCAAATGGACACGCCGGGCGGGCTCGACACCTCAATGCGCTGGATCATCAAGGAGATCCTCGCCTCGCCGGTACCGGTCGCGGCCTACGTCGGGCCGAGCGGCGCGCGTGCGGCGAGCGCCGGCACTTTCATCCTCTACGCGAGCCACATCGCGGCAATGGCGCCCGCGACCAACCTCGGCGCCGCGACACCGGTGGCGATCGGCGGGGCGCCGCAGGGCGATCCCGGGAAAGAGCGCAAGCCGGGATCGAAATCCGCGAAAAAGTCGGAAAAGGACGCGGCCGAGGACGAGCCCGATTCCAAGGGCGCCATGACGCGCAAGCAGGTGAACGACGCCGCGGCCTACATCCGCAGCCTCGCGCAATTGCGTGGGCGCAACGCGGACTGGGGCGAGCAGGCGGTGCGCAAGGCGGTCAGCCTGCCGGCGGAGGAGGCGAGGAAGCGCAAAGTGGTCGACATTATCGCGGCCGACGTGAACGATCTCCTCAAGCAGGTGCACGGCAGGAAGCTCACGGTGCAGGGCGTGGAACGCACGCTCGCGACGCAGGGCGCTGCGGTCACCGCGCTCGAGCCGGACTGGCGCAGCCGTCTGCTCACCGTGATCACGGATCCGGGCATCGCGCTGATCCTCATGATGATCGGAATCTACGGCCTCATCTTCGAGTTTTCCAACCCGGGCTACGTGCTTCCCGGCGTCGCGGGGGGGATCTGCTTGCTCCTGGCGCTCTACGCATTTCAGCTGCTGCCGGTGAACTATGCGGGACTCGCGCTGATTCTTCTCGGCCTGGCCTTCATCGTCGCCGAGGCGTTTCTGCCCAGTTTCGGCACGCTCGGCATCGGCGGCATCGTGGCGCTGGTGTTCGGCTCGGTGATCCTGTTCGATCCCGAAATCGCCTCCGGCTACTCGCTGCCGCTTTCGTTCATCGTGATGCTCTCGACGACGAGCGCCGCGGTCGTGTTCTTCACCGTGTGGTTCGCGTTGAAGGCCCGGCGCCGGCCGGTGGTGAGCGGGCACGTGGAGATTATCGGGGCAAGCGGCACGGCGTTGTCGGATTTCGAGCGCGAAGGCTGGGCACAGGTGCGCGGGGAGACCTGGCGCGTGATGAGCGTGGCACCGCTCGCGAGCGGGCAGAAGCTCAGGGTCACCGGCATCGACGGGCTCACCTTGCGGGTCGAGCCGGCAGACGGCGACCGGTAAGCCGGTTATCGCCACCCCCGAGTCGCGAGTCACTGTTTTCCTGAAGGGAGAAACGGCATGATCATCGAGCAAATCGGCGTGGGCGGCATCGTCTTACTGGTCGTCATCCTGATCGCGGCGTCGCTGCGCATTCTCCGCGAGTACGAGAGGGGCGTCGTGTTCCTGCTCGGCCGCTTCTGGAAAGTGAAGGGGCCGGGCCTGATCGTGATTGTGCCCGGCATCCAGCAGATGGTGCGCGTGGACCTGCGCACGGTCGTGATGGACGTGCCGAGCCAGGACGTGATCACGCGCGATAACGTCTCGGTCAAGGTGAATGCCGTGATCTACTTCCGCGTGATGGACTCGCGGAACGCGATCATCCAGGTGGCGAATTTCCTCGAAGCGACGAGCCAGCTCGCGCAGACCACGCTGCGCGCGGTGCTCGGCAAGCACGAGCTCGACGAGCTGCTCGCCGAGCGCGACAAGTTGAACCTCGACATTCAGAAGATCCTCGACGCGCAGACTGACTCCTGGGGCATCAAGGTATCGAACGTGGAGATCAAGCACGTGGACATCGATCCCTCGATGGTGCGCGCGATCGCGCAGCAAGCCGAGGCCGAACGCACGCGGCGCGCCAAGGTGATCCATGCCGAGGGCGAGCTGCAGGCTGCGGAGAAGCTGCTGCAGGCGGCGCAGATGCTGGCGCGGCAGCCGCAGGCGATGCAGCTGCGCTACCTGCAGACGCTCGGCAGCATCGCCACCGACAAGACCACCACCATCGTATTCCCGGTACCGATGGACATGCTCACGCCGTTTCTCGAACTGACAGACAAGCGCCGCGCCGGCGCATGACGGCGTTTCGCGTCCCGCTGGCGCGCGTCCGTGACGTGACATGAGCCTTGCCCTGGCGATGATCGCGGGCGGCCTGCTCGCGCTCTTCGTCGGCGCCAACTCGCTGATCAGGGGCGCGGCGGCGCTCGCCCGGCGGTGGGGCATGACGCCGCTCGTTGTGGGCCTCACCGTCGTAGCCGGCGGTACCAGCTCGCCGGAACTATTCGTCGTCACCGGTGCGGCGCTCGACGGGCGCGACGGGATTTCGCTCGGCAACGTTCTCGGCGCGAACAGTCTCAACATCGGCCTCATACTCGGTCTGACGGCCCTGGTGCGACCGCTTCACGCGCAGTTGCAGCTGATCCGCTTTTACGTGCCGATCATGATCCTCGCCATGCTGGTGGTGGCGGGATTCGTTTCCGACGGCGTCCTGGGTCGGATCGAATCCGCAGTCCTGCTCGCCGCGCTCGGCTGCTACCTGGCATTCACGGTCTACATGGCACGACGCGAGGGGAACGCGCACGTGCGGGCGGAGTTCTCATCCGAGATTCCCGCGCAGTTGCGCAGCGTTGGCGCCGAGCTTGGGCTGATCGCGCTCGGGGTCGCGTTGCTTGCGCTGGGCGCGCAGGGACTGCTGTCGGGATCGGTGCGGGTCGCGGCAGCCCTCGGCGTGAGCGACACCGTGATCGGCATCACGGTGGTCGCCGCGGGGACCACGTTGCCCGAGCTGATCACGTGCATGGTCGCGGCACTGAAGCGGGAGGGCGATATCGCTATCGGCAACGTCGTCGGCTCCAACATCTTCAACCTCCTGGGCGTGCTCGGGCTTGCCGGGGTGCTCGCGCCGATCAGCGCTGCCGGCGTGCAGGCGATGGAATTGTGGGGCGCGGTGCTGCTCACCGCGCTGAGCCTGCCCGTCATGTGGCGCGGCATGATCGTCAATCGCGCGGAAGGCGCGCTGCTGGTCGCGGCGTATCTTCTCTACATCGCGCTCGTGTGGAGCGGCTGAGGGGGTGTCCGGACGCCGCGCGGCGGCCGCGCGCGCTTGTTTCGGGTTGTCTCGGTCAGTAGAATCCGGGGACCGGGCCACCCGCAATGAGAAGAATCGACCCGCCCGGCAAATGCATGTCCGCCCACGGTCGAATGCCATGAAAATTACGGCGCACGCAGTAAGCTCGGCGGTCGTCCTGTTTACCTTCTGGCTGCTGCTGTCCGGCCATTTCACCCCGTTTCTGGTAACGATGGGCGCGCTCTCGGCCGTGGCGATCGTGGCTCTCGGCCGCCGTATGGAAGTGATCGACCGGGAAGGCCATCCCATCGACATGGGCTGGCGCGTGCTCGGCTACTGGCCGTGGCTCATGAAGGAGATCGTGAAGAGCGCATGGGACGTCTCGCGCATCATCGTCGATCCGCGGCTCCCGATCAGTCCGCGTCTCGTGCGCGCAAAGACCTCGCAGAAGACAGCGGTCGGCGTCGTGACCTACGCGAATTCGATTACGCTCACGCCCGGGACGATCTCCGTTGACGTGCGCGCGGGCGAGATCCTGGTGCACGCGCTGACGCGCGAGAGCGCCGCCGGGCTGCTGGAGGGCGAGATGGACCGGCGCGTCACGCGCTTCGAGGGGCGATCCTGATGTTCGAGACCGCTGCGGCGGCGCTGCTCGTCACGCTTGCGCTGGCGCTTGCGCGCGCCGCGCTCGGTCCGACCGTGTTCGATCGCGCCCAGGCGGTCAATACGGTGGGCACCATTGCGGTCCTGTTGCTGGCCGTCCTCGGATTTATCGGTGGCCGGCCGGAGTTTCTGGACCTCGCGATCGTCTATGGCTTTCTCAACGTGGTCGGCACGATCGCGGTGCTGAAGTATTTCCGCTATGGGAGCCTCGGCGAGCCCGGGGAGGAGGACCCTCGGTGAACTTCGCGGTGGATCTCGCGAGCTGGCTGCTGCTTGGCGCGGGCGGCGTGTTCTGCGTGATTGGCGGCATCGGCCTGATTCGGATGCCCGACTTCTACACCCGCGTGCATGCGGCGAGCGTCACCGACACGCTGGGCGCCGGGCTGATCCTTGCGGGGCTCATGCTGCAGGCAGGCCTGACGCTCGTGTGCGTGAAGCTCGTCATGATCGGTCTTCTGATTCTCTTCACCAGCCCCACCGCCACCCATGCGCTGACGCGCGCGGCGCTGACGCGGGGCCTCGAGCCGGTTCTCGCCGGCGAAGGAGGTACGCCATCGAAGCGCTCGTGATCGGTGCGCTGCTCACGATGATGGCCGCGGTCGCCGTGACGATCGCCGTGCAGCGCAATCTTTTTGCGGTGGTGATTCTGGCCGGCGCCTACAGCTTCCTGATGGCAACGGTGCTGTTCGCGCTCGATGCCCCGGATGTCGCCATGACCGAGGCTTCCGTGGGGGCGGGGATTTCGACCGTGCTGCTGCTCGGGGCGCTGCACCTGGCGAAGGGCGTGGAAATGAAGCCGCTGCACCGCCCGTATCTTCCGCTCGCGGTCGCGGTGGCGACGGGTCTGGTGCTTGCGTACGGGACGCTCGGGCTGCCCGCCTACTACGATCCCCAGGCGCCGATACACACGCACGTCGTGCCGCGCTACCTCGAGCGGGGAGCCGAGGAGACGGGCGTGCCCAATATCGTGACCGCGGTGCTGGCGAGCTACCGCGGCTACGACACGCTCGGTGAGACCACGGTGGTTTTCACCGCGGGCGTGGGCGTGGTGGCGCTGCTCAGAAGGCTGCGCCGGCGCAACGGCAAGGAGGGGCGGTGAGGGATTACCTAGTCCTGCGCGTGGTGGCGAAGATCATGATCGCCTTCATGGTGCTGTTCGCGCTCTACGTCCAGTTCCACGGCGACTTCGGGCCGGGCGGCGGCTTCCAGGCGGGCGTGATCTCGGCCGCGGGCATCATCTTCTATGGAATCATCTACGGCCTGCCCGCGGCGCGCGCGGTCGTGCCCGAGTGGCTGGTGGAATCGATGCTTGCCGCGGGCGTCCTGCTCTTCGCGCTGGTCGGCGTTGCCGGCATCGTATTCGGAGGCAATTACCTCGACTACTTTGTGCTCGGCGCCGACCCGGTCGCGGGCCAGCATCGGGGGATCTTCTGGGTCGAGCTGGGCGTGCTGATCACGGTGGCGGGCGTCATGCTCAAGATTTTTTACCTGTTCGCCGGACGCGCGGGCGGGGAGGAGCCTCCCTCGTGACGCTGGTGACGTTTCTCAACCATTACGGATACTGGGCGACGATCTTCCTCGCGATTACCGGCCTCTACATCGTGATCGCGCGCGGGAACCTCGTCAAGAAGCTCGTGGGGCTTTCCATTTTCCAGACGTCGGTCTACCTGCTCTATATCGCGCCGGGCAAGCTGATCGGGGGCACGGCGCCGATCGTCGCGACCGGGTTCCAGGTCTATTCCAATCCGCTCCCGCACGTGCTGATCCTCACCGCCATCGTGGTCGGCATCGCGACACTGGCGCTCGGGCTCGCGCTGGTGGTACGCATCCGGGAAGCGTACGGCACCATCGAGGAAGACGAGATCCTCGCCGCGGAGCGGAACGACTGATCCCGGCCGCCGCCCCCGCGTGATTTCCAGCCACCTGCCGATACTGCTGGTCATCGTTCCGCTGATCGCCGCGCCGGTAATGGTGATCCTGCGCAGCGGCACCGCCGCCTGGATCATTGCCATCGCTGTGTCGTGGACGGTACTGGCGATTGCCGGCGCGCTGTTCGCGCAGGTCGCCGGGGGCGGAACCATCTCCTATTTCCTCGGCAGCTGGCCCGCGCCGTGGGGCATCGAGTACCGGATCGATCGCGCGAACGCGTATCTCGCGCTGCTGGTTGGGGTGGTGGCCGCGGCCGTGTCGATCTACAGCCCGCGCAGCGTGTTCGCGGAAATCGAGCCCGGCCGGCGCTACCTGTTCTACACCATGTACGCCCTGTGCCTTGCGGGGCTGCTCGGCATCGCTGTCACCGGCGACGCCTTCAACCTGTTCGTGTTTCTCGAAATCTCCTCGCTCGCGTCCTACGTGCTGATCGCACTCGGTCGCGACCGCCGCGCGCTCGTGGCGGCCTACCAGTACCTGGTCATGGGCACGATCGGCGCCACGTTCTACGTCATCGGCGTGGGGATGCTTTACCTCGAGACCGGCACGCTCAACCTGGCTGACATGGCGGAGCGCCTGGCGCGGGTCAGCGAGCCGCGCGCCGTGCTCGCGGGGCTCGCCTTCATCACGGTCGGCATTTCGCTCAAGCTCGCGCTCTTTCCGCTTCACCTGTGGCTGCCCAACGCCTACGCCTACGCGCCCTCGGTAGTGACCGCGTTCCTCGCCGCCACCGCGACCAAGGTTTCCGTCTACGTGCTGCTTCGCTATTACTACTCGGTCTTCGGCGGCGGCGCGGTGTTCCACGCGCTGCCCATGGCGGAGATTCTCCTTGCGTTATCGCTTGCCGCGATGTTCATCGCTTCGGCAATCGCGATCTTCCAGGACGACGTCAAGCGCATGTTCGCGTACTCGAGCGTCGCGCAGATCGGCTACATCACGCTCGGCGTCGCGCTCGCGTCCGCGACCGGGCTGACCGCCGGCCTCGTCCACGTGTTCAACCACGCGCTCACCAAGGGGGCGCTGTTCCTGCTGCTCGGCGGCATGGCGCTGCGCGCAGGACCCGTGCGCTTCGGCTCGATCGGCGGCATCGGGCGCGTGATGCCGTTTACCTGCTTCGGCATCGTATTGGGCGGACTGAGCCTGATCGGGGTGCCGGCCACCGTCGGCTTCGTCAGCAAGTGGAACCTCGTGCAGGCGGCGCTCGAGCGCGGCTCGTTGTGGATTGCATTCGCGGTGGTGGCGAGCTCGCTGCTCGCGCTGGTCTACGTCTGGCGCTTCGTGGAGGTGGCGTATTTCCGCGCGCCGGATGCCAAGGTGGCCGCGCTGCGCGAGGCGCCCGTGAGCATGCTGGTGCCAGCCTGGGCGCTCGTTGCCGCCTGCATCTATTTCGGGATCGATACCGATCTCACGCTCGGGGGCGCGGCCGCCGCCGCGGAGCAACTGCTGCTGGGTGCGAAATGACGCCCGAAGTCTCGATCCTGGCAGCAATTGCGGTCCCGCTTGCCGGCGCTGCGCTGATCGCCGCGGCGCACCGCGTGCCGGACCTGCGCGAGGGCGTCACGCTCGCGACGGCGGCGGCACTGTTCCTATTGGTTGCCGGGCTCGCCCCCGAGGTGCTCGCCGGCGGGCGGCCGGGGGTGCACGTGGCGACAGTGATGCCGGACATCGATCTCGCGTTCCGGGTCGAGCCGCTCGGGATGCTGTTCGCGCTCATTGCGTCCGGCTTGTGGATCGTAAATTCTCTGTACTCGATCGGCTACATGCGGGGCAACCGCGAGGCGCACCAGACGCGCTACTACGTCTGCTTCGCGCTCGCGCTGGCGAGCACGATGGGCATCGCCTTCGCCGGCAACCTTTTCACCCTGTTCCTGTTCTACGAGGCGCTGACGCTCGTTACCTATCCCCTGGTCACCCATTCCGGCACTCCGGAGGCGATGCGCGCCGGGCGGCTCTACCTTGCTCTCCTGATTGGCAGCTCGATCGCGCTCCTGCTGGTGGCGATCGTGTGGACGTGGTTGATCGCCGGCACCATGGAGTTCACCCCTGGCGGCATATTCGGGGGCCATGCGTCCAACGCCACAGTGGGCCTGCTGCTCGCGCTATACGTGTTCGGGATCGGCAAGGCGGCAGTCATGCCGGTGCATCGCTGGCTGCCCGCGGCGATGGTCGCGCCAACGCCGGTTTCCGCCCTGCTGCACGCGGTGGCGGTGGTGAAAGCGGGCGTGTTCGCGGTGCTGAAGGTGGTGGTGTACGTCTTCGGCGTGGAGGCGATTGCCGGATTGAAAAGCGTGGACTGGCTGCCCTTCGTCTCGGGATTCACCATTATCGCAGCCTCCGTCGTGGCGCTGCGCTCGGACGACCTCAAGCGCCGGCTCGCGTACTCGACCGTGAGCCAGCTCTCCTACGTCGTGCTCGCCGCGGCGCTGCTGACGCCGCTGTCGGTGATCGGCGCAGCGCTCCATATCGCGACCCACGCGCTCGGCAAGATCACGCTGTTCTTCTGCGCCGGGGCGATCTACACCGCTGCGCACAAGACCCGGGTGAGCGAACTCGACGGCATCGGCCGGCGCATGCCCTGGACGATGGCGGCGTTCACCGTGGGCGCGCTTTCGCTGATCGGGGTGCCGCCGGCGGCCGGCTTCGTCAGCAAGTGGTTCATTTTTTCCGGCGCACTGCAGGCGGGGCACCATCTAGCGGTCGCAGTCTTCATCGCGAGCACGCTGCTCAATGCCGCCTATTTCCTGCCGATCGTTCACGCAGCGTTCTTCCGGCGCGGCCCGGACAACGCGCGCGCCACACACGGCGAGGCGCCCTGGCCCATGGTGGTTGCGCTGACCCTTACCGCGGCCGCGACCCTGGCCCTGTTTTTCGTCGCCGACCTGCCGCTCGCGCTCGCGCGCCAGCTGGTGGCGGGTCCGGCGGGCTGACGGAGCATGACCATGCGCAACGACAAGCGCTACTGGCTCGATGACCCGCGCAACGTGACAAAGCTCTACCGCGCCGTGTGGGCGATCGGCGCGGGGCTTGTGCTGGCGGAACTCTTCGTGCGCCGGCACGAGGAGCTCGCATTCGCAGGCTGGTTCGCCTTCTACGCAATTTTCGGATTCGCCGCCTGCGTCGCGCTGGTACTTGCTGCCAAGGAGATTCTGCGCCGTCTCGTCAAGCGGCCCGAGGATTACTATGAGCGCTGACATCCCCATCGCCCTGCTGCCGGTACTGGGCGCCGCGCTCGTGCCGCTCATCCGGGGACGGTCAAGGGCGCTGCTGCTGCTGACGCTGCCCTTGGCCACGTTCGTCTGGCTGCTGCTGCTTCCCCACGGGGAATTCGCGCGGATCGAACTGCTCGGGCAGACGCTCACCCTGATGCGGGTCGACCGCCTGAGCCTTCTCTTCGGCTACGTGTTCGTCCTCGCCCTTTTCCTCACGGCGATCTATGCGCTGCACGTGGAGGACGCAACCCAGCACGTCGCGGCGCTGGTCTACGGCGGGGCCGCGCTGGGAGCGGTGTTCGCGGGCGATCTGCTGACGCTGTTCGTCTGGTGGGAGGTCACCGCCGTCTCCTCGGTGCTGCTGATCTGGTCGCGCCGCACCGAGCGGGCGTATCGCGCCGGCATGCGCTACGTGGTCATCCAGCTTGGCTCGGGCATGCTGCTTCTCGCCGGCGCAGTGCTCCACGTGAATGCGGGGGGCTCGCTCGTATTCGGCCGCATCGGTCTGGAGAGCGCAGGCGGCGCGCTGATGCTCCTCGCATTCGGCATCAAGTGCGCGTTTCCGCTGCTGCACAACTGGCTGCAGGACGCCTACCCGGAGGCGACCGAAACCGGCACCGTGGTGCTCTCCGCGTTCACCACCAAGCTCGGCATCTACGCGCTCGCGCGCGGATTTCCGGGCACCGAGATGCTGGTGTGGATCGGCGCGGCGATGACCGCGTTCCCGATTTTCTACGCCGTGATCGAGAACGACCTGCGGCGAGTGCTCGCGTACAGCATGAACAACCAGCTGGGCTTCATGGTGGTGGGCATCGGGCTCGGCACCGAGATGGCGCTGAATGGCGCGGTGGCGCACGCGTTTGCCGACATCCTGTTCAAGATGCTGCTCTTCATGTCCATGGGCGCGGTGCTGCTGCGCACCGGCACCGTCAACGGTACCGATCTCGGCGGGCTCTACAAATCCATGCCGTGGACGACCGGCTTCTGCATCGTCGGCGCCGCCTCGATCTCGGCGTTCCCGCTCTTCAGCGGCTTCGTCACGAAGTCAATGGTCATGTCCGCGGCGGCGGACGAGGGCTACGTCTTCACCTGGCTCGTGCTGCTGTTCGCCTCCGCGGGAGTATTCCATCACGCCGGCATCAAGATCCCGTACTTCGCATTCTTTGCGCATGATTCGGGCATTCGCTGCCGCGAGGCGCCGCCGCACATGCTGGTCGCGATGGCGCTCGCGGCAATCCTCTGCGTGGGAATCGGGAGTTTCCCCTCGATCCTTTACTCCCTGCTGCCGTTCCCGGTCGACTACGCGCCCTATACGGGGACGCACGTTCTGGACCAGCTGCAACTCCTGGTTTTCTCCGCGCTGGCTTTCTCCTGGCTCGTCCGCAGCGGGATCTACCCGCCCGAGTTGCGGAGTGTCAATCTCGATTTCGACTGGATCTACCGGCGCCTGGGCCTCGAACTGGCGCGCGCCTCGGCCAGGGTTCTTTCGGCTTGGCTCCTCACTGGTGGCGACGCGGCGCGCTCGCTCTGCAACCGCTCGCTCACGGCACTCAGGCGCCACCACGGGCCCGAGAGCACGCTCGCCCGCACCTGGCCCACGGGCAGCATGGCGTTGTGGGTGATGATCCTGTTGCTCGCTTATCTGCTGTTTTACTACTTGTAACGCGACTTGCCGACGCAAAATCGCGTCAGGCCGGTGTAAGGTTTTCCCTCTATTTTTGGCTCTGTTAAGGGAGCCCCGCTCGGCTTGCTTTTGGCAAAATCGAGGTATAGCATTGTCGCGGCGTAGTAGGGTTTCCCGCATCTTAAAATCCGCTGCCGTTATGCGATTGCCGGGACGCTTTGCTGCCACAGTATTGCCAAAACAAGCAGTCCCGGCTCTAAATTAGGAAGGAGGACCCAATGCTCAAGAAATTTCTAAAGAAAACCCCACAATCGCAGGAAAAGCAGAGCGAATCTCGTCGCAAGTTCCTCTCTGGCGCCACTGCAGCGACAGCGGGTGCGGCGATCACTGGCTTCCCGATGATCTCGGTGGCCCAATCGCCCATCGTATTCAAGATGCAGGGCGCATGGGGCGCGAAGGACATCTTCAACGAGTTCGCTGAGGAGTACGTCAAGCGCGTCAACGACATGGCTGGGGGGCGGTTGCGCATCGACTACCTCGTTGCCGGCGCGGTGGTGAAGCCCTTCGAGGTGATGGACGCGACCAACAAGGGCGTGCTGGACGGCGCCCACAGCGTGCCGGTGTACTGGTACGGCAAGAGCAAGGTCGCCTCGCTCTTTGGCTCCGGCCCGATCAACGGCTGCGACGCTCACCAGACGCTCGGGTGGATCTACCGCGGCGGCGGGCTTCAGCTCTACAACGAGCTGCTGCCCAAGCTGGGGCTCGATAACGTGGTCGGCTTTTTCGCGCTGCCGATGCCCACCCAGCCGCTCGGCTGGTTCAAGAGGCCGATCAAGGACGCCAAGGAACTGAAGGGGCTCAAGTACCGCACCGTGGGTCTAGCCGCGGATCTCTTTCAGTCGATGGGCGCGAAGGTGACGCAATTGCCCGGCGGCGAGATCATCCCGGCGCTCGAGCGCGGCGTTATCGACGCCTTCGAGTTCAACAACCCGACCTCCGACATGCGCTTCGGCGCCCAGGACGTGATCAAGAACTACATGATGGGCAGCTACCACCAGGCGATGGAGTTCTTCGAGATCGTCTTCAACAAGAAGAAGTACCAGGCGCTGCCCAAGGACCTGCAGGCGATCCTGCAGTACTCCGCCGAGGCCGCCAACTCCGCGAACTACTGGACTGCCCTGGACAACTACTCGAAGGACCTGCAGGACCTCATCAGCAAGCACAAGGTCAACGTGCTGCGCACGCCGAAGAGTGTAATGCAGGCGCAGCTCAGGGCCTGGGACGGGCTCACGAAGAAGCTCTCGGACGATGACCCGTTCTTCAAAAAGGTGGTCGATTCGCAGCGCGCGTGGGCGAAGCGCGTCGCTTTCTACGTGTGGCTGAACGAAGCAGATTACGTGGCTGGATACGAGCACGTGTTCAAGACCAAGATCCCGAGCTGAGAGGGACGCGCGGTATTGAACGAAATAGCCGGGGCGGCGCAGGCAGCGCCGCCCCGTTTTTCGTGTGGCGCGGGTGAGCGCGCCGGGGGGCAGCATGATCAACCGCTTCATCTACGGCGTGGATCTTTTGAGCCGCACGGTCGGTCACGCCTTCGCGTGGTGCATCATCATTCTCACGCTCGGCACCTCGTACGAAGTCTTCGTGCGTTACGTGTTGAACGATCCCACGAGCTGGGCATTCGACTTCAGCTACACCATGTACGGCGCGCTATTCTTCATGTGCGGCGCCTACACGCTTTCGCGCGGCGGGCACGTGCGCTGCGACATGATTTACCGGCTGTGGCAGCCGCGCACGCAGGCACGGGTGGAGCTCGTGCTCTACATCCTGTTTTTCTTTCCTGGCATCTTCGCACTCGTGCTCTCGGGCTGGGACTACGGCATCGCCTCGATGAAGATCCGCGAGGTGAGCGTGAACAGCCCCGCGGGCGTCCCGATCTGGCCGCTCAAGCTGCTGATCCCGTTTGGCGCGGGGCTCCTTGCACTGCAGGGCATGGCCGAGGTCCTGCGCTGCCTCCAGTGCCTGCGCGACAACAGCTGGCCGCAGCGCCTGCATGACGTCGAGGAGCTGGAGGAGCAGCTCCTAAAGGCGCAGCGGGTGAAGGCCGCCGCTCAGGACGTGCCCGAGGGAGCGCAACAATGAGCGGCCCGGTCATCGCCCTCATCATGCTGGGGATCCTGGTCCTCACGATCATGATCGGATTTCCGGTCGCCTTCACCCTGATGGCGCTGGGCGTCGGCTTCGGCTATTACGCGTATTTCCAGGCCGGGCAGGCCTTCTTCGACAACCGCGTGTTCTATCTGCTCACTCAGAACACGTTCACCGTGCTTAACAACGACGTGCTGGTGGCGGTGCCGCTTTTCCTCTTCATGGGCTACATGGTCGAGCGAGCGGGCATACTCGACAACCTCTTCTACAGCGTGCAGGTCGCGCTCCGGCGCGTTCCCGGGGCGCTTGCCGTGGCGACGCTCATCACTTGCGCGATGTTCGCGACCGCGACCGGGATCGTCGGCGCGGTGGTGACGCTGATGGGGCTCCTCGCTTTTCCGCAGATGCTCAAGGCCGGCTACGACGTGCGGCTCGCTTCCGGAGCGGTGTGCGCGGGGGGCTGCCTCGGCATCATGATCCCACCGTCGATTCTGCTCATCGTTTACGGCGCCATGGCCGGTCTGTCGGTGGTTCAGCTCTACGCCGCGGCGCTGTTTCCGGGGTTCGTGCTCGCCGCGATGTACATCGTCTTTGTCGTAATTCTGGCGATCGTCAAGCCAGAGCTCGCGCCGGCACTGCCCAAGGAGGCGGCGCGCCCGTTCCTGGAGGTCATAGTATTGCTGGCGAAGTCGTTTGTCCCGCTTGCCGTCATGATTCTGTGCGTGCTGGGGGCGATCATGTTCGGGCTCGCAACGCCGACCGAGGCGGCCGCGGTCGGGTCGCTCGGCTCGATGGTGATATCCGCAGCCTACCGCGCGCTCACCTGGGCTCGCCTCAAGGAATCCGTGTTTCTCACCGCGCGTACCTCCGCGATGGTGTGCTTCCTCTTCGTCGGCTCGGCGACGTTTGCCGGAGTTTTCAGCTACCTCGGCGGCGAGGGCATCATCAAGGAATTCGTCCTGGGGCTCGATCTCAATCCGATTACCTTTCTCCTCATCTCGCAGGTCATCATCTTTCTGCTTGGCTGGCCGCTGGAATGGACCGAGATCATCATCATCTTCGTGCCGATCTTCCTGCCGCTGCTGTCGCATTTCCAGATTGACCCGCTGCTCTTCGGCATTCTGGTGGCGTTGAATCTCCAGACCGCGTTCCTGTCGCCGCCGATGGCAATGGCGGCCTACTACCTGAAGGGTATCGCGCCGAAGAACGTGCTGCTCACGCAGATTTTCTGGGGCTGCATACCGTTCCTGATGATCGTGCTCGTCGCGATGCTGGTGGTGTACGTATGGCCGCAACTTTCGCTGTGGCTGCCGCGCGCAATCTACGGGAATTGAGCTCATGCGGGCCTCGCAGCTGAACTGGCTGTCGGCGGCGGATGCCGCGCGCGCGATCCGCGACGGTGCGGTGAGCGCCGAGGAGCTTGCGGAAGCGTGCCTTGCGCGCGTGCGCGAAGTGGATGCCGAGGTGCAGGCGTGGGCCTTCCTCGACCCGGAGCACGTGCTTACGCAGGCCCGCGCGCTCGACGAGCGGCGCAAGGAAGGCGCGCCGCTCGGAGCGCTGCACGGCGTGCCGGTGGGCATCAAGGACATTTTCGATACCGTCGATATGCCGACCGAGGACGGCACCGTGCTGCATGCGGGGCGCACGCCTGACCGCGACGCCAGCCCGGTCGCGATGCTGCGGGCGTCCGGGGCCCTCATCATGGGCAAAACGGTCACGACCGAGCTTGCGACCTACGCGCCGGGCAAGACGCGCAATCCCCACAACGCCTTGCACACGCCCGGCGGCTCCTCGAGCGGCTCGGCCGCAGCCGTCGCCGCGGGGATGGTCCCGCTCGCGCTCGGCTCGCAGACCAACGGTTCGGTGATCCGCCCCGCCGCTTATTGCGGGGTCTACGGGTTCAAACCGACCCATGGACTCGTGTCGCGCCACGGCGTTCTCAAGCTCTCGCGCACGCTCGATCACGTCGGCGTGTTCGCGCGCTCCGTTGAGGACGTCGCGCTGGCGTGCGAGGAGATCGTCGGCTTCGACGAGAACGACCCGGACACGCGCCCGCGCGCGCGCATCCCGTTCCGGCAGGTTGCGGCGGAGGAGCCCCCGATGCCGCCAAGCCTCGCGTTCGTCAAGACACCGATATGGAACGAGACCGACGCGGATACCCGAGAAGGTTTCGCGGAGCTCGCCCGGCACCTCGGCGACCGGGTCGAGGAGTTCGCGCTGCCCGAAATCGCGCGCGAGGCGCTGGACTGGCATCGCATCATCATGGAAGCCGAAATGGCCGCCAATCTCGCAGCCGAGTACGAAAGAGGCCGCGAGCGGCTGAGTGAGTCGCTGCGTTTGCAACTGGAGCGCGGCCGCCGGCACACCGCGTTCGATTATCAGGTCGCGCTGGCGCGGATCCCTCAGATCGCCGACGGTCTGGCGCGGATATTCGAACGGTATGACGCGATCCTCACGCCAGCGACGTCTGGCACCGCGCCGCACGGGCTGACCTCGACGGGGAGCCCGATGTTCTGCACGTTGTGGACACTTTGCGGCATGCCCGCCATCTGCCTGCCGCTGATGAAGGGTTCGAATGAATTGCCGCTCGGCGTGCAGCTCGTGGGTCCGCGGGGCGGCGATGCCCGCCTGCTGCGAACGGCGCGCTGGCTGGCTGCTCGAGCAGAATCGGACTGAGCCGGATTTCCAGAGGAAGGTGATATGCTATTCAGGGTCATTGCTGCACTGGTTGCCCTAGTGTTTTTGCTCGGTTTTCTCCTGCCGTACGTGATGAAAATGAAGGACCTTGCGCTCGGCGCCGTGATTCTGGTGGGCCTGGCGCTGATGGCCCGGGATCTCTTGGACACCTTCCGGGAGAAGGACGAGTAAGCGCTGTGGCCCGCGCCGGCCGGTGGCGCCGGACCCGATGGTTCATCCTGCGCGCCTGATTACCGCAATACCGCGCAGCGTCGCATCCATGCACCGGGCGTTTCCCCCGGGTTCGCCCGTGTATCCGCAATGAAAAGCAGACCGTCCCGGGATGAAATGCGCGGGGGCTTCCTGAAGTTCAAGTCCAAATCGCCGGAGCGACTGGTTGCTTCGCGGCGCCGCTTCCTGGCCGGGGCCGCATCGTTGGCTGGCGGTGCAGCCAGCGCGGGCTTCCCGGCGACCGCTGTCGCGCAGGCGCCGGTGCACCTGCGCTGGCAGGGCGCCTGGTCGGCGCGCGACATCTTCCACGAGTACGCGCTCGACTACGCGAAGCGCGTGAGCGACATGAGCGGCGGGCGCCTGCGCATCGAGGTACTGCCGGCGGGTGCGGTCGTGAAACCGCAAGATCTGCTCGTCGCCACTCACAAGGGCGTTCTCGACGGCTGTCACGCGGTCCCGGAGCTGTGGCGGAGCAAGAACACGGCATTCGCACTCTTTGGCGCCGGTCCCGCGCTCGGCATGGACGCAAATAACGTCCTCGCGTGGATGGAGTACGGCGGCGGCAAGGAACTCTACGAAGAGCTGCAGCACCGGCAACTCGCCCTCGAGGTGGTCGGGTTTCTTTATGGCCCCATGCCCACGCAGCCACTGGGATGGTTCCGGAAGCCGGTCACTTCACCCGCGCAGTTCAAGGGGCTGCGCATTGGCGCGACGGGTATCGCTACGCAGCTCTTCCAGGAGATGGGAGCGAACGCGACGGAGCTGCCCGCGGATGAAGCAGCGGCGGCGCTCGACGAGGGGCGGCTCGACGGCGCGGCGCTCAACAACGCGAGCTCCGACTTGCAGCTCGGCTTGCCGAAAGCGGCGGGGCATTGCATGCTGCAGAGCTATCACCGCCCCGCGGAAGTGTTCGAGATCCTGATCAACCGCAAGCGCTTCGACGCGCTGCCCGCCGAGCTGAGAGCGATTCTGAATTATGCGGCGGAGGCCGCCAGCGCCGGCATGTCATGGAAGGCGATCCACCGCTATTCGGATGACCAGGTGCAGTTGCGCGAGAGGCAGGGCAGGCGCTTTCACCGGACGCCCGCAACCGTGCTGCGGGCGCAGATGGGCGCGTGGCGGACGGTGGCAGCCCGCATGTCGCAGGACAACCCATTCTTCGCCAGGGTGCTCGAGTCGCAATTGGCTTGGGCGCGGCGTACCGTCGGCTGGGCGCTCGATACCTTGGTCGATCCGCGTATCGCCTACGATTATTGGTTCGAAAAGAAGCCGGCTGCCGCGAAGCGGTAGAACAGGTTCCAGGAATCCTGAACCCCATTTGGCTGAAGCTGGGTATAAGCATGAGCGGCGGGTTCATATTCTGGAAACAGGAGTTCCGCGTGGCCGGGCCGCGCTCGCCAGCGGAGGCGTTGGCGAGGCTCCGCTCGCTGCTTTCTGCCGATCGGTTCGGCCCGAACGAGCGCCTCTCAGGCGCCATAGAGGAGTCGAGGGTCAGGGTATGGCGGAAAGCACCCCTGGCCGGAGCGGGAGATGCAGTGGAGTTCGAAGGGACGCTTCGCCCGGGCGGCGAAGGTGCCGTCATCGAAGGCAGCCTGCGATACAAGCTTGCCACGAAGATCCAGTTTGCCGGCTTGCTCGCGATCGGGTTGGGCGTCATGGTTGGCGGCGTGTTTCAGAAGCTCGCCGGCATGCCGGCGGGCGGAGAGCTGCTCGGCATCGGCAGCTTTATCGCGCTCGTTGCACTGCTGTGGATTTACTCGAGCAACAGGATGAAGCACGAGCAGATACAATTCATCGAAGCCCGACTCAGCGAGGTCGTCGCCTGACTGTCCTGTGATGTCGGCGTCAACGAGGGGAGACACACTGAGAGCGCGGGCTCGAGCCCGGTGGTCTATGGCTAATACCTTTGGAAACTGAATCGTGATGAAACCTAAAGTCCTTGTCACGCGGGAAGTCTTCGACGAAACGCTCGATTACGTCGGGAAGCACTGCGAGGTTGAAAACAACCAGGAGGACGCGCCGTTCGATCCCGAGACGCTCACGCGCAGGCTCGAAGCCAAGGACGGCGTCATGTGCGCGCTCACCGACCGCATCGACGACAGGCTCCTCGCGCGCTGCCCGAAGCTGAAGGCGGTGGCAAACATCGCGGTTGGCTACAACAACATCGATCTTGCCGCCTGCACCGCGCGCGGCGTGATGGCGACCAACACCCCGGGCGTGCTGGATGACTCCACGGCCGATCTTGCCTGGGCGCTGATACTCGGGACGGCGCGGCGCCTGACCGAGCTCGAGCGCCGGGTGCGGGCGGGCGAATGGACGGGCTGGCGACTGAAGCAGTGGCTCGGCGTGGATGTTCATCACTCGACGCTCGGCATTTTCGGCATGGGCCGCATCGGGCAGGCGATCGCGCGCCGCGCCGCGGGTTTCGAGATGAAGGTCCTCTACCACAATCGGAGCCGGGTCGGCTCCGATATCGAACAAAGATGCAAGGCCGCCTATGTGACCAGGGATGAGCTGCTGAAGCAATCGGATTTCGTGGTGCTGCAGGTGCCCTATTCGCCCGAGACACATCACATGATCGGGGCGCGGGAGCTCAAGCTCATGAAGCCGACCGCGATCCTGATCAACTCGACCCGCGGCGGCGTGGTAAACGATGCGGCGCTGATCGCTGCGTTGCGCGACGGGGTCATCCGCGCGGCGGGCCTCGACGTTTTTGAGAATGAGCCCCGGCTCAACCCGGATTTCCTGCGACTGGACAATGTGGTCCTGATGCCCCACATCGGCAGTTCCACCGAGGCGACGCGCCGTGCCATGGCGATGACCGCGGCGCGCAACCTGGTCGCGGCGTTGACCGGCGGCCGGCCGCCCAACCTGCTGAATCCTGAGGCGAAAAAGGCATAGCCGCCATGCTGGTCCCGGGCCTGTCGAGGGTGCGCAAAGACGCGAGGAAAACCGTAAAACAATCCGCTCCTGCGACAATGTCCCTGCGGCAGCGGGCGCAAACGGGATAGCCTGTGGAACGAGCCATGGTCGATCACGTGACTGACAATCGGATTTACGCCGAGCAGGTGCGCCAGCTCTACCGGCTCTCGCGGCCGGGGTATCTCGGCACGCTGTTGAATTCCAGCATCCTCGTATTCGCCCTGTGGGGTATCGTTTCGAGCACCCTGCTGGGGGCGTGGCTCACCGCCATGTTCCTGGTGACCGGAGCGCGCTACCTGTTGTACCGCGCGCATCTGGCCACGAATCCGCCGGACGCCGAGGCGCGTCGATGGGCGCGGCGTTTCGTGCTGGGGGCCGGCGCGGCCGGCTTGTTGTGGGGCCTCGCCGGTTCGGTTCTCTATCCGGATTCCTCGTTACCGCACCAGTTCCTCGTGGTCTTCCTCATCGGCGGCATGATGGTGGCGGCCATGGTGGTCCTGGGTCCGGTGCAGCAGGCGTTTCTCGCCTACGTGCTGCCGGCCTTCACCCCGCTCATCGCCACGGTTTTCGCGCAAGGCACGACGCTGCACGTCTTCATGGGCGTCCTGACCATCGTGCTGATGGGCGTGGTGCTCGGAGCGAGCCCGATCCTGACGCAGATCCTGCGCGAGACGCTGCGTGTCCGTTTCGAGAATTCCGGGCTGGTGGAGCAGCTGTCGCGGACCAACCGCGAGCTCTCCGAGCGCATCAGCGCCCAGCAGGGCACCGAGGAAGTGCTGCGGCAGACCTCGCAGAAATACGAGGCCCTGATCGAGGCCTCGCCGGTTGCGATCATTGCGCGCGACCGCGACCTGCGCATCGTCGCCTGGAACGCTGCTGCCGAGCGCATGTTCGGCTGGAAGGTAGAGGAGGTGCTGGGAGGGCCGCTGCCTTTCATTCCCCCCGACCTGAAGGACGAAGCGGTGGCAATGCGCAAGCAACTGCTGCGGGGCGAATCGTTCACCGATCTCGAGACGGTGCGCATGCGCAAGGACGGCACCCGCTTCAACGTCAACGTCTCGACGACGGTCGTGCGGGATTTCGCCGGGCAGCCGTCCGGCTTCATCACCCTTACCACCGACATCACCGAGCGCAAGCGCGCCGAGCGGCGGCTCCAGATGGAGCATGCCGTCACCCGGATACTCGAGGAGGCGCGCACGGTGGAGGACGCGCTGCCGCGGCTTCTGCGCACGATCGGCGAGGCGAGCGGATGGGATTACGGGGCGCGCTGGGAACTCGACCGGACGGCGAATCTTTTGCGCTGCATGGAAGCGTGGTGCGTGGATGCGCCCGAGGTGCGCGAGTTCATGGCATTCAGCCGCCTGCGCACGCAGGCGCCGGGAGCGAGCACGGGCCCGATACACCAGGTGTGGACTACGAACGCGCCGGTCTGGATCGCCGATCTGGCCCAGGACTTCAGTATGCGGCGGGGGCCGGCGGCGCTCAAGGCCGGGCTGCATTCGGTGTTCGCATTTCCGATCCTGGTCGGCGAGGAGTTCTACGGGGTCATCGAGCTGTTCGGGCGTGAGGTGTGTCAGCCCGATCCCGGTCTGGTGGGAGCGGTGCACACGATCGGCAGCCAGATCGGGCAGTTCATGGCGCGCAAGGTGGCCGAGCAGAACCTGCGCTTCTTCGCCAGCCACGACCCCCTGACCGGGTTGTCCAACCGGACCATGTTCAACGACCGCCTGCACCAGGCGCTCGCGCAGGCGGCGCGCTTCGAGCGCAACCTCGCGCTGCTCTTCATCGATCTCGACGGATTCAAGGACATCAACGACACGCACGGGCATACCGTCGGCGACATTCTGCTTGCCGAGCTGGCGAACCGGCTGCGGGCCACGCTGCGTGAAGGCGACGTGATCGGCCGCATGGGCGGCGACGAGTTCGTCGTGCTGATCGAGGAGTTCACGGAGGCGGGCCAGGTTGCCGAAGTGGCGAAGAAGCTGCTCGAGACGGTGGTGCGGCCGTTCACGCTTCAGGGTCGCGACTGCAGGGTGACGGCGAGCCTTGGCATCAGCATCTTTCCCGATGACGGCAAGGACGCGGACACGCTGATCAAGAACGCCGACATGGCGATGTACCTGGTAAAGCAGCAGGGCAAGAACAGCTACCGCTTCTATTCTCCGCAGATGAACGTGCACCTGGTCGAGCGGCTGTCCCTGGAATCCGGACTGCGGCAGGCGATCGAGCTGGGCGAGCTGCTGCTTCTCTACCAGCCGAGGGTGGGCGTGCGCGACGGACAGGTGAGCGGAGTAGAGGCGCTGATGCGGTGGCAGCATCCGACGCAGGGGATGATCGGTCCCAGCGAGTTCATCCCGGTGGCGGAGGACGCGGGCCTGATCGCCGCGATCGGGGAATGGGCGCTGCACTCGGCCTGCCGCCAGGCGCGCGCCTGGCGCGATCTGGGGCTGCCGTTGTTGCACGTCGCGGTCAACCTGTCGCAGAAGCAGTTCCTGCAGGAGAGCCTCATCCAGGTAGTGCGCGAGGCGCTGCACCGCGCGGCGCTGGAAGCGGGGCGCCTCGAGCTCGAGATCACTGAGGAGATGGTCATCCGCAATCCCGAGCGGGCCATGCGGCTGCTCGCACAGCTGAAGGAGGCCGGCGTGCGGGTGGTGGTCGACGGTTTCGGCACCGGCTATTCGTCCCTCAACTTCCTCAGGCGGTTGCCCATCGACAGCGTCAAGATCGACCGGTCGCTGATCGGCGAGCTGCCGCGCAACGCCGATGCGACGGCGCTCACCCGCGGGGTGGTCGCGATGGCGCACAGCCTCGGCCTCACGGTCATCGCGGAGGGCGTGGAAACGCGTGAGCAGTGGGAGTTCCTGCGCGAGCACGGGTGCGAGGAAATGCAGGGCAACTACTTCAGCGCGCCGGTCGCGCCCGAGATCGTGCCGGGGATCGTGCGGCAGCCGGCCGCCGCGGGCGTGCGCGCAGCGGTGCAGGCGCTGCGGCCGCGACGCCCCGAAGGCGACGCCGAATCCCAGAGGTGAAGGCAGGCGCGGCACGCCCGCCCCGGCAAGGGGGGGCCGGGTGCAACCGCGTTCTTTATGGCGGGTGCGATATTGGCTACACTCGGGCGAGGATCCGTGAATTAGCCGGCCGGAGGAGGTTGCCATGAAGAGCTTGAAGCAGTTGCTGGAGGTGAAGGGGAGGGAAGTCCACACGATCGGCCCGGACGCGCGGGTGTTCGACGCGCTCAAGCTGATGGCCGATAAGAGCGTGGGAGCGCTGATCGTGACGGAGGGCGGCCGGATTACCGGCGTCATCTCGGAGCGCGACTATGCGCGAAAGGTGATCCTGCTCGGCAAGTCTTCCCACGAGCTGCAGGTGCGCGACATCATGACCCACAAGGTCATCATGGTGCATCCCGGGCAGACGGTGGAGGAATGCATGGCATTGATGACGGAGAAGCGCATCCGCCACCTGCCGGTGACCGAGGGCGAGCGGCTGATCGGCGTGATCTCGATCGGCGATCTGGTGAAGGAAGTGATCGCCGAGCAGCAGCGGACTATCGAGCAGCTCGAGTCCTACATCCACCGCTGATCTCGCTGCTCTGTGAAATTCGGCGCGATCATCATCGGCGACGAGATCCTCTCCGGCAAGCGCCAGGACGGGCACCTCGCGAAGACCATCGCGGCGCTCGGAGCGCGCGGGCTGCAGCTCGCGTGGTGCCACTACCTCGGGGACGATCCGGAACTCATCACGGCGACGTTCCGGCGCACGTTCGGCTCCGGAGACGCCGTGTTCAGCTTCGGCGGCATCGGCGCGACGCCCGACGATCACACACGGGCGGCGGCGGCGCGGGCTGCGGGCGTCACGCTCAGGCTCCATCCCGACGCAGAGGCCGAGATCCGGGGGCGTTTCGGAAACGACCCCAAGGCGCTCACACCGCAGCGGCTCATGATGGGCGAGTTCCCGGAAGGCTCCGTGATCATTCCCAATCCCTACAACCGCATCCCCGGCTTCAGCTTCAAGCGGCATCATTTCCTGCCGGGATTTCCGCAGATGGCGTGGCCGATGCTGGAGTGGGTGCTCGAGACGCACTACCGGGACCAGTTCGCTCCAGGCAGCATCGCCGAATCATCGATCATCGTGCGCGAGGCGGGAGAGAGCCAGCTGATCGAGCTCATGAACGCCTGCCAGTCCCGCTTTCCCCTGATCAAGGTCTTCAGCCTGCCCCGGCTCGAGCCCGACCGCCATATCGAGCTGGGGGTACGCGGCGCGTCGCAGGAAGTGCAGGGCGCCATCGCCGCGCTCAAGCACGGCGTCAGTGCGCTGGGGTTTCCCTGGGCGGATTTCCCGTCCTAGCCTGCCCGAGCGCCGCCGTACAAACAAAAAGCCCCGGGTGCCCGGGGCTCTTCTTGCACGTGTTGCCGGCTCGAGATTAGGCAGCCGCCTTCTTGGTGCTTTTCTTCACGCCCTCGGCCGCTTGCTTCGCGACCGCTTCGAAGTTCGACTGCGTCACCTCGGTGAACTGCTTGGCGACCTTGGACAGATTCTCGTAGGAGGCATTGACAGCAGCGATCGCCGACTTCAGCGTCGCGATCCCGACTTCGGAACCCGCCGGAGCGGTCTTCACCATCCTGTCGAGCGCCGCGACGACCTGCTTGTTGAATTCCGCGACTTGCTCTTCGGCAAGCTTGCCGATCTCGGCCTGGGTGGCCGTGGCGGCGTCGTATACGCTCTTCGCGTAGGCGGTCGCCTTTTCGATGGTCGGCTGCGCCATGCTTTCCCTCAGAGCGGCGAGCTGCTGCAGGTCCTTCACCGCCGCGATCGTCTTCGCGTTCTCCACAGTATCGGCGAACGCGCTGCGGGCCGCCTTGAGTTGCAGGTCCAAGATGCGCTCGGCGCCCTGAAACGCTACGCCAGCAAACTTCATTGCCGCTTCCAGATTGGCCTTGTTGAGAGCCACCAGTTGTTCGGGGGTCTGATACATGTTTTACTCCTTTCAAAACATCACGTTAAACAGCGACCGGCTACAAATATGTTGCGCTGCACAATTGCCATTATATGGCTAGAAACCGGGCTGTCAAGGGGTTTGGACAATAAAATTATTGCGCCGCGTCATCAACGCGTTGCATGACCGTGCTACCAGGGGGTATTTTCCTTTTTAATCATTGATGTAGCATCACACACGAGGACCGATCCAGGAGGCTCAGTTGACCACTATCTTTGGCAAGATCATCCGGCGCGAGATTCCCGCGGACATCGTCTACGAGGACGAGCTATGCCTTGCAATCCGGGACATTAACCCGCAGGCGCCCACCCACGTATTGCTCATCCCGAAGAGGGAGATCGAGAAGCTCTCCAGCGCCACGGCTGCGGACCAGGCGCTGCTGGGGCACTTGATGCTCGCGGCGGGCAAAGTCGCGCGCCAGCTCGGGGCGGGCGACACGTTTCGCCTCGTAGTCAACAATGGGGCGGGGGCCGGGCAGAGCGTGTTTCATCTACACTTGCACATCCTCGCGGGGCGCAAGCTCGACTGGCCGCCCGGGTGAGAGAATGGCGACGGGTCACGGGTGACGCGGGAAGGAAATAAGAAAGCCAGGGGGATTGTTCGATGCGAAAGTCAACCTGCTGGACGGCGGTCGCAGTCGTGGCACTCGGCTCGCTGGCCGCGGCCGGGCGGTTGGAAGCACAATCGTACCCGGCCAAGCCGGTGCGGATCATCGTTCCCACCTCGCCCGGGGGCGGAAACGACTTCGTTGCGCGCGCGGCGGCGCAGAGGCTTGGTGACCGCCTCGGTCAGCAATTCGTCGTAGACAATCGACCCGGCGCGGGCGGCAGCATCGGTACCACCCTGGTGGCGAAGGCGGCGCCGGACGGCTACACGCTGCTGCTGGGATTCGTCGGCCAGCTCGCGATGTACCCGCACGTCGAGAAGACGGAGTACGATTCGCAACGCGACTTCGTCGGGTTGAGCCTGCTGGCTTCTTCCTACCACGTGATGGCGGTGCACCCCTCGCTGCCGGTGCGCTCGGTCAAGGATCTGATAGCGCTCGCGAAAGGGCACCCGGGCGAGCTGTATTACTCCTCGGGCAACATCTGGACTCCAACGCATCTGGTGCCCGAGCTGTTCAACGCGGCTACGGGCATCCATTTGCTTCCCGTCCACTACAAGGGCTCGGGGCCCTCCGTGATCGGAGTGCTGACGGGCGAGACTCAGGTGATCATGTCCAGCGTAACGGCCGTGATGCCGCACGTGCGCACGAAACGGCTTGTCGCGCTGGCCGTCACGAGCCCCAGGCGTTCGCCGGTTGCCCCGGAGGTGCCGACGCTGGTGGAGCTCGGCGTGAAGGGCGTGGAGGCCCCCTCATGGTACGCGATCGTGGCGCCCGCGGCGACGCCGCGGCCGATCGTCGACAGACTTCACGGCGAGCTCGCCGCAATGTCCACGCAGACCGATTTCCAGGCGTTGTTCCGAAAGCAGGCGCTGGAACCGACCTCGATGACGCCGGAAGCATTCGCGGCATTCTTGCGCGGCGAGTACGACAAGTGGGGCAAGATCGTCAAGTCAATCAAGTCACAGTAATTGGCAACGCGCACGGGCAGGCATGACGGACCGCTCGCGAGCATGGTAGGCTGTGCCGCTGAGCCATCCTGACGAACGCCCGGCGTGACCATGGAACGAAGAGCAGCATCGACGCGACGAGAATCCAGGCCCGCTCCGGCCATCGCCGGTCCGCTCTCCTCCGAGCAACTCGCTGATTACGCGCGCGACGGCTATCTGGTCGTGCGCGCGCTGCTCGACGCCGGGCGCACGCGCGCCCTGCGCGCCTGGACGGACGAGGTCGTGGCCTGGGGAGAGCTCCCCGGGCGGCACATGATGTACTTCGACGCAACCGCGCGCGGCCGCCTGCTCAACCGGATCGAGAACTTCGTGCCCTTCCACGCGGGCTTCGCCGAGCTGACCAATTCGAGCGAACTGCGCGGCGCGGCATCCCAGCTGCTCGGCGAACCAGCCGTCCTGTTCAAGGACAAGATCAACTTCAAGCTGCCCGGCGGCGGCGGATTCGAGCCCCACCAGGATGTGCAGGCGGGCTGGGCGAAGTACGGGCGCCTGCACCTGACCGCCGCGATCTCCATCGATCGGGCCGGGATCGACAACGGCTGCCTGGAGGTGGCGCGCGGGCGCCACACGCACGAGAGGATAGGGCGCGAGTGGGAGCCGCTCTCCGCCGCGGAGCTCGGCGACATCGAGTTCGTGCCGGTCGAGACGGAGCCCGGCGATGCCGTGTTCTTCGACTCGTTCGTCCCCCACCGCTCGGAGCCCAATCCTACTCTCGTGCCGCGCCGCCTGCTGTACGTGACCTACGGCCGCGCTGCCGACGGCGATCGGCGCGCCGAGTACTTCGCCGACAAGCGCGCGAGCTATCCCCCCGACATCGAGCGCGTGCCGGGCCGGGAATACCGCTACCGCGTCTAGGGCGTGGCCGCGCGAGCGTAGACTCCCGGACCGCCCTTTCGCCGCCGGCCGGACTCCAGTGCCCAGGATCTTCTTCGACGTCTCGTATCTCTACTACCTGACGCAGTACCGGCCGGTGCAGCGCGCGCTGGAACGCCGTGGAATCGAGATCCACAGCGTCGTCTACGAGCGTGCGCGGCAGTCGACCGCAGTGGTGCGCGCGGCGATCGCCCGCCTGGGACTCTCATGCTCCTGGGTGGGATCGCAGGCGGAGGCGCTCGAGATCTATCGGCGCGAACGCCCCGACTGGGTGGTCTTCGGCCACGGCTTCGCGCCCCTGCGCGAGCTCCCGCCGGGCACGCGCAGCGCCCAGCTGCACCACGGCATCGGCATGAAAGCCGACGTCTACGACGCCGACCTGTGCGACATGGACGTGCGCTTCACCGAGGGCCCGCACTACACGCGGCTCCTGCGCGAGCGCTTCCCCCGCGCGAACCTGGTCGAGGTCGGCTACGTCAAGGTGGATCCGCTGTTCTGGCCGCCCGCCGAGCGCCCGGCCCTCGACCTGGCCGCCGTGGGCCTGGATCCGGCGCGGCCCACGTTGATGTACGCGCCGACGTCGCTCCCGAGCTCCTTCGGAGCGATGCCTGACCGCTGGCCGGAGCACTTCGGCGCCTACAACCTGATCGTCAAGGCGCATCAGTTCTCGTACTTCAACCCGCGCTACCGGAGCCACCGGCGCAAGATGGAGCGCTGGGCGCGCTACCCCAACGTGCATATCGTGAGGCCCGAGGATTTCGACCCCAATCCCTATTTCGTGGTCTCCGACCTCCTGATCAGCGATGCTTCCTCGGTGCTGTTCGAGTTCGCCGCCATGGACCGGCCGGTCGTGTGGTGCGACTTCTACAAGCTTCCCCTGAGCTATCGCGGTCCCTTCCGCTGGCGCCTCGAGCGCCGGCTGGACCACGCCATCGACCGTTACCGGGACATCTGCGCCCACGCGGGGAGCTACGCCGAGCTCGCGCCGGTCATCGCGGCCGAACTTGCCCGACCCGGGCGCCATTCCAGCGTACGCCGCGAGATCACCGCGCAGCTCGTGGGTCCCACCGACGGCGCAAGCGGCGAGCGGGTCGCCGACTACCTGCTCGGCGAGAGCGGACCGAAGCACGGCCGGCTCGTGCCGGCGCGCGGGCAGCGGGTCGACACGGCCGTGATCCTGGCGGCGGGCATGGGCACGCGCCTGCAACAGCGCTACCGCATGGCGCCGAAGGGCTTCCTCGACGTGGGCGGCGGGCCGATCATCGAGGAGTCGATCGGAAAGCTCCTGCGCAGCGGGATCCGGCGCATCGTGATCGTCACCGGCCACTGCTGCGAGCACTACGAGGAGCTGGCGCGCCGGCGGGCGGGGGTGGTCGAGCTGGTGCACAACCCGCGCTACGCCGAGTCGAGCACCATGTACTCTCTCGCCTGCGCGCGCGATAGAGTCGCCGTAGACTTCCTGCTGCTCGAATCGGATCTGATCTACGAGCGCCGCGCGCTCGAGACCTTGCTCGATCACCCGAGTCCGGACGCGGTGCTCCTGTCAGGCTTCACCCGGGCCGGCGACGAGGTCTTCGTCGAGACGCGCGCGGAAATGCTCGTGAATATGTCCAAGGATCGCTCGCGACTGGGGAGCGAGGTGCGCGGGGAGCTGGTGGGCATCTCGAAGATTTCGAGTGCGCTCTATGCACGCATGCTTGCGATCGCCGACGAGGCGTTCACGCGTGACCTGCGCTTTACTTACGAGATGGACTGCCTGGTCGCGGCGGCGGCAAGTCGACCGATCACGTGCCCTTTGCTCGAAGACCTGGTGTGGGGCGAGATCGACTTCGAGCAGCACCTCGAGCGCGCCTTTCGCATCCATCCGTTGCTGGTCGAGGACGGTGGCGCCGATTCGATCGCTCCGGGCGCATCTCCGGGCAGGATGCAGCCAGTCGCGCCGGATCGCGGCGGCTAGGTTTCGAGCGGCAGCCGCACCGTCTTGCCGGTGGCCACGGCGCGCTCGATGGCGATCGTGGTCTCGAGATTAATGCGCGCCTGCTCCGGCGTCGTATGCGCGGTGGGGGCGCCGGTGACGAGATGGTCGAGCCAGGCCCGGGTCTCATTGCCGAGTGGTCCCCAGAAGTCCCCCAGCGCCCAGTCGCCCGCGGTGTTGCTGCCGAGGAATGCCAGCTCCAGCTTGTGGTCGGGCACGTAAGGGTGGGGAATGCCCTTCTCGGTGTAGAGCAGGTGGTCCTTGTGGTCGTCGTCGATCAGCATGGTGCCCTCGGTGCCGAGGAGTTCCACCCGGTCGGACTGGCCCTGGGTCGGGAATTTCGCCGGCAGGGCGTAGCTGATGCCGAAATTGACCACGGCGCCGTCGGCGAAAGTGACGATCGCCCACGTCGCGTCGTGCGCACTATAGCCGGCGTCCCGGAAGATACCGTGCTGGCCGCGTGCGACCACTTCCACCGGGCGATTGCCGTCCAGGAACCAGCACATCAGGTCCACGTAGTAGGTCAGCACGTCTAGCACCGGCGTCGCATGGGGATCGCGCTTGAGGATCGCGAAGGTCTGCGCACGCGAGTTGTAGACGCGGGCGAGCCCGCCGACCACTTTCCCGAGGCGCGCGTGGACCATCTGCTCCTTCGCGCGGAGGAAGCATTCCTTGAAGCGGCGGCTGTAGCCGATGCGCAGTTTCCCCCCGGTCTTGCGCAGCGTCTCCAGCATTTCGTCGGCGTCCTTGAGCGTCAACGCGATCGGCTTTTCGCACAGCACGGGCTTTCCCAGCTCGAGCGCGCGGCGAACCGGCGCCGAATGCTCGCCTTCGGGCGTTGAAACGAACACCGCGTTGACCTCCGGACGCTCGATCACCTCGAAATTGTCGCCGCTGTGAAAATCGGCACCCGCCTGGTCGGCGAGCGCCTTTGCGCGCTGCGGATCGCGGTCGGATATCGCGATGAACCTGACGCAGGGATGCTTCGCGGCGAGCCGCGCCCGCAATGCGCCGATGCGCCCGGCGCCGATCACCGCCACTCCGAGCTCTTTGCCCTTGGCCATACCATCACCCATCAGTAGACGCGGTTGAGCGGCGCCTCGCCCTTGACGAGGACGCGCTCGACGTTCGCCCACGCCTCGCGGAATAGCGTGGCGGAGGCTTGACGCGTGACGCCCGCGATGTGCGGCGTGAACAGGATCCGGCGCGCCGCATCGCCCTCGAGCGCGAACAGCGGATTATCGGGGTCGGGCGGTTCGGTGGCGTAGACGTCGATGGCCGCTCCGCCGAGCCGGCCCGAATTGAGATGCGTGACGAGCGCCTCCTCGTTCACGACGCCCCCGCGCGAAGCCTGGATCAGCACCGCGCCGGGCTTCATCACAGAGAACTGCCGCATCCCGATCAGGCTCCGCGTCTGCGGCAGCAGCGGCACATGCAGGGTGATGACATCGGCCGTCCGGAGCAGCTCCTCGAGCGGCACCGCCTGCGCGCCGATCTTCGCCGCGGCCTGGGCGTTGCGCGGAGCGGGGTCGTGATAAACGATCCGGCAACCAAAGCGGTGGAATGCCTCTGCAACAGCGAACCCCACGGTCCCGAGGCCCACCACGCCCACGGTGAGCCCCTCCAGTCCAGGGAGGTTGTCAGCGATCATGCGGCCGCGGAACGAGACGTAGTTCGCGTTGCGGATCTCCGCGTCCGCCCAGGCGAGGCGGCGCAGCAGCACGAGGGCGCTTGCCAGCACGTACTCGGCCACGGCGCTATTGCTGCCGCCCGGAACGTTCGCTACCGCGATGCCGAGCCTCTTCATCGCGGCTTCATCGACCCGGTCCACTCCCGCGCCGGTCACCTGGACGAGCTTGACGCTGCCGCCCTCGAAGAGCGTGCCGGCGAGTTTCGGGCCGACCGCCGGGATGACCAGCGCGAGCGCGCTCCTCACGTATCCGGCGAGCTGCGGATCGTCGCTCACCCGGTAGTTGACAGTGAGCGAGGCGGGGGGCGCGACCCCCGCGCGCTGAAAATCGGCCTGCGGCCGCAGGCACAAAACGTCAGACACGACTCACGCTTTCTATTCCTGGGTGCGTTTGGTGATGTCGGCGACCGGGAAGAAGCACAGCAGCTTCAGCGGCTCTGTGCCGGTGTTGCGCGTGACATGCTTTTCTCCGGGTGGAATCAGGATGGTGTCGCCGGCCTTCAGCGGGAAATTGCCGCTGTCGGCTTGCGTGCAACCCTCGCCCGCCATCACGAAGATGCACTCTTCGAAGCCCTGGTGATAATGCGGGCCGCGCGCGATGTCGCCGGGTTTCGGCACCGGAATCTCCACCAGCCGAAGCGTGACCGCGCTCGAGCCTTTCTCGCCGGAAACGATTTCCAGCGATCTTCGCCCGGGCAGCCCCATGCTCTTCGCCTGCGCCTGGGTCAGCACCTTGGCCATCAGGTTGCCACCTTGAGATGCTTGATCTCGGCGGTGCCGCCCTGCGCCTCGTCGAGCAGGCGGAAGATGTCCGACGCTTCCTTCGCGATCGCGTCCGCGACGCCGTCGAGCATCTTCTTCGCCTTGTCCACGGTCGCGTGCTCGGGGGCGCCGTACCACCCGGTCGGCGCGATGGTGCGGATGTCGCGCAGCACCGGCTGGAACGCGCGCGTGCGGCGCAGCTTGTCCCACCGACGGCCGTGCGAGTGGTCGGACGAATAGTCGATGCGGTCGAGATGGACGAGATCGGGCCGGCAGGCGAGCACGGCGAGCGCCTCGATCTCGCCGCCGTGCGTGAGGCCGCCATAGTCCTTGCCGTAGAGCTCCGCCGCGACGTAGCACGCCTGCACGGTGAGCACCGTCATGCCGTGATCACGGTGAAGGCTCTCGGCGGCGATCGCGAGCGAAGGGATGTTGCCTTCGTGCCAGTTGAGCAGCAGCAGGGCTTTCGCGCCGTGCTTCGCGGCCGAGACGCACGTTTCCGTCACCACGCGCTGGTAGGTGTCCGGAGAAAGCGTGAGGGTGGCCTCGAACGGCATGTGCATGGGGGTGACGCCGAGCGGGCCGCCCGGCAGCACGAGCCCGTCCATGCGCTCCGCCACGGCATGGGAGATGACGTTGGCGGCGAAGATATCGGTGCCGGCGGGCAGGTGCGGGCCATGCTGCTCGACGCTGCCAGCGGGCAGAATCACCAGCGGATTTCGCTTCAGCTGCGCCGCGATTTCCGGCTGCGTGAGATCGACGAAGTGGCGCGTGGGAAGCATGGGTTCAGGCGGCGCGCGCCTGCGCGCCGATCCGCGAACGGGTCTCTTCCATGATGTCCGCGATGCGCACGTACTGGCCCTTCCGGTCGAGCGATTTCAGCGCCGCGTACACCACCGCGACCGCAACGTTGCCGTTGTGCGCTGTGAGTTCGCCGGGCCTGCCGCTCGCGCAGCTCGCAGCAAACATTTCCAGCTCGGCGCGGAACATGTCGCTCTCCGGGAGCGCGATGGCCTCCCGCTTCGCCCAGCCGTCCTTGCCGCGCTGAATATAGAGCGTGGACGCCTTGTGAAGAAGATGCGGCGTATCCCAGGTGCCGAAGTCGATCTCGTAATGCATGAGCCCCTTGGAACCGAACACCCGCACCGCGAAGATGCCGGGGGAGGTCCAGCACGAGCCGACGTAGCCGACCTTGCCGTCGGCGAACTTGAGCAGCGTCATCGACTGGTCGTCCACCTCCGCGCCCACGGGCGAGAGCTTCGATGCCATCGAGGACACCTCGGCGATCTCCCCGCCCAGCAGGTGCAGCACGTCGAACTGGTGGATCGCGAGCTGGGAAAGCGGGCCGCCGGGCGCGCGATCCTTGTACCAGCGCCAGGTCTGCGGCGTGAGTTCCAGCGCGCGCTCGTTGGAGAAATTGGCCTCAAGGAAGGCGACCCGCCCGAGTTCCCCGGCGTCGATTCCCTCCTTGATGATGCGGATGCCCGCCATCAGCCGCGCGCTGTGGCCGACGGTCACCGTCACGCCGTACTGCTTCTCCAGAGCGGCGATCTTCAAGCCGTCTTCCAGCGTCTGGGCGATCGGCTTCTCGGTGTAGACATGCTTGCCCGCCCTCGCGACCATTTCCGCCATCGGCAGGTGCTGCTCGTTCGGCACCGTCAGGATCACGCCCTTCAACTCCGGGTTGGAGAGCATGGCCTTCATGTCGGGCACCGCCGGCACGCCCAGTTCCCGTTCGAAAGCGAGGCGCTTTTCCTCGGAGCGGCTGTAGCCGGCGACGATCATCAGCTTGTCGGACTGGCGCGCGGCGCGCGTCAACACCTTGGCCCAGCGGCCGAGGCCCACGATGCCGAGCTTGACGGGCGTGCTGCTCATGATGGTTTCCTGCTCATTGCGGCCGACGTGTGATTCTACAACGCAAACGAAAAGGGCGGCTGAGCCGCCCTTTGCCGCAACTCGCGCGTCGGGAGTCAGTTGGCCGTCAACCCGAGGGATCGCACGAGTTTCTCGTTTGTGACCATCGACTCCTGCACCACCTTGCGGAATTCGGCCGGTCCCAGGATGGCGATTTCCGTTGCCTGGATGGCCATTCCTTTCTTCACCTGGGGCGATTGCATGGCCTTCACCACCGCCGCGCGCAGCTTGTCGTTGATGGTCTTCGGGGTGCCCCTGGGCAGAAAGAAGCCCATCCAGCCGCTGTAGTCGAAGCCCGGAATGGAGTCGGCGATCGGCGGAATACCGGGCAGCAGCGCGGTGGGCTTGGGCAGGGTCTGCGCGATGGCGCGCATGCGTCCGGCGTTGACGTGGACCATTGCCGCCGGCGCGGGGATAAGCGTCCACTGCGATTCGTTCGCCACTACCGATGCGGACGAGGGACCGCCGCCCTTATAGGGCACGTGCAGCGAGTTGATGCCGGCGCGCTGCTGGAAGTACGCCCCGGCGAGATGGCTCTGCGAACCGGCGCCGGCGGAGGCCATGTTGAACGGCGTCTTCCCGCTCTTGGCGTATGCGATCAGCTCCTTCACCGACTTGATCGGCAGCGTCGGATTCACCACCAGGATGTTGAGGGTTTCCGCGTACTGCACGACGTAGTCGTAGTCCTTGACAGGGTCAAAACGGGCGCTCTTCTGCAGCAGCCTCGCGATCGTGGAGGCCGCCGTCGTCGCGCTGATCAGCGTGTAGCCGTCGGGGTTCGCCTCCTTGGCGATTTCCATGCCGATGATGCCGCCGGCGCCGGCGCGGTTGTCCGTCACGATCTGCTGCCCGATCGTATTGCTCAGCTCGTTGCCGACGATGCGGCTCAAGGTATCCACCGCGCTGCCGGGTGTATTCGGCACGATCATCCGTATCGGGCGGCTGGGATAGCTCTTGGCGGCTTCCTGGCCTAATGCAGGCGCAGCGCCGAGGAGCAACGATGCGATGGCGAACGGAAGCCAGATGCGGGTGATCATGAGTTCCTCCCTTTCTACTTGTGTAGGTGCAAGAAAAATGCGCGAAATCCGACCCACATTCTGTCCGGTTTGCACCGGGAACGCAACCCGCCGCCCGGTCGCGGCAAGGAGAGAATTGAACCGAGGGGAACCCTGCCCGGATTTCGCTGCCAGAGTGCTTTCGATTTACAATTCCCGGCCATGTCGCGCAAGACCCTCATCCTCCTGTTCGCGGCGGGCGCCGTTGCCGCGTGCGCCCTGTCGCCGTCGGATTACAACGGCGCCGGTGCGCCGCGCGAGGCGGCGATCGAGCCGCTGCGGTCGGAGCGACCCCTGGTTGCGCTCGCGCTGGGCGGCGGCGGCGCGCGCGGCTTCGCCCATATTGGCGTGATCCAGGCGCTGGAGGAGGCGGGCTTCGTGCCCGATATCGTGACCGGATCGAGCTCGGGAGCCGTGGTCGCGGCACTCTATGCGAGCGGCCGGCCGGCGCGCGAGCTGAAGCAGATCGCACTCGCTCTCGAGCGGGATGAGCTGGTGGACTACACGCTGTTCGGGAACGGCTGGGTGAAAGGGGAGGCGCTGCAGGACTTCGTCAACCGGATGGTGGATGGGCGGCCGATCGAGCACCTCGCCCGGCCGTTCGCGGTAATCGCCACCGAGGCCAGGAGCGGCCGCATGGTGGTGTTCAACCGCGGCAATACCGGAGTCGCAGTCCGCGCCTCGGCAAGCGTGCCAAGGATCTTCGTGCCCCCCGTGATCAACGGGGAGGAGTACCTGGACGGCGGGCTTACGAGCCCGGTGCCGGTCAAGCTTGCGCGGGCGATGGGCGCGGACATCGTCGTCGCCGTGGATGTATCGTGGTCCGCCCAGACGCGCAATGCGCCGGACGCCGCGAAGAGGCAGTACGGCCGCGGCGGCCGCTATGCGCTGTTTGCGGACGAGCTCGCGGACGCCGATGTCGTCGTCGTGCCGCGCACGGTGCCCACCCGCATGCTCGATTTCGAGCAGAAGGAATCGAACATTGCTGCGGGCGAGGCTGCGGGCCGGGAGGCGGTGCCACAATTACGTGAGGTGCTCGCCCGGGCGGTGGCGTCAAGAGTTTTCGACCGCGGCAAGTAATTTCCGCGTCGCCACCGCGGCTTCGCGCGCGACGTCCTCCGGCGGCCGTGACCAGTACTCGGGATTGGGTCCCTCGTAGCTGAGGTAGCCCTGGTAGTTCTTTTCCCGCAGTAGCTGAAAAACCTCACGCCAGCGTACTTTCCCCAGCCCGGGTGGCAGGCGGTCGGTGGGCCGCTTGTCGGCTGGAGGAGCGCCTGCCGGAACATCGCTGTACTGGAAGGCGAAAATCTCTTCCGGGG
>DATICE010000161.1:0-25393 GCA_035456985.1 Burkholderiales bacterium | reverse complement strand
GTTCACGCACGTTGGGGGCCGCGTAACCTTCGAGGTGTTGCTGGCAAGCTTCGGCCTCGAGGATGACCCGGCGCTGGCCGCCATCGGCCACGCCGTTCACTTCCTCGATACCGGCGGAATCCCGATTGCGGACGCAAAGGGTCTGGAGACGATGTTGCGGGGAATCAAGGCGAAGGCGCGGGGCGACGACGAAGCGCTGCGGGAAGCCGGCAAGGTGTTCGATTACTTCTACTCTGCTTACGCAGAGAAGAGCGCCGCGTAGCAGAAAGGTAAAGGGTTCCGGAAACCCTTTACCTCCACATCGGCGGCCCGGCTGGCTCAGCAGCCGAGCTGGTTGGCAAGATCGAGGAAGCTCTCTGCGTTCACGGTGAAGTCAGGCTCCGAGGCAAGATCGAGCGTCGCTCCGCGACCGTGCTCGAGCGGGCGCTTAACAAATGCCGTCTTGAGCCCGCATTTCGCCGCAGCGCGTAGATCCGCCTTGTGGGCGGCGACCATCATCACCTCCTCCGGCTTCAAATCCAGCATGCCCGCCGCGCCGAGGTACATGCCCGGGTCGGGCTTGAAGAGCTTGAAGGTGTCGGAGGAAAAAACGCAATCCCACGGCAGCCCGCCGTGCTTCGCCATGTTCACGAGGAGGCTCGTGTTGCCGTTGGAAAGCGTGGCAATTATGAAATTTAACTTGAGGCGCTTGAGCCCGCGAACCGAGTCGGGCCAGGGCTTGAGGCGGTGCCATACCAGGTTGAGATTCGCCTTATCCTCCTCGCTGAGCGTCGTGACCTTGAACTGCTTCAGTACGTCTTCGAGGATCGCACGGTGGATGGCGTCGATCTTTTCGAATGGCGCTTCGCCGCGCAGCACGCGATCCATCGCCGGCCGGTAACCCGCGCGCCAGGCTTTCGCAAATCTCACTGCGTTCACCCGCAGCCCCTTCGACTTCGCAAGCGCGCGAACCTCGCGTGCCACCGACCCGTGCCAGTCCACGACCGTCCCGAACACGTCGAAAACGAGCGCCTTCGTTCCCGCGGCACTTGCATTCATTGCTATTCGGGCTCGATTCCTGCGGCCTTGATCACCCGCGCCCACTTCGCTGACTCCGAGGCCTGGAATTTCTCCAGTTCCGCTGAAGTCGTGGTCCACGGCTCGATCCCGGTCGTCTTGAAGAACTTGTCCGCCGGCGCGCTCTTCGTAGCGCTGATGAAGAGTTCGCGCAGCCGCGCCGCGACGGTAGGCGGCGTCTTCGCCGGCGTATAGGCCGCGAACCAGAACGTCAGCTCGTAGCCCTTGACGCCCGCCTCTGCGATCGTCGGGAGTTCCGGCACGTTGGGCAGACGCTTCGGGCTGCTCACGGCGAGCGCCCGCACTTTGCCGGCCTGCACCTGCGGTAGCCCGGTGACGACGTCGGTGATCATCATGTCGATGTGGCCGCCGACGAGATCGGTCACCGCCATCGGGTTGCTCTTGTACGGGACGTGCACCAGCTTCAACCCCGCCATCTGCTGGAACAGCTCGCTCGCAACGCGGCTCGAGGAGCTGCCGCTGCCGAAGGTAAGCTTGCCCGGCTGGCGCTTGGCGAGCGCGATGAATTCCTTGACGGTTTTCGCCGGCACGCGCGGATGCACGATCATGACCTGTCCGCCGCGCGCGAGCGCGGTAATCGCCGTGAAATCCCGCACCGGGTCGTACGGAATCTTCTTGTAGAGGTGCTCGTTAGCGGCATGCGTCGTATTGGTGCCGATCAGCACCGAGTAGCCGTCCGCCGGCGTCCGGATGAAGGCCTGCGTGGCGATGATCCCGTTCGCGCCCGGCCGGTTGTCATTGACCACGTTCTGCTTCGTCTCGGCGGTGATCCCCTGCCCCAGCGAGCGCGCGAGCGTGTCGGTCGCGCTTCCCGCCGCGAATGGCACGTAGAACGTGATCGTCTTCGCGGGATACTCCTGCCCCGCCGCGGCGCCCCACGCGCCGGCCAATATGAGGGCGGTTACCGAGCACGAGAAAAATTTTCTACGCGGAGCCATCACGCATCTCCTGGTGATTATGAAAAGTGAGCTGCAACAAGACCGATCCCTTGGCGTCTTGGCGGCTTAAGTCTTCACGCCCAGCATCTCCGCGGCGTGCTTGCGCGTCGTCTCGGTGATCTTCACCCCGCCCAGCATGCGCGCGATCTCCTCCACGCGCTGACTCCGGTCGAGCGCCGTCACCCGGGAGAGCGCCTTGCCGTTCTCGGTCGCCTTGATCACCTGCCACTGCTGGTCGGCCGAGGCCGCGACCTGGGGCAAATGGGTAATGCACATCACCTGGTGCCGGCCGCCGAGCTGCTTCAGCATCCTGCCCACGATCTCCGCCACGCGCCCGCCGATGCCCGCATCCACCTCGTCGAAGATCAGCGTGGGCACCTGGGCCACGCGGCTCGCCACGGTCTGGACCGCGAGCGACAGGCGCGAGAGCTCCCCTCCCGACGCCACCTTCGCCAGCGGCTGCGGCGCCATGCCCTTGTGCGCGGACACCAGGAACTCGACGTCCTCCAATCCATGCGCGGTAACCTCCGTCACCGTATGAAGGACCGCTTCGAACCGGCCTCCGGCCATGGCAAGCTCCTGCATCGCGGCCGTCACCTGTTCGGACAGTTTCTTCGCCGCCTTCTTTCTCCCAGCCGACAGTTTCCCGGCTTCCGCGAGACAGGCGGCGTGCGCTGCCTCCTCGAGCTTGCGCAGCGCATCCACATCACCGCCCTCGCCAAGCTCGCGCAGCCGCGCCCGGGCGGCCTCCAGCTTTGCCGGCAGCGCTTCCGGCTGTACCCGGTACTTGCGCGCGGCGGCGTGTACGGCATCGAGCCGCCCCTCGACCTCGCGCAGCCGCTGGGGATCAAGGTCGATGCGCTCGCCATAGCGGCGCAGCGCGGAAACGGCTTCCTGCAGCTCGACCCGCGCCGGCTCGAGCAGCTCGAGGATCTCTTTCAGCCTGGAATCGTGCTCGACGAGACCGTCAAGCCTGGCCGTCACGGCGTTGACCCGCGCCATGATGGAGTCTTCGCCTTCGGAAAGCGCTTCGACGCCGAGCTGGGCGGCCTCGATCAAACTCGCCGCGTGTGCCAGGCGTGAATGCTCCGCCGTGAGTTCCGGCCATTCCTCGGCGGCCAACCGGAGTCCCTCGAGATCGCGCACCTGCCATTCGAGCTGATCGCGCTCGGCGGCAAACGCCGCGGCGTTGGTCTCGAACGCAATGCGACTGTCGCGGCGGCGGCGCCACTCACCGTGAAGCTGCGCGAACTTGCCGACGGCGTCCGCGAGGGCGCCGAATCCGTCCAGCAGCTCGCGCTGCGCTGCGGCGCGCCCGAGCGACTGGTGCTCGTGCTGGCCGTGAATGTCCACGAGGCCCTCGCCCAGCTGACGCATCTGGGCGAGGGTGGCGGAGTGGCCGTTGATGAAGCCGCGCGAGCGGCCCGAGGACTCGACCACCCGCCGCATGAGCAGCGCGCCTTCGTCGCCGGCGAGATCGTTGTCCTTCAGCCAGCGCGCGATACCGGGGCGATCCACCATGCCAAACTCCGCCTCGATCTCCGCGCGCTCCGCGCCGCTACGCACCACGATGGCGTCGGCCCGCTCGCCGAGCACCATCGCGAGCGCGTCGATCAGGATGGATTTGCCCGCCCCTGTCTCGCCGGTGAGCACCGTGAAGCCGGGCGAGAATTCCAGCTCCAGGCGGTCCACGATCACGAAATCGCGAATGCTGAGGCTGCGCAGCATTACTCCCGGTACCAGTTGAGTTTCTCGCGCAGCATCTTGTAGTAGCTGTGCCGGGCGGGATGCAGCAGGCGGATGGCGTGCGAGTAGCGCCGCACCGTCACGCGGTCGCCCTCGCGCAAATCGAAACGCGTATGGCTGTCGAAATGGACGCGCGGATCGGCGGCGTGGCGGACGATGACGTCCACGACGGAATCGCTGCTGACGACGATCGGCCGGTTCGACAGTGTGTGCGGGGACACCGGGACCAGCGCCATCACCGAGAGCGCCGGATGCACGATCGGCCCGCCGGCGGACATGGCATACGCCGTGGAGCCGGTCGGGCTCGCAACGATCAGCCCGTCGGAGCGCTGGTTATACATGAATTCTCCGTCGATGCGGACTTCGAGCTCGATCAGGTTGGCACGTGCGCCCTTGCTCACGACGATGTCGTTGAACGCGAGCGCCCGGGTCGACTTTTGCGCCCTGGTCCTGACCAGTCCCTCCAGCAGCATCCGCTTTTCGGCGACGAATTTGCCATCGAGGATCGCACCGATGGTCCCGATCATGTTCTCGACCGAGATATCGGTGAGAAAACCGAGCCGGCCCTGGCTGACGCCGACCAGCGCCACGTCGTGCGGAGCGAGCGTGCGCGCAATGTTGAGCATGGTCCCGTCGCCGCCGATGACGATGGCGAGGTCGGCCTTCCTGCCGAGTTCCTCGAGCGGCAGCGCCGGGTAACGGCCGCGGCCCGCGCGCGACCCGGCAACCCGGTCCATCAGCACCTCGACCTTGCGCCGTTCCAGGGAGCGGGCGAGCTTCAGCAGGGGCGCCGCGACCTCGGGGCTCTTGTACTTGCCGATCAACGCGACGGTCTTGAACGAGGATTTCATGGCCGCATTAGACCATATTTTTTCGGTAGAATGAGTCGATGCCAGTCGAGAGCCCGGCGCTGAACGAGCGCGCACTGATCCTGCTCAAGACGCTGGTCGAGCGCTACATCGCCGAGGGCCAGCCGGTCGGCTCGCGCGCGCTGTCGCGCTACTCCGGACTCGACCTTTCCCCGGCCAGCATCCGCAACGTGATGGCCGATCTCGAGGAGATGGGCTTCCTCGCGAGCCCGCACACCTCGGCGGGGCGGGTGCCGACCGTGCGCGGCTACCGCTTCTTCGTGGACACGCTCCTCACCATCAAGCCGCTCGACACGGTCGAGATCAGCCAGCTCGAGGGCCAGCTGCATGCGGAGAGCACGCAGAAGCTGGTGGTTTCCGCCTCTCAACTCCTGTCCGATCTCACGCACTTCGCGGGGGTCGTGATGACGCCGCGGCGCAGCGGCGGCTTCCGCCACATCGAGTTCCTGAGGCTATCGGATACGCGCATCCTGCTGATCCTCGTCACGCCCGAGGGCGACGTCCAGAACCGGGTTCTGGTGACCGAAAAACGCTATTCACCGGCGGAGCTCGTCGAGGCGGCGAACATCCTGAACCAGCATTACGCCGGACTCACCTTCGAGGAGATCCGGCGCCGCATACGCGAGGAGCTGAAGCAGCTTACCGCGGACATGAACCAGCTCATGACGGCGGCGCTGGAGGCCGGCAGCCAGGCGGCAAGCGAATCCGCGGAGGAAGTCGTGATCTCGGGCGAGAGCAACCTGCTCGACTCGCAGGACCTCGCTTCCAACATGGCAAACCTGAGGAAGCTGTTCGAGCTGTTCGATCGCAGAACCGGGCTGCTGCAGCTGCTTGAAATGTCCCACCGGGCGCAGGGTGTGCAGATCTTCATCGGCGGCGAGTCCGGCGTCGCGCCGCTCGATGAGTGCAGCGTGATCACGGCGCCCTACGAGGTGGACGGCCAGGTGGTGGGCACGGTCGGCGTGATCGGCCCGACCCGGATGGCCTACGAGCGCGTCATCCCGATCGTCGACATCACGGCGAAGCTCCTCTCCAGCATGCTCGCGCAACGCTGAGTTCCGTTGCGCATGTCGCGCTACGCTCCCGAGCCGCCGTACTCGCACGGCACGCGGCCCCGCATCGGCGTCCTGCTGATCAACCTCGGCACGCCCGAGGCGCCGACGGCGGCGGCGGTGCGCTCCTACCTCCGGGAATTCCTGTCGGACCCGCGCGTCGTCGAGATCCCCCGCGTCATCTGGTGGCCCATCCTGCACCTGTTCGTCCTGACCTTCCGTCCCCGCGCCTCCGCGCGGCGCTACGCGCAGATCTGGATGAGTGAAGGCTCACCGCTGCGCGTCCACACCGAGCGCCAGGTCACGCTACTGCGCGCGCACCTCGGCGAACGAGCGCAGCAGCTGCCGCTCGTGATGGATTATGCGATGCGCTACGGCGCGCCCTCCATCCCGGACAAGCTGCACGAGATGAAGGCCCAGAACTGCAACCGGATCCTGCTGGTGCCGCTCTACCCGCAGTACTCGGCGAGCACGACGGCCACCGCGTTTGATGCCGCCTTCCGCTGCCTGGAGGACCTGCGCAACCAGCCAGCGGTGCGCACGGTGCGCAGCTTCCACGATCACCCGGGCTACATCACGGCGCTCGCCCGGAGCGTGCGCGACTACTGGGCGAGGAACCAGCGACCGGACGTGCTGCTGATGAGCTTTCACGGCGTGCCGCGCGCGACCCTCGACCACGGTGACCCCTATCACTGCGAGTGCCAGGCGACCGGACGGCTGCTGGCGCAAGCGCTGGGGCTGCGCGAGGAGCAGTACCGCGTCACGTTCCAGTCGCGCTTCGGCGCCGCAGAGTGGCTCAAGCCCTACACCGCCAGCGCGCTCGAGGAGCTCGGCAGGCAAAAGGCCGGACGGGTGGACGTCATCTGCCCAGGCTTCGTAAGCGACTGCCTGGAGACGCTCGAGGAAATCGCCATTGAGGGAAAGGGCGCCTTCCTCAAGTCCGGAGGGCGCGAATTCCACTTCATTCCGTGCCTGAACGAGCGCGACGACTGGGTGCGGGCGCTCGCCGAGATCGTGGCCGGTAACCTGCTCGGCTGGGCCGACAGCACAACGCACGAGACCCTCGAAATGGCGCGCCTGCGCGCCCTCCAGATGGGCGCAAAGGGGTGAAGGACGAAGACTGGTCAAGAGTTCTGTTTATTCAGTCAGTTAGGGAAAGGCCCGGGCTCTTGAACCCGGCCTGCCCGGCCCAATATCCTTAAAGTCAGCGCGGAGAGCATGATGCAGGAAGCACCCGAGGCCACTCACAACACCAACGATTCACCGGCCGGAGAGCTCGCCGCTCCCGGTCCGCAAGCGGCTCAATCGAAGGCTGAGCCGCAGACGGCGCAGGAGCCTGCCCACGACGCCGCGACGAGCCTTGAGGAGCGGCTGAAAAAAGCGGAGCTCGCCGCAGCGGAGCACCACGATGCCTGGCTGAGGGCCAAGGCGGAGGCCGACAACATCCGCAAGCGCGCGCGCGGCGAGATCGCCAGCGCGCACAAGTTCGCCCTGGAAAGCTTCGCCTCGGAACTCCTCGCGGTGAAGGACAGCCTGGAAGCCGCCCTCGCCTCCGAGAACGCGTCGGTGGACAGCATGAGGAGCGGCGCGGAGCTGACGTTGAAGCAGCTCTCCGGCGTGTTCGAGCGCTTCAACCTCACTGAGATCAATCCCGCCGGTCAGAAATTCGATCCGCACCGCCACCAGGCGATCAGCGCGGTGGAGGCGGACGCCGAGCCGAACACCATCGTCCAGGTGCTGCAAAAGGGTTACCTGCTGCACGATCGCTTGATCCGCCCCGCCCTGGTCCTGGTTGCGAAGGCGCGCAGCGGGAAAGTCTGACCATTGAATCCGGGGAGCTGGCCCCCATATCCCGAATAAGGCGAATACCGCAGGAAAATTAACGAGGTAGAACATGGGCAAGATCATCGGCATCGACCTGGGAACGACCAACTCGTGCGTGGCCGTGATGGAAAACGGCCAACCCAAGGTCATCGAGAATTCCGAGGGCGCGCGCACGACCCCCTCCATCGTCGCCTACATGGAGGACGGCGAGATCCTCACCGGCGCGCCGGCGAAGCGGCAGGCGGTCACCAATCCCAGGAACACGCTCTACGCGGTCAAGCGGCTGATCGGCCGGCGCTTCGCGGACGGCGAAGTGCAGAAGGCGATCAAGGTCGTACCGTACAAGATCGTGGAAGCCGGCAACAAGGACGCCTGGGTCGAAGTGCGCGGCAAGAAGATGGCGCCGCCCGAGATCTCGGCGCAGGTCCTGATCAAGATGAAGAAAACCGCCGAGGACTACCTCGGCGAACCCGTCACGGAGGCGGTGATCACCGTGCCCGCCTATTTCAACGACTCGCAGCGCCAGGCGACGAAGGACGCCGGCCGCATTGCCGGTCTCGAAGTCAAGCGCATCATCAACGAGCCCACCGCGGCGGCGCTCGCGTTCGGGCTCGACAAGCAGGAGAAGAAGGACCGCAAGATCGCGGTCTACGACCTGGGCGGCGGCACCTTCGACATTTCGATCATCGAGATCGCAAACGTCGAGGGCGAGCACCAGTTCGAGGTGCTCTCGACCAACGGCGACACCTTCCTCGGCGGCGAGGATTTCGACCAGCGCCTGATGGATTACCTGTGCGACGAGTTCAAGAAGGAAAGCGGCATCGATCTCCGCAAGGACATGCTCGCGCTGCAGCGACTGAAGGACGCCGCGGAGAAGGCCAAGATCGAGCTCTCCTCCAGCGCGCAGACCGAGATCAACCTGCCCTACATCACCGCCGACCAGTCGGGACCCAAGCATCTCGCGATCAAAGTGACGCGCGCCAAGTTTGAGAGCCTGGTCGAGGACCTGATCGAGAAGACGATCGAGCCTTGCCGGACCGCGATCAAGGACGCCGGTATCAAGGCGGGCGACATCTCCGACGTGATCCTGGTGGGCGGTCAGACCCGCATGCCGAAGGTGCAGGACCGGGTCAAGGAGTTCTTCGGCCGCGAGCCGCGGAAGGATGTCAACCCGGACGAGGCGGTGGCGGTCGGCGCAGCAATCCAGGCCGGCGTGCTGAAGGGCGACGTCAAGGACGTGCTGCTGCTCGACGTGACGCCGCTCTCGCTGGGCATCGAGACGCTCGGCGGCGTGATGACCAAGCTCATCCAGAAGAACACCACCATCCCGACCAAGGCGCAGCAGGTGTTCTCGACCGCGGACGACAACCAGAGCGCGGTTACGATTCACGTGCTTCAGGGCGAGCGTGAAATGGCGCGCGGAAACAAGAGCCTCGGCCAGTTCAACCTGACCGACATTCCGCTGGCGCCGCGCGGCATGCCCCAGATCGAGGTGACGTTCGACATCGACGCGAACGGCATTCTCCACGTCTCCGCCAAGGACAAGGCAACCGGCAAGGAAAACAAGATCAAGATCCAGGCGAGCTCGGGTCTCACCGAGCAGGAGATCCAGCGCATGGTGAAGGATGCCGAGGAGAACGCCGAGGAAGACCGCAAGGCGCACGAGTTGGTGGAGGCGCGCAACCAGTGCGATCACATGGTGCACGCGGTCAAGAAGTCGCTGAAGGAACACGGCGACAAGGTCGAGGCCGAAGAGAAAGCCAGGATCGAGGCAGCGTTGAAGGATGCGGAAGAAGCGCTGAAGGGCGAGGACAAGGCGGCGATTGAGGCCAAGACCCAGGCGCTCGCCCAGGCCGCGCACAAGCTCGCCGAGAGGATGTACAAGGAAGAGCAGGCGAAGCAGCAGGCGCAGCAGCCAGGCGCGGAGAAGCCCGCGGACGAGGCCAAGAAGGAAGAGGGCAACGTCATGGATGCGGAGTACACCGAGGTCAAGGACAAGAAAGGCTAAAGCCGGCGCGGAGAACGCGCCGGTTTAGCTGGCCGAGTTCGAACGGACGGCGGAACGCCGCCGTTCAACTCGGCCGTTTCGCATGGAAAGGTAATAACGGTAAGGAATGGCGAAGCGCGACTACTACGAAGTGCTGGGCGTAAACCGGGACGCCTCCGAAGAGGAGATCAAGAAGGCGTACCGCAAGCTCGCCATGAAGTGGCACCCGGATCGCAATCCGGAGAACCCGAAGGCCGAGGAGCACTTCAAGGAAGCGAAGGAGGCCTACGAAATCCTCACGGACGGCTCGAAGCGCTCGGCCTACGACCAGTTCGGCCATGCGGGCGTGGACCCGACGGCGGCAGCCGGCGCGGGCGCTGGCTTCAGCGGCAACTTCGCCGACGCGTTCGGCGACATCTTCAGCGACATCTTCGGCGGCGGCCGCGCCCGCTCTGGCGTCTACCGGGGCGCCGACCTGCGCTACAACCTCGAGATTTCGCTCGAGGACGCCGCGCGCGGGTCCGAGACGCGCATCCGCATACCGGCCATGGAAGAGTGCGCGACCTGCCATGGCAGTGGCGCCAAGCCCGGAACTTCCCCCACCACCTGCTCGACCTGCCACGGCCACGGCCAGGTGCGGATGCAGCAGGGCTTCTTCTCGATCCAGCAGACCTGTCCGCGCTGCCACGGCAGCGGCAAGATTGTCGTGAGCCCGTGCACCGCCTGCGGCGGCTCCGGGCGGGTGAAGCAGCACAAGACGCTGTCCGTGAAGATTCCGGCCGGCGTGGACGAGGGCGACCGCATCCGGCTGTCGGGCGAAGGCGAGGCGGGCATGAACGGCGGGCCGCCGGGCGACCTCTACGTGGTGATCCACCTGAAACCGCACCCGGTTTTCAAGCGCGACCACAACGATCTCCACTGCGAGATGCCGATCAGCTTCACGAGCGCCGCCCTCGGGGGCGACATCGAGGTCCCGACGCTCGAGGGCTATGCCAAGGTCAAGATTCCGACGGGCACCCAGACCGGGCAGATGTTCCGGCTCCGTGGCAAGGGGATCAAGGGCGTGCGTTCATCGGGCCACGGCGATCTCATCTGCCACGTCGCGGTCGAGACGCCGGTCAACCTCACCGCGCGCCAGAAGGAGCTGCTCGCCGAGCTGGAAGCCATCAATCAGAAGGACGCCGGCCGCCACAATCCGCGCGCGCGCTCCTGGATGGAGAAGCTGAAGGAGTTCTTCGCCCAGTAACCTGGGCACCGGCTACAGCCACTTCGCTTTGCGGAAGCGGTGGAAGAGATAGCCGTCGAGGACCACCATCAGTCCGAGGGCGAAGGGGTATCCCCAGGCCCAGGTCAGCTCGGGCATGTTGTCGAAGTTCATTCCGTAGACGCCCGCGATCATGGTCGGAACCGCGACCAGCGCCGCGTAGGCGGCGAGCCGCTTGACCGTCTCGTTCTCCTGGATCTGGACCAGCGACAAGTTCACCAAGATGGCGGTGGTCACCATTTCGCGCAGGCTGTCGATCGACTGGTTGATGCGCAGCAGGTGGTCGTAGACGTCGCGGAAGTAGTCCTGCGTACCGGCGCAGATCGCGGGGACCCGCCCGCCGTAGAGCTTGCCGGTGGTCTCCTGCAGGGGCCCCGCGGCGTGCTTCAGCGTCGTCAGCTTCTGCTTGAGACCGTAGAGTGCCTCGACGCTCTCGCGCGACGGCGAGCTGGCAAACATGCGCTCCTCCAGCCGCTCCAACTCGTCCTCCAGGTCCTCCAGCACCGGGAAATAGCGGTCCACCACGGTATCGATCAGGGCGTAGAGCACGAACCCCGAGCCGAGCTTTAGCAGGTGCGGCTCGCGCTCCGTGCGGTGGCGCACGTTGGTGAAGCCCTGCTCGGTGCGGTTGCGCGCCGACAGCACGTAGTTGGATCCAGCGAAGATGGAGAGCTCGCCGACCTTCAGCTCCTCCCCCGCCGCCTCGACCGTGTGCACCACCGCGAACAGCGAGTCGCCGTATTCCTCGAGCTTGGGCCGCTGGTGCCCGTGGCTCGCGTCCTCCACGGCCAGCTCGTGCAGCCCGAACTGCCGTTGCATCTCCGTGAGCTCTTCGGCGGTCGCATCCTTGAGCGCCACCCAGACGAAACAGCCGGGCATGCCGAGGTAGTTGTGAATATCCTCCTTGCGAATGTCGGCGAGCTTCTTCCCGCCCTTGTAGACGGCGCAATTGATGAGCATGATTCAATCCCTCGCCCGGCTATGATAAACGGGACGCGGACAGTTGGGGTCACGCCGCCGGTCACGCCGAGTGGCGCTTCACGAATTCCCAGTCGATCTCCACGCCGAAGCCGGGCCTGTCGTTCAGGTGCAGGTAGCTTTCCTTCACTTGCGCGCGCTCGCGGTAGAGGCCGTGGGAGACCGGGTCGCGGTGATCGTCCCCGTGCGATTCCACGCCGAAGCCGCAGCGCGGGAAGGCGGCGACCAGGTGGCCGTGCAGCTCCGGTACCGTGTGCGGGGCGATCATCACGCCGTGCTGCTCGGCGAGCTGCGCGACGCGCAGGGCCTCCGTGAAGCCCGCGTAGCGCGTGGAGTCGAATTGCACGTAGCGGATGGCGCCGGCCGCGATGAAGTCGCGCACCGTGAAGCGGGTAAGCTCCCGCTCGCCGTGGGCAAGCGGGATGGAAGTGGCGGCCGCCAGCCGGACGAAATCCGCCGGCTGTAGATACCAGTGCAGCGGCTCCTCCAGCCAGAAGATATCCAGCGGCTCCGCCGCTCGCGCGAAGGCGATGCAACCGTCGAGATCGTAAGGCGCGTTCATGTCGAGCATGAGCGCCACGTCCTTGCCGATCGCTGCGCGCACCGCGCGCACCCGCTTGGCTTCCTCCGCGACCGATCCGCCCCCCGTCTTGAGCTTCACCGCGCGGAAGCCCGCCCTCGCGTAGCCTGCCAGCTCGTCCGCATAGACCTTGTCGGGCGCGCCCAGCTGGTAATAGCCTCCAGTGGCATAGCTGAAGATCGGCCGCTTCTCGCCGCCCAGCAGCCGGTAGACCGGCATGCCGGCCGCCTTTCCCTTGACATCCCACAAGGCAATGTCAATGCCGGCGATCGCAGCCATGATCTGCGGGCGCGCGCTGCGCGGCAATGGCGGGGGCAGCCCGTCACGGCCGCCCATGCCGCCGGGCCGCGGCGAGGTGAGCGAGAACAGCTTTTCCCATACCGCGATATTGGCCGTTGCCTCCATGCCACGCGCGACTTCGGCAAGGCGCGCCACCCATTCGCAGATCGCTTTCTGCGGCGAGCCGTGGATCTGGCCGTAGCCGGCGATCCCGTCGTCGGTGCGCACCTCCACCAGGATGACGCTCGAGTCCTTCAGCTCCTCGTGCGCCGTCCATAGCGTGTGCTTGAGCGGCACCGAGATGGGGTGAGTCTTGACCTCAGCGATCTTGCTCAACATGCTTCCTTTCTAGGCGCACGACAGCTTGCGTGTACACTATTTTGCATGGATATTCCCGGCATACGTGCATCCCCGCCAGCTCCCGAAATGACCGATCGTGCCAAAGACCGCGCTGCGTCCGGCACATCAGTGAATCCCTGGCTGATCGCATGCCTGTCGCCGGAGCTGGGGCGGACCGCGCCGCTCGGAATCGTTGCCGACAAGTGCCCGGTGGTGCTGTTCAGGGACGCGAACGGCAGCCCGGCAGCGCTCGAGGACCGATGCGCTCACCGGAATTCCCCCCTCTCGCTGGGCTCGGCAAGAAACGGCGCTCTCACCTGTCGCTACCACGGCTGGACTTACGCGGGAGACGGTGCCGTCGTCGACATTCCGGCGCTGTGCGAGCAGGACCGGGCGCAAGGTCACTTCAAGATCCGAAGTTATCATACCGCGGAGCAAGAGGGATTCGTCTGGATAGCGCTTTCGGAACAGCCGCCGGGCAGCCCGCCGCCCCGGTTTCCCAACTTGACAACCGCAGGCTGGACCAGCTTCGTCATGAAGACGCGATTCAAGGCGCCCATGGAGGCTTGCCTGGAAAATTTTCTCGACTGCCCGCACGCAACCTTCCTGCACCGCTACTGGTTCAGGACACCGACGGCGAAACCAGTGAAGGCCACGGTCCGCACGCTCGCGGACGGGGCTGAGGCGGAGTTCTTTGAGGAGCCGCGGGAGAAGAGCGCCGTGTGGTGGTTGCTCGCGCCGCGCGGCGGCCCGATGCGCCACACCGATCGTTTCATCGCGCCGCGCACGAGCCGCGTGGACTATCAGTTTCCGGGTGGGCTGCATTACACGATCACGTCGTCCTGCACGGCGCTGTCCGACCTGGATACCGAGGTCTATACCGTGATCACGTTCCGCTATTGGTGGATGGGTCCGCTGGTGCGGCTTCTTTTCCAGCCCCTCGCTCGCCGCATTATCCGCCAGGACGTCGACATGCTCGGCGCCCAGTATGAAAACGTGAGGCGCTTCGGGGGACCGAAGTTCGCGAGCACCCATGCCGACTTACTCGGTCGGCACATTGCGGCCTGGAAACGTGCGCTCGACCGCAACGAGGCGCCGCCCGCCGCGGGCGCCCAGTACGATGTGGACCTTCGGCTCTGAGCGCGGGCTGGCAGCCGCGGCGTGGTCGTCGGTTGCAGCGCTGTTCGCCACCGCTCTCCTCTTTTTCTGGGTCCAGAATACGTTTCGGCCGGTGGGTGGCGAAATCTCGTGGGCCAAGTTGTTCTGGCTGATGTACGCCGTGCTGTTCTGGTTCGTTCTCCCACTGTTGCTCGTGGCCGATCCAAGGCTAAGCGGGGCCTGGCGACGTCCGTTCACCGTGCTGGCCGCACTGATGCTTATCCGGGGCGTGATCGAACCCTGGATGCTGTATGTCGCGCTCAACTGGTCGCCCTGGTATGGCATCGGACACGATATCGTCTGCATGGCGACGCTTGCCATCCTCGGCTGGACACTGCGCGAGCGTCGTACGGGCGCCGTTGAACGCACGGTGTTCGTGCACCTGATTGTTACCACAGCGCTTTTTTCCCCGGAAATCTATTTTGCATGGTATATGCAAGCGCACTTCACGACCACCGGTGAAAGCGCCATCTATTTCGTGCCTGACGACCCGCGCTATTCCGATGTCCTGACTGTTACTGCTGCCGTGGTGGTATTCTTGTCGGCATACCTTCCCCTATTCCTGTATCGATGGCTCCATGGGGCGACTGACCGCACGCGTCCGGCCACGTCGTGACATCGGCGACGAAGAAATCGTCGCCATGCACCGTCTCTATACGGAGTATTACGACGGAACCTCGCCAGCCCTTTTCCGCTCCGACTTCGGCGAGAAGGATTATGTAATCGAGTTGAGAGACGATGCAGCGCTAAGGGGTTTCTCCACCATCGCCCTGATGGATTTCGAAATTGCCGGGGATGCAGGCCAAGCGCTGTATTCGGGCGACACCATCATCGATCACCGTTATTGGGGGGAGCAGGCGCTGACGCAGGCATTCTGTGGCTTCGCGGGGGCGGTGAAGGCCCAGTGTCCGGACTTGCCGCTTTACTGGTTCCTCATATCGAAAGGCTACCGAACTTACCGGTACCTATCGGTGTTCGCGCGGGATTATTTCCCGAACCCGCACGGCACGACACCGCCGCGCATGCAGGCCTGCATCGACGTGCTGGCAAGTAAACGCTTCGGCAAGGCGTATTGCGCCGAGCTTGGGCTCGTGCGCTTTCCAAATTCGCATGGGCATCTGAAGCCGCAGTGGGCGACGGTTCGAGAAAGCATGCGCAAGCGAACCGAGGTCCGGTTTTTCCTCGAGCGTAACCCCCGTTTTTACGCAGGCGAGGAGTTGTGCTGCGTCACGCCGCTCGAGACGAATAACCTCCGCTCGTTCGCTCGTAAGGCGTACCTTGAAGGATTTTATAATGAGCGCGCCACACCCTTTGTACCGGAGCATCGCCGGGGCCGCGACTCGCTTCCGCAGCTCGCTTTCGCAGGCGCAGGCGGTCCAGGAACGCCGGCTCCGGACCATACTCCAGCATAACGCCGGCACCGAGTACGGCAAGTCGTTGGGCTTTGCCGCGATCCGCGACGCCGCGGATTACCGCGCCCGCGTGCCTGTCGTGACCTACGACGAGCTACATCCGCCCATCGCAAAGATGGCGGAAGGCGGGACGGAGGTGCTGTTCTCCGGAACGGTTGTGGCGTTCGAGGAAACGAGCGGCACCACGGCTGGGCCGAAGCTGATCCCCTACTCCGCCGCGGGCCTCGATGCATTCTGCCGAGCGCTCACGGCCTGGCTGGATGATATCGCGGGCGCGAACCCCGGCATTGCGTCGGGCCTGTCCTATTGGGCAATCTCGCCGGTCGCGCGGGCGCCCCGCGCGACCAGCGCCGGCATTCCGATAGGCCTGCCAGGAGACGCCGCCTACCTAGGCGAGCGGCTCGCCCCGCTGGTCGCCGGGACGTTGGCCGTGCCGCCGGGAATCGGCATGCTCGCCGACATCGATAAATGGCGCGATACCACGTGCCTGCATCTCCTGTCGTGCGCGGAGCTGGCACTGGTTTCCGTCTGGAGCCCGACCTTTCTCTCGGGCCTGCTGGAACATCTACAGGCGCACGGGACGCGCCTGGCGAGCCTCCTTGAGCGGGGCCACGAGGGCATCGCGCCCGATCCTGAGCGCGCAATTCTCGCGCGCCGCGTCCTGGCTGATCCGCAGCCGGAATTCCACAAGTTGTGGCCGCGGCTGGCGCTGGTGAGCTGCTGGGACCAGGCATCGTCGCGGCCGTTCGCAGACGCCCTGCGGCGCGCGCTGCCCGGCGTCCCGCTGCAGGGCAAGGGGCTGCTGGCCACAGAAGGCGTGATCTCGATTCCGCTGGCCGGCTTGACGATGCCGGTGCTCGCGGTGGATTCCGGCTTCTACGAGTTCCGGGACGGCGCCGGCCGCAGCCTGATCGCGTGCGAAGTATCCGCGGGAAGCGATTACGAGGTGGTGATGACAACGGAATCCGGGCTGTACCGCTACGCCACGGGAGACCGGGTCCGCGTGCACGGTTTTGCGGGTGAAGCGCCGTTGCTCGAGTTCATCGGCCGCGGCGCGTATGTGTCTGACCTCTGCGGCGAGAAGTTGAGCGAGGACTTCGTGACGGCCGGACTCGCCCCTCTGCGCCTGCGTTTCGCCCTGGTCGCGCCGGCCGCCGCGCCTCGGCGCGGCTATTCACTATTCGTCGACGCCGCCGAGGTGGGCGGCGCGGGCGTCGCCGCGGTCGAGATCTCCGCGGAACAGGCGCTCTGCCGTAATCCGCAATACGCGTACGCACGCCGGCTTGGCCAGCTCGCGCCCCTCGAAGTCCGGCGCTGCGTGCGACCGCTCGAGACATGGCTCCGGGCAGGACTCGAACGCGGGCAGCGCTTGAGCGTCGTCAAGCCGCCAGCTCTATCGGCCGAGCAGGGTTGGGCGAGCCAGTTTCTGGGAGCAGTACCGTGAACCGGTTCGCGATTTCGCTCGCCGGCCCCGATGACGATGCCCAGCTTCGCGCGCGCATGGCACAAGACCGGATGGATGGTGCCATCGCTGTCAGCTTCCGGCGGGAGCCTTCGTACTTCGCCGGCTGTCCGTTGCAAGGCGATGCCACCCAAGTCGTCAAGTGCACCGATCATGCGACCGGCACGATCATCGGACTGGGCAGCCGCAGCACGCTGCTGGCCTGGGTGGACGGCGAGCTCCGTCGCATCGGCTATCTCTCCGACCTGCGCCTGGCACCCGAATATCGTGGCGGCCCTCTGCTGGCGCGTGGCTATCGTTTCTTCCGAAAACTGCACCTCACCGATCGGGTACCGTTCTACACGACGGTCATTTATGAAGGTAACGGCCCGGCGCTGGAAGCGCTGGTCGGCGGCCGGGCCGGACTACCGCTCTACCGCGACTGGGGAAGGCTGTTGACACCGGCAATCCGACTTGATCTGCCAGTCCGCCAGACGATGGCGCCGGGCGTCGAAATCGAGCGAGGCAGCGGCACGCGGCTCCCCGAGATCGTCTCATTCCTCAACCGCTGGCAGCGCCAAAAACAATTTTCGCCGCACTACCGGGAAGTGGATTTTGGAGGCGGCCGTTTTGCCGGGCTTACACCGGAAGATTTCTTCCTCGCGCTGCGGCGAGGGCGGATCGTTGGCACGGTGGCGGCATGGGACCAGGCAGCACTACGGCAAGCACATGTCGAGCGATACTCCGGGATGGTCCGATGGCTCCGACCGGCCTACAACGCACTCACACGACTGACGCCGCTCAAGCCTCTCCCTGGCCCAGGCGCGCGTATACCGTTTGTCTATCTGGCCTGCCTCGCTGTCGAAGGCAACGATGTGGAGACATTCCGGCACCTTCTGCGCATCGCACATGAGTACGTCAGACGGGGCCGTTGGCACTACGCCATCGCCGGGCTCCACGAGTCCGACCCACTCGCCGAAGTACTGTCAGAGTTTCGAGCCATTCCTGCGGCCGGACGGATGTTCGTCGCGCATTTTCCCGACGAACCGCTGGCAGTCGAGGCCGCAACGCGGCGCATACCCTACCTGGAGGCGGGATGCCTGTGATCCGTCAGTGGGCGGGGTTTCCGGCACGCGGTGATCCCCGTTTCGCAATTGCCGCGATTCTGGCTGCCTATGTCACCCTTGGCATCGCGGTTCTGGGTTTCAACCGCAGCCCGTTGCAGGTCGCCATTGCCGTCGCTGCCGCGGTGTTACTCGATATGACCTTGCACCGGGTATTCCGTGGCGGACCGCCGCTGTTTCCGCTGAGCGCGGTCATTACCGGGCTCAGCCTCGGCATCCTAGTCAACTACGCCCACGGTTGGTGGTTCGCCTTGGTGCCGATTTTTCTCGCCATCGGCTCCAAGTACCTGTTCACGTTCGGCGGGCGCCATCTCTACAATCCCGCGCTTTTCGGCGTAGTGGCGAGCCTGCTTCTGGCGGACGGCATGATCAGCGAGTCGCCGGCCTATCAATGGGGAGGGACCTACGCAGCCGTCGCTTTCGTCGTCACGCTCGGTTTGCTCTTGTTCGTGCTGCCTGTCCGCCGCGGCACGCTCATCGTCTCGTTCCTGGCCTTCTACTTCATTGCGCTGGCGGCGCGTGCCTGGCTCACCCGCTGGCACATGCCGGTCGAAACCTGGTTCATGGGCGCGCTCACTTCGCCCGCATTTTTCCTGTTCACGTTTTTCATGATCACCGATCCTCAGACTTCGCCGCACAGCAAGCGCGGGCAGGTGCTCATGGCTTTCGGCATCGTGGCGGTGGATTTCCTGCTGCATCTGAAATTCACTCTGTCTACGAACTTCTTTGCTGCCTTCGCCTGCGCGAGCCTGCGGCTCGCGTGGTTGCACGGATACGCGCTGCTGGAGGGGCCCTCTGCCCTGTTAGCCCGGCTGCGCTACGCTGTGCCGCGTTGGTCGTTGGTCGCAGCCCTTGCAGGCGGCGGCCTCATCGCGCATGGTGGAATCCTGGCAATCGACGATGCGTCGGAATTGGATTTCCGTCTGGTCGAGGTGGACGCGCGTGACGCTGGAATCACCGCGCGATCCAGCGACGTTCTGAACCGCGTGGACCCGCGCATCGCGCATATCGGAAAGTGGCTGCTTTCCGTTGGTGACGCGGTCGCCGCGGCCGACGTGGACAACGACGGACTCCAGGACCTGTTCCTCACCAATTCGTTGAAGGATGCGCGTGATCGCGCCGCGCTGTACCGCAATCTCGGCGGCTTCCGCTTCGAGCGCATTCCGCTCCCGGTGCTCAATGATCTCGCTCGTCACCCCGAGCGCGATGGGCTGGTTTCGGGTGCCCTGTTCATCGACTACGACGGCGACGGCGACCAGGATCTGCTGGTGCTAGTGGGTTGGGGCAACCTGCGTTTTCTGAAGAACCTCCTGGTCGAGACGGGACGGCTTACGTTCGTCGATGTCACTCGCGCAACCGGGCTCGATGAGTACGCGATCAGCGTTTCGGCGAACGCGCTCGACGTGGACCGGGACGGCAAGCTCGACTTGATCATCGGTCATGTCATGAACCCGACATTGCCAGGCTATGCGACGCCGCGAGCCTTTAACGTTTTTCACCTCCCGCAGCCCGAATACTCCGAGGACCGACGCATGTTCAACTTCATGCATCGCACCTGGCACAGCGCGGATAACGGCGGTGGGGTATCGGTGTATTTCGGCCGCGGTAATGGATTCGCTCGAGCCGATGAGCGCGCGCTGGGATTCAGCGAAAAACGGTGGACCCTGGCAATCGGGGCCGGGGACCTCAACAACGACGGCTGGCCGGACTTGTACCTCGCGAACGATTTCGGCCCAGACCAGCTCATGATCAATCGCGACGGAAAGCGCTTCGAGGCGGTCAAGGGGGCGCTGGTGGGTGATATCAGTCGCGACACCTACAAGGGAATGAATGCTTCGTTTGGCGATTTCGACGGAAACGGATATCTCGACATCTACGTCTCGAACGTGCACGAGAAATTGCAGGCCGAGGGCAGCCTGCTGTGGATGAATAGTGGGGGCGCCGGGGCCGCAGCCTGGAGCGACCACGCCACCAGGCGCAACGCGCTCAACGAAAAGCGCTTCGGCTGGGGCGCGGCAATCGGTGACCTCGACCGCGACGGGCGGCTCGACATCCTGCAGGCGAATGGAATGGTGGACAACTCCTACGATCCCATCCACCCGGGCTGCCCTGACTATTGGTACTGGAACGACAAGATTGCGCTCACGCACCCGGACGTGCATGGTCATGCAGACAGGTGGGCCGACTTGCGCGGGCGCTGCATCTTTCCCTACGAGCGCAACCGCGTCTATCTCAACCGGGGGCGCTATTTCGTGGATGTGGCGCAGCAGGTCGGTTGGGGGAAGCCAGGCAACTCACGCGGCATCGCGCTCGTCGACCTCGACAACGACGGCGATCTCGACGTCGTAGTTACCCATCAATTCCAGGTGATCTCGATCTACCGTAACGACTCGGCGCCAAAAGCGTGGCTCGGACTTGCGCTCGAAGGTAACGGCAGCACGTGCAATCGCGATGCCGTCGGCACGCGTGTATTCGTGGCTGTCGAAGGCGTAAAACGCCAACTGCGCGAGATCCAGGCTGCCAACGGGTTCTCCGCGCAGTCCGACCGGCGGTTGCTGTTCGGCTTGGGTCATGCGGAAGGACCGGTTGAGGTGACGATTCACTGGTGCGGAGAGCGCGAAGCGTCGACGTTCTCGCTTTCACCCGGGCGCTATCACAAGATGAGGCAGCCGTGACGAATGATCCTGAAGCCCTAGCGGCACTGCCGTTTGGCCTGCGCAATCCTGCGGACGCCCGGCCACTTGCCACCGTGGCTGCAGCCGTTGCCATGCTGCTGGCACCGCATTTCGTCGGGATTCCCGGACCGCTGGCGCCCTTGTGGATCGCAATGGCGATCGTACTGTGTTGCTGCTGCCACGTAGTTGTACATAATCATACGCACCGCCCGATGTTCAGAAACCGCGCGGCAAACCTCGGTTTCAACTTGGTTGCGAGCATTGCGCGAGGCCATTGCGTAAGCGATGTTTTCCTGCCACACAACATCAACCACCATCGCGAGCAGGGTGGCCCCGGCGACTGGATCTCCCCCGCAATAGCCGGCAAAGGACACCCTGCGGCACGGCTCTTTCACTTCACCTACCGCGCCTCGTGGAACATGGTCAGCCGTCGCATGGCAATGGGTGCCGCTGGCCGCCGAATGCTTCCGGAGCCGTTTCGGACGTCGATACGCTGGGAGAAAAAGCTCCTGCCGGTCGTCACCGTCGTCTGCCTGCTCCACGACTGGAAAACCACGCTCCTGTTCCAGGGCATTCCGTGGGCCGCATCGCTCGCGTGGCTGGTCGCGATCAACCTGTTCCAGCACGACGGCTGCGATCCGGAGAGCGAATACGCGCATTCGCGCAATTTCGTCGGCGCATTCACGAACTGGCTGTTCTTCAACAATGGTTATCACACGGTGCATCACCTGCATCCGGGCATGCATTGGATGGACGCTCCGACCGCACACGCGCAGCTTGCGGGGCACATCCCGCCCGGCCTGAACGAGCGCTCGATCCTGCGATTCTTCTGGCGCAGCTATCTTGCGCCAAGGCGAAGCTGATCATGCGAATCTTCAGCCATGCGCCACAGGACGATGTCGCACTGCGCAGCGAGGCCCGAGCTTTTGCCACCCAGCTGCGTGGAGTCCTGCCCTCGGACGCGTGGTTGCGCTCTCTCACCGCAGAACGCGGCGTGGATTTTTCGGCGGCGACACTCTACGAATCCCTGCTCCTGCACCCGATACACGGCGGATTTGCCGCGCAGATTGATTCCCTTGCCCCGCCGCGCAAAGCCGGCCCTGGCCCAGACGCTACGCTCGTCGTCGTTCCGGGGCTCGTCTGGGAGGATTATCCGCAGCTCGGTTCGGACGGACAGCTTGTCATGGACGTCGCCCGGCGCTCGGGCTTCACGCCTTGCCGAGTGCCCGTGGATGGCCGCGGCACGTCGAGTAACAACGCCCGCGTGATCGTGTCGTTCCTCGATCGTCTGGAGACGAATGACGCCTGGCTGCTTTCCTTGAGCAAGGGCAGCGCCGATCTCCGCTACGCGATGTCCGGGACTTTTGGCGAGTTTCCGTGGGGCAAGGTCTCGGGCTGGATAAACGTATGCGGCTCGCCTAATGGCAGCGATCTTGCCGCTCGACTGACGGGCTCGCCGTGGCGCCGCCTCGGAGCGCGCGCGATGTGCCTGGCAAGCCGGATTCCGTTCGACGCGATGCTGGAGATCTCCGCTCGCCACCCGTTGTGGTCCCGTCCGATCAACTTCCCGAACCACTTTCGTGCCATCAGCGTAGTGGGCCTGCCGATGCGGTGGCACGTGTCAGATACGCTGTCATCGCGGCATCGGATGCTTTCGCCGCTCGGGCCCAATGATGGCGTGGTCCTGTGCATGAATGCTTTCGTGTCTCCGGGCCTGATTTACCCGCTGTGGGGCCACGACCACTATTTTCGCGGGCCTGGTATCGTCCCGCTGCTGTACCGACTGTTTGCTTTCCTGCGCACCGCGGCTGCTCCTGCGGAGCAGGAGGCGAGGCGTCTTGCCATGTGATTATCCAGCCCAGGGAGAAAAACCATATGAAAACCATGAAGCGTGCCATGAACTTGATGCTGATCATAGCGTTCGCCATGACGGGGACCACAATCGCGGCGCAGATGAAACCCCTCGGCGCGAACGACCCACGCGCGGCAGACCGCAAGGAATTGCGCGACCTTCTTGAGAAAACGGAGCAGGCATTCAATAAAGTCGACGTCGAAGCGGTGATCGGCGTGCTGGCCAAGGACGCCGTCGTGGTTTGGCAGGATGGGCGCCGCACCACGAACCATGACGAAGTACGCGACCATTACAAACGAACGTTCCAGGGCGCGGGCGCGATCCTGAAGTCTCTCGACATCCAGGCCACGCTGGGCGCACCGGCACTCTTTTATGGCGGTAACAACGCCGTCGCCTACGGCACGACGAGGGAAAACTACCAACTGATCGCCGGGACGAAAGTATCGCTCGACGGATTGTGGACTGCGCACGTAATTAAACAAAACGGCAAATGGAGCGTGGCATCCCTGCACTTTTCGATCAACCCGTTCGACAACGAGGTGCTACGAAAGGCCGAGCAGGCAGCCTGGTTGTTCGGTGGCGGGGGTATAGCGCTCGGTTTGCTGGCGGGCTGGCTGCTGGGCCGTCGTCGCAATGCTTGAGCGGACCGAATGGCGGTTTCGATGGTGGCTCGCATTCCGGACCGGCTCAACATCGGGCTGGTAATGGGCGTCCAGGCGGCGGCGATCGCCCTGATGTGGTCCGGCGCGCGCTCCACGGGAGCCGTTACGCTCGCGCTTGGTGTGGCGTTTTCGTTCCTGCTCCTCACCAACTATGCGCTGTTGCACGAAGCAGCCCACGACCACCTCCACTCCAGCGGGACCTGGAACTCCGTGCTTGGTGCGATCTCAGGAGCGCTCTTCCCCGCTTCCGTTTCGATGGTCCGGGTTACTCATGCTATTCACCACTGCTATAACCGCACCGACGAGGAAGTTTTCGACCTCTACAACCCGGGCGACAACATGCTCCGGAAGTACGTGCAGTGGTATACACCCCTGTTCGGATTTTTCTGGTTCCTCGTACCTCTGGGGAGCGTCCTTTTCGGCCTATTTCCCAACCTGCTGCGTACGCGACTCGCCAGAATTTCGACTACGACGAAGTTCATGCACGAGTACTTCGATCGCAAGGCCGTGACCCGCATGCGGATTGAGCTCGCCGCCGCGTCCGGATACTGGATTGCATTATGGAACCTGCTCGGGCTCGACTGGGCAACGCTCGCCACGTTCTTTGGCTGCTTCGCGTTCAACTGGTCGACCCGCCAGTATGTCAGTCATGCCTACACGCCGCGCGACGTGGTGAACGGAGCTCTGAACTTGGAAGTGGGACGCGTCATGGGGGCAATTCTGCTGAACGGCCAATGGGACCTGGTGCACCACCAGAAACCGTGGCTGCCTTGGATTGCCCTGCCCGAAGCGGGCAAGCGCAGCGCCCCGCCGGTCAGCTACGCCCGCCAGTACTTGCGGATGTGGCGTTTCGGCATGCTTCCGGCGGCCGAACCGGCCCCTGCGCCACTGCCAAGCGAGCTGAGACCTCCCAGCAGCGCCCCCGAAAGGATGTCCACAAACTGATGCTGGTGAGTGACCCATGCCGATGCCACGATCAAGAGCAGCCACAGAAGGACCGCGGCGCGCGGCATTCCTTCGAGTGAGCGCGCGCAAGCTGGCAATATGAGGACTGCATAGGCGACGTGTAGCGACGGTGCCGCGTTATACGGGGCATCCATGCTGTACAGCCATTCGAATACGAAAGGAAGCGTGGATGGGTCGGGCCGCTCGAGGCCCACCGCCGTAGGAAACGCGAGGAATACAGCGCCCGCGCAAATCGTGACGAGCAGGTAGCGTTTCATCAAGTCCGCGACCGCCTCGCGCTCCATCACGAAGAGTGGCAGCCAGAAAACCAGAAAGATCGACAGATAAGCCAGAATTGACCATGGCATGAATGGAAGGTGCTGCTCCCACGCCAGGACAAGGTTGGTCGCCCCTCGCATTCCCGCGAGCGAGTTCGTAACCCCGTAAACCACGGCGAATACGAAACCGAGCGGGATGATTCTCTGGACGAACCATTTCCCGTTGCGCCGGACCCGTTCTGTCATGGGTCTGCCGCTCTACCCGGGAAGCAACATGCCCACCACCGCGCCCGTCATCAGCGTCGCGAGCGTCCCGGCGACAATGGAGCGTAGCCCGAGCGCGACGATTTCATCGCGCCGCTCCGGCACCATAGACGCCATGCCTCCGATCAGGACACCGAGTCTGCCGAAATTGGCGAAGCCGCACAGGCTGTAGGTCATGATGAGGCGGCTGCGCGCGCCGAGCGCGTCGGCCGGCAGGCGCGCGAGGTCCATGTAGGCGATGAATTCGTTCAGCACGGTCTTGGTTCCCATCAGCGCTCCGGCCGTGACCGCTTCGGAGGCGGGGACCCCGGCGAGCCAGACGAGCGGTGCCATCGCGTAGCCCAGCACGCGCTGCAGCGTGACCTGTGAGCCCCCCCAATGCGGCAGCAGGCCGAGCGCGAGGTTCACGAGCGTGACGAGCGCGATCAGCACGATCAGCATCGCCACGATCGCGAGCAGCAGCTGCAGGCCGTCGAGCGTGCCGCGCGTCACCGCGTCCATGCTGCTCCGCGCCTGCTGCGGCGGGGCGAGCCTGCCGGAGGTCGGCGATCCCGTCGTCGGTGCGCACCTCCACCAGGATGACGCTCGAGTCCTTCAGCTCCTCGTGCGCCGTCCATAGCGTGTGCTTGAGCGGCACCGATATGGGATG
>DATICE010000160.1:0-6605 GCA_035456985.1 Burkholderiales bacterium | reverse complement strand
CGGCGCCAGTCCTTTTCCTTCTCCTCCTGGCGCTTGTCATACTGCTTCTTGCCCTTCGCGAGGCCGATCTCGACCTTCACCCGGCCGTTCTTGTAGTGCATGTCGAGCGGGAGCAGGGTGTAGCCCGCACGCTCGACGCTGCCGATGAGGCGGCTGATCTCCGAGGCATGCAGGAGAAGCTTGCGGGTGCGCGTCGGGTCGGGCGTGAAATGGGTGGAGGCGGCGGGCAGCGGGCTGATATGGCTGCCGATCAGAAAAAGCTCCCCGTTGGTCACGATCACGTATGCTTCCTTGATCTGCACGCGACCGGCACGTATGGCTTTTACTTCCCAGCCTTCGAGCGCGATTCCGGCCTCGAATCGATCCTCGATGAAATAGTCGTGGAAGGCCTTCTTGTTCTGGACGATGCTCATGGCGGAGAAATGAGGGCGGACAAGCTTATTTTAACAGCCGGCCCTCGCCCGACTCTTCAGCCGGACCGGCCATCGACGGAGGGCTCCGCCGGTGCCTGAGGTCAAGCAATCGGTGCTCGTCGAATTCACGCCCGAGCAGATGTTCGCCCTGGTTGATGCGGTGGAGGATTACCCCAGGTTCCTCCCGTGGTGCGGCGGCACCACGCTGATTCACCGCGACGCGTCCACGACACGCGCGGCGATAGAGATCAACTATCGCGGCATCCGGCGCAGCTTCACCACGGAAAATACCAAGCGCGAGCCGACGGAGATGAGGATCCGGCTCATCGAGGGGCCGTTCAGCAAGCTCGATGGCAGCTGGCTCTTCGGCCGGCTTGGGGAGCGCGGATGCAAGATCGAGTTCCAGCTCCAATACGAATTTGCGGGCCGGCTGCTGGACCGGCTCATCAGCCCGGTGTTCCGCCACATCGCCGGTACGCTGGTCGAAGCTTTTGTGAAGCGCGCTGGGCAGATCTATGGCCGCAACTGATGACCGGTGATGCGTGAGCCGCGGACGAAAACCGATCACGATTCACGTGGAAGTTGCCTACGCACTGCGCGAACGGCAGGTGCTTGTCGCAGTAGAGATCGAGGAAGGCGCCACCATTGAGGAGGCGATCCAGCATTCGGGAATACTCGAGACATTCCCGGAGATCGATCTACAGCGTGCGAAAGTGGGGATATTCGGGCGGCCGGTGGCGCTCGACGAGCGGATGCGTGACGGAGACCGGGCGGAGATTTATCGTCCGCTCATCGCAGATCCGAAGGAAGTGCGGCGCCGCAAGGCGGGACAATCTACGCCGCGTTCCCGGCGCAGTTGAGTCACTTACAATTCGAATCGACGGCTTGCTGCGCCCGCGCGATTTCAGCTGGGCGTTGTGGGTCCTCAAGATATACGCGCTCGCCGCTCCTGGGGTCGATCTGGGAAATACGCTGACCTTCCTGCAGGCTCCGCAGATAAATCCGGGCCCTATCGCAATTCTCGCGATTCTGGGCCAATTCGGCGGCTTTTGCTTCCGCTTTCTTCTGGGCGTCCGCACTTTCCATTTGCCGCTTCCTGAACTCCGCTTCCCGTTCAGCGATCGATTTTTGCTGAGGCGAGCCGGCGCCGCTCGAGGAGGGTCCCTCGCGGCTGCTGCGGATTCCGGTCTGCACTTCCTTGGTGCCGGGCGGGCACTCGGAAGCGTACTCGACGCGTCCGTCAGGGCTGACGCACTTGAAGAGCTGGCCGTGAGCCGCGAACGGAGCGAGCAATGCTATCAACGCAATGGCAGCTTTCACTGGATCCTTTCTCGCCGGGTGGCGCGTTGCGAGGATCGCGCCGGGCGCACGCAAGTTAAGTCGTTAATCCCATCCAGTCAATGCATTAACGCACGAATCCGTTTACCGTTGACGGGTGCATGCGTATAATACGTTTTTTGCGAAGGGTGGAAAACATGCGTGTGGTGCAGAAAGGCCTCACCTTCGATGATGTTCTCCTGATCCCCGCCCACTCGACCGTCCTCCCGCGCGAAGTCAGCCTCAAGACCAAGCTCACCCGCGGCATCACCCTCAACATTCCGCTCGTCTCGGCCGCGATGGACACCGTGACCGAGGCGCGGCTCGCGATCGCCATTGCCCAGGAAGGCGGCATCGGCATCATCCACAAGAACACGCCGCCCAAGGAGCAGGCGAGCGAGGTGACCAAGGTCAAGCGTTTCGAGAGCGGGATCGTCAAGGACCCGATCACGATCGCGCCGAGCATGAAGGTGCGCGACGTTCTCAAGCTCACGCAACAGCACAAGATCTCCGGGCTGCCCGTCATCAACGGGTCCGGGCGCGTCGCGGGCATTGTCACCAACCGTGATCTACGTTTCGAGACCAAGCTCGACCAGCCGGTCCAAAACATCATGACTCCGCGCCAGAAGCTGATAACGGTAACGGAGGGTGCGAAGCGCGAGGAAGCGCTGGCGCTGATGCACAAGCACCGCCTCGAGCGTGTGCTGGTCGTGAACAAGAAATTCGAATTGCGCGGCCTGATTACGGTCAAGGACATCCTGAAATCCACCGAGCACCCCAACGCCTGCAAGGATTCGCTGGGCCGGCTGCGGGTCGGTGCGGCCATCGGGGTAGGCGAGGGCACGGAAGAGCGCGCGGAACTGCTGATCGAGGCGGGCGCGGACGTCATCGTGGTGGACACCGCCCATGGCCATTCGAAGAACGTGCTCGACCGCGTCAGGTGGGTGAAGCGCAAGTTTCCGAAGACGCAGGTCATCGGGGGCAACATCGCCACCGCGGCGGCGGCGAAGGCGCTGGTCGACCACGGAGCGGACGGGGTCAAGGTCGGGATCGGTCCCGGCTCGATCTGCACCACGCGCATCGTCGCTGGCATTGGTGTCCCGCAGATCAGCGCCATCACCAACGTCGTCAAAGGTCTCGCCAAGACCGACGTGCCGCTGATCGCCGATGGCGGCATCCGCTATTCGGGCGACATCGCGAAGGCGATCGCGGCCGGCGCCCACGCCGTGATGATCGGCAGCCTTTTCGCCGGAACCGAAGAATCGCCGGGCGAGATCGAATTGTTCCAGGGGCGATCCTACAAGTCCTACCGTGGCATGGGCTCGCTCAGCGCCATGCAGCAGGGTTCCGCCGACCGCTACTTCCAGGACGAGGACGAGCCCGATACCGACAAGCTCGTGCCCGAAGGCGTGGAGGGCCGGGTTCCGTACAAGGGCCAACTCGCGCCACTCGTTCAACAGCTCATGGGTGGGCTGCAATCGAGCATGGGCTACCTCGGCTGTGCCGATATCGAAGCGGTGCATCTGCGGGCCGAGTTCGTCGAGATTACGACTGCCGGCATCCGCGAATCGCATGTTCACGACGTACAGATCGTGAAGGAAGCGCCCAACTACAGGGTCAATTGACGGCTCAGTGCAGCACGAGAAGATTCTCATCCTCGACTTCGGCGCGCAGTACACGCAGTTGATCGCGCGCCGCGTGCGCGAATCCCATGTCTACTGCGAGATCCATCCTTACGATGTAGACGACGCGTTCGTTCGCGCCTTCAAGCCGCGCGGCATCATCCTCTCCGGCGGGCCCGCCTCCGTGTGGGAGGGCGGCACCCCGCGTGCGCCGCAGGCGGTCTTCGACGCGGGCGTGCCGGTCCTCGGCATCTGCTATGGCATGCAGACCATGGCGGCGCAGCTCGGCGGCAAGGTCGAAATGGGCAAGGTGCGGGAGTTCGGCTATGCCGAAGTCCGTGCGCGCGGCCACTCCGCCCTGCTCAAGGACATACAGGACCGTATCTCCGCCGAGAAGCACGGCCTGCTCGACGTCTGGATGAGTCACGGCGACAAGGTCAACGAGCTACCGCGGGGTTTCAAGACGATTGCTTCAAGCACCGATTGCCCCATCGCCGGCATGGCCGACGAGTCGCGCAAATTCTACGGTGTGCAGTTCCACCCCGAGGTTACGCATACCCTGCAGGGCAAGGCGATACTCGAACGCTTCGTGCTGCAGATCTGCGGACTGTCCGGCGACTGGAGCATGCCGAACTTCATCGAGGAGGCGGTCGGCCGCATTCGCTCGGAGGTGGGCCCCGAGGAAGTGGTGCTGGGGCTCTCGGGCGGCGTCGATTCGTCGGTGGCTGCGGCGCTCATCCACAAGGCGATCGGCGATCAGCTCACCTGCGTGTTCGTGGATCACGGCCTGTTGCGGCTCAACGAAGCCGATCAGGTGATGAACACCTTTTCCGGAAAGCTCGGCGCCAGGGTGATCCACGTGGACGCGCGCGAGCAGTTCATGCGGCACCTCAAGGGCGTGACCGACCCGGAGGACAAGCGCAGGATCATCGGACGTGAATTCATCGAGGTGTTCCAGCGCGAGGCGGCGAGGCTACCGAAAGTGAAGTGGCTGGCCCAGGGCACCATCTATCCCGACGTCATCGAGTCGGCGGGGTCGAAAACCCGCAAGGCCCACAGCATCAAGTCGCACCATAACGTCGGCGGGCTGCCGGACACGCTGCACCTCAAACTGCTCGAGCCGTTGCGGGAATTGTTCAAGGATGAGGTGCGCGAGGTGGGGCTGGCCCTCGGGCTGCCGCGCGAAATCGTATTCCGTCATCCGTTCCCCGGACCGGGCCTGGGGGTGCGCATACTGGGCGAGGTGAAGGGCGAGTACGCGGACCTGCTGCGGCGGGCGGACGCGATCTTCATCGATGAATTGCGGGCGTCCGGGTGGTACGACAAGACCGCCCAGGCCTTCGCCGTGTTCATACCGGTGAAATCGGTGGGCGTCATGGGGGACGGCCGCACCTACGAGTACGTGGTCGCGCTGCGTGCAGTGCAGACAACGGATTTCATGACCGCGCAATGGTCGGAACTGCCGCACGGGCTGCTGTCAAAAGTAGCGAACCGCATCATCAACGAGGTGCGGGGCATTAATCGCGTGGTCTACGACATCTCGAGCAAGCCGCCCGCCACCATCGAATGGGAATGAATGGCAAGGATGAAGGCGGAAGGATGAAGGATGACCTTTATTTCATGCGCGAGGCGCTTGCCCTGGCGCAGCGCGCGGCGGAAGCGGGCGAAGTGCCGGTGGGCGCCGTGCTGGTGAGGGACGGGGCGGTCGTCGGGCGCGGCTACAACCGGCCGGTAACGGGCAGGGACCCGACCGCGCACGCGGAAGTGATGGCATTGCGCGACGCGGCGGAGCAAGTCGGCAATTACCGGCTGGGCGAATGCGAGCTCTATGTCACGCTGGAGCCGTGCGTGATGTGTGCGGGCGCGATCATGCACGCACGCGTGAGCCGGGTGGTCTACGGAGCGGCCGATCCCAAGTCCGGTGCGTGCGGCAGCGTGGTGGACCTGTTCGCGGAAGATCGCCTCAACCACCATGCGACAGTAACCGGCGGCGTGATGGCGGAGGAAGCCGTCAGGCTGCTGCAGGAATTCTTCGGAGCGCGCAGGAAGGCCGAGCGCCATGCCTAGAATTAACATTAATATAGGCCTTCAACGCCTTGATCTTTTGGGTGATAACGGAGAGATTCTCAAGCGCTACTCGATCTCCTCCGCCAGGAACGGGGTAGGCGAGCGGAATGGCAGCTTCTGCACGCCGCGCGGCCGCCACATCATCCGGGCCAAGATCGGGGCGGGACAGCCCTTCAATACGGTGTTCGTCGAGCGGCGCCCGACCGGGGAGGTCTATTCGCCGGAGCTCGCGCGCAATAGCCCGGGACGGGACTGGATACTCACACGCATCCTCTGGCTTTCGGGCTGCGAGCGGGGATACAACCGCATGGGCCACGTGGACACCATGCGCCGCGCGATCTATATCCATGGCAGCCCGGACACCGCCGACATGGGCAAGCCGGGTTCACGCGGCTGCGTGCGGATGCACAATCGCGACATCGTCGAACTGTTCGATCTCGTGCCGGTCGGCACCGAGGTCGAGATCCGGGAATAGCCGGCTTCCGCCACCGGCGCCCGATCTTGCGTTGCCAGATCAGGCGTCATTCCTGTAACCCGTTGTCTTTAAGCCGGTTAAGGGTATACCTCGGATTGGAACAATGCCATTATTGTGCGTTGCGAAAAAGTGGTATAGTGGCGCAACTTTTTGCCAGGAGGTCCTTTGCTCATGGCTGAGAAACGGCGCAACGGCAGCGGTAACGGCAACGGCGAGGCGAGCGGCAACGGGAAAGGGCACAACGGTAACGGTCACTTGCCGGCCAGACTGGCAGGCAAGGTGTCCATCATCACCGGCGCAGGCAGGGGCATCGGTTACGCCACGGCGCTCAAGTTCGGCAGGGAAGGGGCGACCGTCATCGCCTGCGACATCAATGCCGACCAGGCGCAGCAAGCGGCCCAGGATGTCGCGGATGCAGGTGGCGAGGCCATGGGCTTCCAGATCGACGTGAGGGACCCGGAGAGCCTCGCGAAAATGGTGGGGGCGGTTGTAGGCCGATACGGGCGCATCGACTGCCTGGTAAACAACGCCGGCATCGTCCACGACAGCACGCTGAAGAACATGACCGAAGAGCAGTTCGACAGCGTGATCGAAATCAATCTGAAGGGCGTCTACAACTGCACCAAGGCGGTGGTGGATGTCATGCTCAAGCAGAGTTCCGGGGTCATCCTCAACGCTTCCTCCATCGTCGGCATCTACGGCAATTTCGGC
>DATICE010000159.1:0-8730 GCA_035456985.1 Burkholderiales bacterium | reverse complement strand
CGGCTGGCAAAGCGGGCGAAGAAGCTGCGAAGGAAGGAATCGAAGATGGCCGGCGCGGCAGCTCCTAAGAAGGTACCCGCCTAGCCGTTTTTCAGAACGGACCCGCTCACGGGGGCGCTGATCCGCTGATGCCGGAACCCTCCCGCACCGCAGCACAGCAACGCGCCGACGATATCCGGGTGTTCGGGGAGGAGCTCACGCGCCTGGAGCGGGAGGGGGTGGTCGCGCTGACACCCCAGCAGCGCGAGGCGATCGCCGCGCACCACCGCGGGCTCCTCGCGCAGTTCGCGCAGGAATTCGACATCGACCGCGACGCGCGCGCGAAGCAGCTCTCGCTCGGCATGCGCATCGCTTCCTTCCTCGGTGCGCTCGCGCTTGCGGCGAGCGTGTTTTTCCTGTTCCGCCAGTTCTGGGACCGCTTCTCCACCGCGGCGCAGGTGGTAGTCCTCATCGGCGCGGCGCTCGGCACGTTCGGGGCGACGCTGTGGATCCAGGGCCGCGAATCCTCCGGCTACTTCACCAAGCTCGCGGCGATGGTCGCCTTCGCCTGCTTCGTCATCAACATTGCCCTCCTCGGACAGATCTTCAATATCACGCCCTCGGACAAGGCGCTCCTCCCGTGGGCCGCGTTCGCGCTGCTCCTCGCCTACACATGCGACCTGCGGCTGCTCCTCGCGGCCGGCATTCTCTGCATCATCGCCTGGGTCTCGGCGCGCACCGGGACGTGGAGCGGCATGTACTGGCTGCACTTCGGCGAGCGCCCGGAGAATTTCTTCCCGGCGGCGGTCATCATGTTCGTGGTCCCGCAGCTGATCCCCCACGGCCGCTTCACCGGCTTCGGACCGATCTATCGCGTGTTCGCATTGCTGACGCTCTTCCTGCCGATACTGGTGCTCGCGAACTGGGGCCGCGTGAGCTACCTCGACTTTGACGAGGACGCGATCGAGGGCTTCTACCAGGTTATGGGCTTCGTGCTGAGCGCAGGCGCGATCTGGCTCGGCGCGCGCCGGCACTGGGGCGAGGTGGTGAATACCGGCTCGGTTTTCTTCGTGATCTTCCTCTACACCAAGTTCTTCGACTGGTGGTGGGATGTCATGCCCAAGTACCTCTTCTTCCTGGTGCTGGGGCTCACCGCCGTGCTGCTGCTTTTTATCATGCGGCGGCTGCGGGCGAAGGGCCTCTTTGGAGGGACGCCGCGATGACGCTCAATTGGTCCCGCGGGCACACGGTTGCAGCAGGCATTGCGCTCATTGCGCTCACCAACGCAATCGCGCTGGGCGGGGTTGCCTGGAACCGCAGCGGCGAGCCGGAGAGCGTGCTCAAGCTCACCCAGCGCGAGTTCCTGAGGTCGCACGGTTACCGGCTCGACCGCGAGGGCGGCGGGCTGCAGTTGAGCGTGAGCTGGCGTGTATTGAGCGCGGACTCCGACGCGGCATTCTATTGGAACTTCCAGGGCGCGCCGGAATGGCTGGACGAGGCGAAGCTCGCGGCGCTGGGGTTCGACCTCTCGCCGCCTCCCGCCGAACGCCGGGCGGCGTGGCGTTACGAGCGGCAATTGCCCAGGGAGGCGCTGGTGGTGCTGGAGCTCGCCGGCCCGGCCTACCAGAAGGCGCTCGAGCGCGCGCGCGCGAGGGCGGCAAAGGAAGCGGCGAAGGGCGCGGAGACCGGCAAGACCGGGCCGGGAAGCCCGGCGCAGCAGGCGGTGCAGTTTCTCAAGAACGAGGAAACCGCGAACAGCCGGCTGTTCGCGGTGGATGCGGGGTTGGACGCGCAAGCGCTGCGCGCCAAGTACCCCGACCGCGCCCGTTACACGATCGTGCGAGGCAAGGTCCGCCTCTCCTACCAGTACGGCCGCGGCCAGGAAGCGCGGTGGAGGGGCTACATCGCGGACATCCAGAACGCCCAGCTCAACGTGCCGCTCGAGTTCCGCAAGGCCATCGAATCCGCCCCCCGCACCAGGGCGCCCGCAGCCGTCGCGGACGCCCAGCCGGCGTTCGAGGTCACGGTGGCCTTTGGAAAGCGGTTCGAACCTTGGATCATGGCCGCCGGCGGCGGCCGATAGAAATGCAGAAACCGGGCTCAGTCCCCATCTATTACCGTTTGTGCGCGATGTTCACCAGCTGCGAATAGGCTTTTTGATCTGCGGCATCCTGCTGCATGGTCAAATCCTTGACGAGGGTCGCCAGCGTCTTGATGTCCTGTGAAATCGAGGCAAGGCTATCGAGCATCTGCTTCTCTTCGGTCGGGCTCATTTATGAGAACTCCTGGGTGAACGGCAAGAGGGACTACCGGGTTCAGTGTAGGCCAATTGACGGGCGGTCAATATGACTTACTGCCGGGCGCACTGGCCTCCGATCGGAATATTGCAGTGACCCGGGATTTCTGACCGGGAATGGAGGTGTTTCCGGGTTTAGTCCTTGCCCTTGCCCCCATCATTCATTTGAGCCGTTTTCAATGAGATAATGCCGCCATGAATGATCCGCAACCGCCATCCCCTCGCGCTCGCCTGCAGGCGCTACTGGCGATTCCGGAGCGGCAGCGGACCGATGCCGAGTGGGATGAGCTCAATGAGCTCGAGATCGTGCTTGCCACCGCAAATCGGGAGGGAGCCCCGCAGCAGAACGCTCGGGGGAATGCTCCTGCGCCTGGCGGCCATTCCAGACCCGGCGGCCGGCCACATGACAATAAGAGGCAGGGGCGGAAATTCCGCCATGGACCGCCCAAGCGCAACACGCCATGAGCAGGCCCTCAAAATCCGCTACACTCTGTTTGCCCTGAATTGCTTCATCCACCGGATAAGGTTTCGCGTAACGCGAAGTAACAGGGAATCGTGTGTAAATCACGAGCTGTCGCGCAACTGTAAGTAACGCGTACGTTTTGCCGAGCATTGCCCACTGTTCCGGCGACGGAATGGGAAGGGCGGCAAAAAAAGTGTTACGAGCCAGGAGACCTACCTTATCCGCAATGGCGATGCTTCCGCGGTCTGAAGCGTGGTCAGGCGTGATGAACTTGCCATCGTCCGTGCCAGCACGAGCGTGGCAGGTTCGCCTTTCCTCATTCCGGGACGCATCGGGAAGTTCTCGAAAGCGCGTGCCGTTCATTATCGGGAATGGAGGGAAAGGTGAACCTGCTCACACACAACCTCGGCTATCCGCGGATCGGTAGCCACCGGGAACTCAAGAAAGCCTGCGAAAGTTACTGGTCTTCCGGGATCAGCGCGGCTGAACTCCTGGACGCCGGTCGCGTCCTCCGCCGCAACCACTGGCGGCTGCAGCAGGAAGCCGGCATCGATCTGATTCCCTGCAACGATTTTTCGCTCTACGACCACGTGCTCGATCTGTCGCTCATGGTCGGCGCAGTGCCTGCGCGATACGGACCTTTGCTCGACCAGCCCGGCGGTTCCGGGCTCGATCTGTACTTCGCCATGGCGCGGGGTTATCAGAAGGGCGGTCTCGACCTCATTGCCATGGAAATGACCAAGTGGTTCGACACCAACTACCACTACCTGGTCCCGGAGTTTACGAAGAATCAAGCCTTCCGCCTGACCTCGCGGAAGGTCATGGATGAATTTCAGGAGGCGAAAGCGCTTGGCATCAACGCCAAGCCGGTGTTGATCGGGCCGGTGAGTTATCTGCTCCTGGGCAAGGAGAAGGAGCGGGGCTTTGACCGGCTCGACCACCTGGACCGGCTGCTGCCGGTTTACCTGCAGATCCTGAGAGAGCTGGAAAACCTCGGCGCCCAGTACGTCCAGCTCGATGAACCGTTCCTGGCGCTGGACCTGCCGAAAGGAGCGAAGCGTGCCTATGAGGCGGCCTATGCCGCAATCTCGCGCGCCTGCCCCGGGCTCAGGATCGTCCTTGCCACCTACTTCGCCGGGATCGATGGCAACGCCGAGGTGGCCGCGAGTCTGCCGGTGCACCTTCTGCACCTGGATCTCATCCGGGCGCCGGCGCAACTGGACCGGGTGCTGCCCTTGATCCCGCGCGGGCTCGGCCTCTCGCTCGGTATCGTGGACGGTCGCAACGTCTGGAAAAACGATTTCGAGCGTTCCCTGGCGCTGATCGGCAAGGCCGTGGAGAAGCTGGGCAGCGGGCGCCTGGCGCTGGCGCCTTCCTGCTCGCTGCTGCACGTGCCGTGTGATCTTGCGCTCGAAAACGACGAGGCGGCGTTGCCCGGCGGAATCAAGCGCTGGCTCGCTTTTGCCCGGCAAAAACTAGACGAAGTCGTCACGCTCAGGGGGTTGGCACAGCCCGAGACCCATGGACGGTATGTCGCCCGATTCAAGGAAAACATGCTCGACGTCGAGAACCGCCGCCAGTCGGTTCTGGTCCACAGGCCGGCGGTGAAACAGCGCCTTGCCGCGGTCCGCCCCGAAGAACTCAAGCGCCGGAGCCCGTTTGGCGTGCGACAGCGAGAGCAGCGCGCAGCCTTCAATCTGCCTTTGTTTCCCACGACAACCATCGGATCGTTCCCGCAAACCGATGAAGTGAGAAAGCTCCGGCTCCGTCTCAAGAAAGGCGAGCTCACGCAGGAACAGTACGAGGCGGCGATCCGGGCGGAGACCGAGCGGGCCATCCGCTGGCAGGAAGAGATCGGCCTGGATGTGCTGGTGCACGGCGAGTTCGAGCGCAACGACATGGTGGAATACTTCGGAGAACGCATGAAGGGCTTCGCGTTCACCGGCAACGGCTGGGTGCAGAGCTACGGCTCCCGCTGCGTCAAACCGCCCATCATCTACGGCGACGTGGAACGCGAGGCGCCGATGACGCTGAAGTGGTCGCAATACGCCCAGTCGCTGACCGCAAAACCGGTCAAAGGCATGCTCACGGGGCCGGTCACCATCCTGCAATGGTCGTTCGTCCGGGACGATCAGCCCCGGTCAACCACCGCGATGCAAATCGCCCTGGCGATCCGGGATGAAGTGCGCGATCTCGAGAAAGCTGGGATCCGCATCATCCAGATCGACGAACCCGCCATCCGCGAGGGGCTGCCTCTGCGCAAAGCGGATTGGGAAGGCTATCTCCGCTGGGCGGTAGAGGCCTTCCGGCTGGCCTCCTCCGGGGTGGCCGACGAGACCCAGATCCATACCCATATGTGCTACTCGGAGTTCAACGACATCATCGAGTCCGTCGCCGGGATGGACGCCGACGTCATCACCATCGAAACATCCCGGTCGCAAATGGAGTTGCTTGACGCGTTCGCGGGCTTCCGTTACCCGAACGAGATTGGCCCGGGGGTGTACGACATCCACTCGCCCCGGGTGGCAACCGCCCAGGAGATGACCGCGTTGCTGCGCAAGGCGCTGGCGGTACTGCCGGCGCGCAACCTCTGGGTCAACCCCGACTGCGGCCTGAAAACCCGCAAGTGGCCGGAGACTCAGGCAGCGCTCGTCAACATGGTCGCCGCTGCAAAGGCGTTGCGAGAGCAGGCCTGATCGCTCAGGCGGGAGGCGGGTGACGAAAACCGGGTCGAATCACGACTCACGACTTACAAATCACGATTCACGCGTTTCCGGGTTCGGGTTCAATCCGTTGTGCTGGTCCGACCCGGGTCGGCAGATTTTCAGCCAGGGGCAATTGGGGTCGGAGTAAGATTTTCGGTACCCGGAAAAATTACTCCGATCCCATTTACTCCGTGAATGAGCGGAAAAAAATGGGGACGGAGCCCGGTTTCTACCTGACGTTCAAGCAATACCCGCGACCCACGATCCGTGAGGCACCGTCTTTAGTTGTCATTTGACGCGCTTCAGCACGGTGAGGTTCGACTGGTCGTCGTGCGGGTTCTTCTGCGGATTCCTGGCGCGCCGCTCATCGAGGTTCGAGGTCCGTCAGGTGGGCTCATGCCCCTTTGTGTCTCTGCTACGTAAGGCCCGTGTGCCAAATTCCCCTGAACGCGAGATGGCCCGAAGACGTTGACCGAGGCGAACTTCCTCGCCTCCCCCCTGCGGTCCGCCGTATCATCGGCGGCCGTGTCCATGACGAACGAAGAATTCAGCGCCCTCGTATCGCGGCTCGAGGAACAGTCGCGAGACGGCCCCCGCTGGTACCGGGTCCGGGTCACGCTGCTCGCGATCCTCGGCTACGGCTACGTCGGGATCGTGCTCGCCCTGCTCATCGTGCTGTCGCTGGCCACGTTGGCTTCCGCGATCTATCTGAAGGCGGCGGCGATCAAGATCGCCATACCGATCCTGGTCGTGGTGGGGCTCGTCCTGAAGGCGATGTGGGTGCGGCTGCCCCCGCCCGAGGGCAGGGCGCTCGATCCCCGGGAAGTGCCGGCGCTCTTCGAGATGATCGAGCGGCTGCGGCGCAAGCTCAAGGCGCCGCGCTTCCACCGCGTCCTTCTGACGGGCGATTTCAACGCCGCAGTGGTGCAGCTGCCCCTGCTCGGCATGTTCGGCTGGCACCGCAACTATCTCCTGATCGGGCTGCCCCTGATGAAAGCGCTCACGCGCGAGCAGTTCGAGGCCGTCCTCGCGCACGAATTCGGGCACCTCGCCCGGGGCCATGCCCGGGTGTCGAACTGGATCTACCGGCTGCGCATGACGTGGGCGCGGCTGGTGTCGGCGCTGGAGGAGCGGCAAAGCTGGGGCACGTTCCTGTTCCGGCCGTTCTTCAACTGGTATGCGCCGTACTTCAGCGCGTATTCCTTTCCGCTCGCCCGCGCGAACGAGTACGAAGCCGACGCGACCGCCGCCCGCCTTGTCTCACCCGCCGCGCTCGGGCAGGCGCTCACCGCCGTGAACGTGATCGCGAGCTACCTCGGGGAAAACTACTGGCCGCGCATCTACAGTCAGGCCGACGACCTGCCGCAGCCCCGGTTTGCGCCGTTCTCCGCGCTGGGCGGCCGGCTGGCGTCGGACCTCAGGGAGGAGACATCGGTTCGCGGATGGCTCGACCAGGCGATTGCGCGGGCGACGACCGTGGACGACACGCATCCCGGCCTCTCGGACCGGGTGAAGGCGATCGGTGAGAAGCCGCGATTCGCGCCGCCCGCAGTCGGCCAGGCGGCGGACCGGCTGCTCGGCGAAATGCTCGCCGGCCTGACAGAGGAGTTCGACCGCGACTGGCGCGAGCACATACAGCCGTCATGGGAGCAGCGCCATCATGACGTGCAGAAGGCGCGCTCCCGTCTCGCCGAGCTGGATGCGCTCGCGGCCGCCGCGCCGGATGGGGAACTCGCGCTGCGCGAAGCGTACGAGCGGGCGCGGCTGACCGAGTCTGTCGGCCCGGGGCCCGACCCCGCGCTGGAGCAGTTTCGCCGTCTGCACGAGCGCGCGCCCGGCGATCCTTCCGTGAGCCTCTCGCTCGGCCTGCGGCTCCTCGCGCGCGACGAGGAGGCCGGCTTCCCGCTGGTCGAGCAGGCGATGAGGGAGGACGAGGAGAACATCCTGCCGGGCTGCGAGGCACTGCGCGACTACTGCTGGAGAATGAAGCGGGAGCAGGAGGCGCACGCGTGGCACAAGCAGCTGGTGGAGCGCGCGGAGCTGCTCGAGCTCGCGCGCAAGGAGCGCGCCGAGCTGCACGTCCGTGACGCTCTAGAAGAGCACGGGCTGCCGGAAGAGGCGGTTGCCAGGCTGCGGCAGCAATTGCAAAGGATTCCCGGCCTGCGGAAAGCTTACCTGGTGCGCAAGCGCGTCGAGCACCTCTCTCACCACCCCCTGTATGTCTTGGGCCACGTGGTGAGCCCCTGGTGGAAGCCGCACAGAAAGAAGCTTGCGGCCACGGTGCAGCAGGCGATACTCGACAACGTCAGCTTTCCGGGCGAGACGCTCATCATCAGCGTCGAGGGCGAGAACGCGCGATTTAGCCGCAAGCTCCGCCGGGTAACCCGCTCACGGATACTCTAGATAGGCCGAAATCGGGCCCTCAGCGGTCCTTGGTGGTCTGTCCCCCCGGATTCCCGTATTGATGTGTCACTTGACGCGCTTCAGCGCGGTGAGGCTGGACTGGTTGTCGTGCGGGTTCTTCTGCGGGTTCCGGGCGCGCCGCTCGTCGAGGATCAGCAGTGAGTTGGGATTGTCGCTGGGGCTTAGTCTGACCGACCAGAGCACTTCTTTACCCTTCCTGCGCACGACCTCAAGAGCGTAGACCGCATTGGGCGGCTTGCCGTACACCTCGGCCTCGAATTCGCCCTGCTCGCAGTAGCGCGGCCGGCACTCATGCCACATGCGGAGCCAGGCGCGCCTGCCTTCGGTGCGAACGATGATCCGCGCCACCCATTGTTCGCCGAAGTTCGGGACGGCGTCCCGCTGCCACCCGCCGGCGTACTGTTCCAGCGGCTGCGCACGCCCCGGCATCGGCTTGCCGACGCCGAACCTCAGGCGGTCGTACCTCATGCCGAGCGCGTCGTCGATGCGCTCCAGCGTGCCCGTGGCATAAAGCCCGAAGGCTGCCACGAAGGGCAGGGCGGCGAGCGAAAACGCGAGCGCGCGGTTCATTGTCGCTTTTCGCTGTGCCCGCAAACGAAAATCAGTTCCGGCCCCGATGCGATCGGCCGTCCGTCGAAATAGCCGAGCTCCTCGACGATCTGGAAGCCGTGCCGCCGCAGGAGCGAGCGCATCTGATCCTCGAAGAAATAGCTGATCGCGAGCGGCTCGATGATGTCCCGCGCAGAACCCTCGACGCGGTAGATGAGATCCACGTACAGCACCTGGCGCTCGAGGTCGATCCGCCGCCGCCGCTCGTAGCGGCTCACGCTCCTGCCCGTGCGCGGATCGACGACCTTCCAGTC
>DATICE010000158.1:0-3282 GCA_035456985.1 Burkholderiales bacterium | reverse complement strand
TTCGAAACCATTACGGTGGACATCACCGGAAGCAACGACGACGCGACTATTACCGGCGATACAAGCGGCGCGGTGGTGGAAGCGGGCGGGGTAAACAACGGCACGCCAGGCACGCCGGGCGCATCGGGCGACCTCGATGTGGACGATGTAGACACCGGCGAGGCCGTGTTCCAGGCGGTGGCGCAGGCGAACCTCTCCGGCACCTACGGAAATTTCACGTTCGATGAAATGACCGGCGCGTGGACCTATGCGCTCGACCAGAGCAAGGCGGACTCGCTGACGCAGAACCAGCAGGTGACGGACCAGTTGACGGTCAAATCGCTTGACGGCACGGCTTCGCAGGCCATCACGGTAAACATCACCGGGGCCAACGACGCGCCTCGTCCCCTGCCCGACAACGTCGAAGCGCTCTACGATGGGAAGGGCTTCGATTTCAATCGTGACGCCTTTGGCAACGTGCTCGCCAATGATTCGGATCCGGAGGGCGATGATCTGATCCTCACCCAAGTCGATGGCAGTGACGCCAATCTTGGCACGTTTCTCGAGGGCGATTTTGGATTCATCAACTTCGCAGTGGACGGATCCGGCAACTGGAGTTACTTCATCAACTCGAACGGCGTTGCCGCACTGGCAGCCAATGGGCAATTTACCGACGTATTCGACTACACGGTAGCGGAAAATAATGCGGTCGGTGCCTTCGACTCGAGCGCGCTTTCGGTCCACATTACCGACGACAGCTTCATTCTCTAAGGCGCCGTCCGCAAGGCGCGCCTTACCTCAACCGCGTGCGGGTCGACCCGCACGCTCCTGAAATTCCCGCGCGGCGTCCTCCATCGTGAGGAACGCCGCGCCGTTGTCTGCAGCGGCCCGGATCACGCGCTCCAGCATCATCATGCGCGCACCGCGCCCGATAACGTAGGGATGACAGGTGTAGGTCAGCACGCCCCAGTCCACGGTGTCGCGCATGTAGAGAAAATCGTTGATCCAGTTCTCGCCCACCGCGCCGGCATTCATCAGTCCCTGGCGGAAGGTGGTTTCGGTGCGCACGTACTCGAAATGCGGCGCATCGTCGGCGGCCCAGTGGATCGGCATTTCCACCAGCGTCGTATCCTTACCGAACACGGCCGGCTTCTCGAGCTCGATCACGTCCCCCTGCCGCGCGTAGTAGGGGTTGTAATCGTCGCCCATCAGGCTGCTGTCGTAGAGAAAGCCGTGCTTGAGGAGCAGCTCGATCGAGTGCGGTGAAAGGTCCCATGACGGTGAGCGGTAGCCGCGCGCTGCGCGTCCAGTCAGCTTCCTGATCGACTCGTTGCCGCGAACGAGCTCGAGTTCTTCGTCTTCTCGGGGAAGACTCGCCGGCGGCCGGTGGGTCCAGCCGTGATGTGCGATTTCGTGCCCGGCCGCGAGCACAGCTTCGCACGCCCGCGGGTAGGACTCGATGGTATGGCCGGGAACGAACCAGGTGCTCCGGATTCCGTACTTCTTCAGCAGCGCAAGCAACCGCGGCGCCCCTGCGCGCGGCCCGAATTCCCCGCGCGAGATCCATGACGGCGATGTCTGGCCGCGCGCGACGAAGCCCGAGATTGCGTCGAAGTCGAAGGTAAGGCAAACGATATGGCGCTTGCTCATGGGCGTAACTGATACGTCGCGACCGGATTCCGATATGATTCTCAGAATTATATCGCTCGCCCCGTCCCTTCCCCATATGGCGGAGCATCAGGCACAGAACTGGCACGTGCGCAAGCCGCTCGCGCGCTCGCGCCGCGGCATCGTCGCGACGCAGAACCGCGTTGCCGGCGAAGTCGGCGCGCGCGTGCTCGCCGGAGGCGGCAACGCGGTGGACGCGGCGGTCGCGACCGGCTTCGCGCTCGCTGCGGTTGAGCCCTGGAACAGCGGGCTGGGCGGGATCGGCTTCATGCTGGTCTATTCCGCGAAGCAGGAGCGCGTCGCGGTCGTCGATTTCGGGCCGATCTCCCCGCGCGCTCTCGATCCCACCGCTTACCCGCTGGCGGGCGGCGACCTCACCTCGCGCGATCTCTTCAACTGGCCTGCGGTGAGGGACGACCGCAACGTTCATGGTCCGCTCTCGTTCGCGGTACCCGGGCAGGTGGACGGGCTCGGGCTCGCGCTGGAGCGCTTCGGCACGATGAAGCTTTCCTCCGTCATGCGGCCTGCGATTGCCCTCGCGGAATCGGGAGTCTCGGCGGACTGGTTTCTTACGCTCAAAGTTGCCTCCATGGCAAAGGAGCTGGCACGCTACCCGGCGACGCGCGACGTCTGGCTTCCGGGAGGCTTCCCGCCCGTCACCGCAACCGGAACCCCGCTGGAAATGCTGAAGTTGAAGGGGCTCGCCGACACGCTTGCGCAACTCGCCCGCGCAGGGCGGCGAGACTTCTACGAGGGCGCGCTCGCCGAGGCGCTGGTCAAGGACGTCAAGGCGGCAGGCGGGATTCTCGATGCCGGGGACCTGCGCGCCTACCACGCGCGCATCGTCGAGCCGCTGCTGACCGACTACCATGGGGCGCGCTTTGCGCTTGCTCCCGGTCTCACGGCAGGCCCCAGCATGCATCGCGCCCTGGGCGAGCTGCGGAACTTGCGCTTCCGCCGCAACGGGCCGCACGCCGACGCTTTCATTGCCTACGCCGAGGTGGTGCGGCAGGCCTATGCCGAGCGGCTCGCGACCATGGGCGAGACCGCCGACCGGCGCGATCCCTCCTCCACCACCCATCTCAACGTGATCGACCGCAATGGCAACATGGTGGCGCTCACGCAGACGCTGCTCTCCGTGTTCGGCTCGAAGGTGGTGCTGCCATCGACCGGCATCCTCATGAACAACGGCATCATGTGGTTCGACCCCCGGCCGGGGACGCCCAACGGCCTTGCCCCCGGAAAACGTCCGCTCAGCAACATGTGCCCGGTCATCGCGCTGCGAGGGACCAAGCCGTGGTTCGCCATCGGCGCTTCCGGCGGCCGCAAGATCTTCCCGGCGGTGCTGCAGATCTCCTCGTTCCTGATCGATCACGGCATGTACCTTGAGGACGCGTTCCACCAGCCGCGCATCGACGCGAGCGAGAAGGACTTCGTGGCGGTCGACCCGAGAATGCCGTTGGCCGTGCGCAAGGCGCTCGAGAAGAAATTCCCCCTCCGGATGAACGAGCTGGTGGTCTACCCCACGCAATACGCCTGCCCCAGCGCGGTACTGCGCGACCCGAAAAGCCGCGGAGAGAATTTCGGTGCAACCGATGTGATGTCGCCGTGGTCGGGGGCGGTCAGCGAAGACGA
>DATICE010000157.1:0-3053 GCA_035456985.1 Burkholderiales bacterium | reverse complement strand
AGATGGGAGTAAGTGGGGTCAGAGTAAGATTTCCGTACGGCTAAGAAAGTTATTCCGACGCCCAATTCCTCTACTCCCAGATGAGGGATTTTCGCCGCCGCGGTCGGCATCAACTGCAGAACGGCCAAATCTGATACCAGTGGCGGCACCTGAATCGGTGTTCGCACTGGCGAAGCTGGGCGCCATACTCCCTCGCCTGCCGGTCGACGGCATCCGCGAGACGCACGACCCCCGGCTTGCTCTTGTAGCTGCCGCGCGCATAGCCGCCGCGGCCCTCGTGATAGGCCAGGTACAGGCGTTTCGGGTCCCATTTGGAGATGCCGAGCTGCTTGTTGCTCTTGTTGTTGTACCAGCCGATGAAATCCAGGGCGTTCTCCATGTCCGAGCGGCTATTGAAGAAGCCGCCGACCTCGTCCTCGTACTGCTCCCAGGCCTCATCCTTGGCCTGGGCATAGCCCGCCGACGACGACCTGCGCCCGAGCGGAATGAACAGGAACCAGTCTATCGGCGGCCTCGCGTCATGGCGGAACGCAGATTCCTGCTTGACGAAGGCCATGAGAATGTGGGGCGGCGTGCCCCACTTCGCCTGGGAATCCTTCGCCGCGTCGTACCAGTCGGGGTACTGATCGAAGATGGCGCACAGGTTGTCCTGGCGCTTCGGCGGCGCAGACGCGCAGCCCACCGTCAGTGCGACGGACATCGCAACGAGAACGCGGACCACGCTTGAGAAAGTCACTCCGACCCCATTTCTTCTAGTCGCCGCCTAGCCGCGCGCGCAGCCGCGGCACGATCCAGTCGATGAACGCGCGCAACCGCGCGGACACCAGCCGGGCTTGAGGATAGACGAGCGAGACGGGGTTCGGTTCCGGCTCGTACGCCTCCAGGACGTAGCGCAGCCGCCCGGCGCGCTGGTGCGCGCCCACCTGGTAGCACAGGAACATGCCGTAGCCCAGGCCCTGCACGCAGGCGTCTATGGCGGCGTCCACCTGGTTCGTCGCGATCGGCCCGTCCACCCGCACCCGCACGGGCTTGCCGCCCACCTTGAATTCCCATTCGCCCGAAACGAGCCCGGTGAAGCGGATGCACGGGCGGCGCGCCAGGTCCGCGGGAACGCGCGGCACGCCGTGACGCTTCAGGCAGGCGGGGCTCGCGCAGACCACGCGGCGCGTCCGGCCGACTTCCAGCGCCACCAGGGTCGAGTCCGCCAGGGCCCCGATGCGCAGCGTCGCGTCGAGCCCCTCTTCGACCAGGTTCACGACCCGGTCCATGAGGAGCAGCTCCACCTTGATCCCGGGATGGCGGTCCACGAATTCCGCCACCAGCGGCGCGGCGTGCAGGCGCCCGAACATGACCGGCGCCCCGATCGCGAGCCGGCCCTGCGGCACCGCCTGCTTCGCGGATGCCGCGGCCTCCGCGTCCGCGACGTCGGCGAGGATACGCCGGGCGCGATCGTAGTAGGCGCGGCCCTCGTCCGTCAGCGCAATGCGGCGGGTCGTGCGATTGAGCAGGCGCGCGCCCAGCACGCGCTCCAGCGCCGCGAGCGCCCTCACGGCCGAGGGCGGCGACGTCCCGAGCGCCTCGGCCGCCGCCGTCAGGCTGCCCTTCTCGACGATGTTCACGAACGCCTCCATGGCGCGCAGCTTGTCCATGCCCGGATTATTTCATATTTTGCATCAATAAAGTGCATTGGCCGCCATTTATTCACCCGCAACGGGCGGCCAGAATCCGCGTCATGCCACTCCCGGCAGATACCAGCGATTGAAAGGAACCCGTCATGTCACGCATTCAACCCGTTGATCCCCGCACCGCCGTCGGTGAATCCAGGCAGCTGCTCGATGCCGTTCACTCCGGTCTTGGCGTCACGCCCAACTTCACGCGGGTGCTCGCGCACTCGCCGGCGGCGCTCGCCGGATTTCTCGGCCTCTACGGCGGCATCGCCAAAGCTTCCATTGATCTCGCGACCCGCGAGCGCATTGCTCTCGCCATTGCCGAGGGCAACGAATGCCAGTACTGCGTGTCGGCCCATACGGCGATCGGGCGCCACGCCGGCCTGGCGAACGACGAAATGGTGCTCAACCGCCGCGGCGGCTCCAGGGACGCGAAGGCGGCCGCGGCAGTGGCGTTTGCGCGCGCGCTGAACGAGCACCGCGGCGAGGTGACGGCGGCGGAGTTCGAGTCGGTCCGGCGCGCCGGCTACAGCGATGCCCAGATCGTCGAGATCATCGTTATCGTGGCGCTGAACTTCCTCACGAACCTCATCGGCAAGTCAACGCGGCTGGACATCGACTTCCCCAGGGTGCCGTTGCTCGAAGCCGCGGCCTGAAGAAGATCCACCGTGACGCATCGACACTCCGAGATCCTGTTCACCGACGCGGTGCGCGCCGCGCAGGAGCGGTTCGGCAGCCGCGAGCAAGGCGAGCGGCTGCGGACACACGGGCAGGCCAACGACACGCTGACCGAGGCCGAGCGCGAGTTCATCCAGGCGCGCGACGGCTTCTACCTCGCGTCGGTCAGCGAATCGGGATGGCCGTACGTCCAGTTCCGGGGCGGTCCCGCCGGCTTCGTGCGCGCGCTCGACGGGAAGACGCTCGCCTACCCGGATTTCCGCGGCAACCGCCAGTACATCAGCACCGGGAACATGGAGCACGACGGCCGCGTGGCGCTGCTCTTCATGGACTACGCCCGTCCCGCGAGGCTGAAGCTGCTCGGCCGGGCACGCATCATCGACGCCGCGCAGGCGCCGGAGCTTGCCCGGCAACTCCAGCTGCCGGACTATCGCGCGCGGGTCGAGCGCGTGGTGCTGATCGCGGTCGAGGCGTTCGACTGGAACTGCCCGCAGCACATCACGCCGCGCTTCACGGCCGAGCAGATCGAGGCGATCGTCGAGCCGCTGCGTGCGCGCATCGCAGAGCTGGAAAGCCAACTGAGCGCGGTGCCCGGATGATTCCGCGCCATCGGTACCTGATCCACACCTTGCTGTTGTCCGCCTTTTTTCTGCCGAGCGAAACCATGGCTGCCACCCCGACCCCGAGCGAAGCTGAAGCAAAGATGTT
>DATICE010000156.1:0-10517 GCA_035456985.1 Burkholderiales bacterium | reverse complement strand
TCCGGACAAGATAAAAGGCCCCGGGGGCATGACGATGCGCGAGCTGCACGAACTCGTGAAGAAGGGCCACGCGCGCGACCAGGCCGCGGGCAAGCAGCACAACAAGCTCGCGCAGCCGCAAAACCGCTGGCAGCGCTTCGTCCGCTACGTGTGGGACAAGAAGAAGGGATAGCGACCCGGGCCGGCTAGCGGGGCGGGCCCAGTATCTCCAGTTTCTCGCCGCGCATTGCCGTCAGGATCGTTTCTCCATCCGGCGCGACGCGAAACTCGCCGTAGCGTGCCCGTTCGTAGTAGCGGGCGTGGCCTTCCTGAAAAAAATAAGCGTTCGTCGCAAACTTCACCTCGCCGTCGCGCACCCGGTATCGCAGCACCGCCTCGCCTTCCGCCAGCGCATTGCCGTCGTCACGACGCACATAGGTCGCGACGTTGCGCGGATCGAGCTTCACGACGACGCGCCCGTCCTCGGACTCCTTCGAGCGCCCGCGTCCGAACGCATCGTCGGCGATCTTGAAACGCAGCGCCATGTAATCACCCTGCATCAGCGAGCGTGGATCCACGGGGGCGAGCTCGAGCAGCACCACTCGGCCTTCCGCGAGCAGTTGCTCCCGCCCGTGGATCCCCCAGTTGACCGCGCCCAGCACGGCGAGCCCCACGACGATCGCGATCGCTTCACGCACGGTCCACCTCCTGAGTCCGGGGCCACCAACGGTGCAGCGCGAAACGCGCCACCAACAGCGCAAGACCGACGCAAGCAAGGAGCGCCGATTTCTCGAGCAGCGTCACCTGCAACGAATAGTAGTAATGCGACAGATAGCCCAGCACCGCAGCGATCCCCAGTCCAGCGAGCACGCGGTTGCCGTTGGCATAGCCGACTACAAGGATGGCAACCGCTGGCCCTACCCCGGGGGCCTTGAGCGTCGCCAGCGCCAGGATCGTGGCTCCGGCGAGCGCGACCTTGCCTGGGCCCGAGGCAAGCGGCACGCTCTCGCGGCGCAGCAGCGTCACCACCGCCCACAGGAGGACTGCCCCGGCGGCTGCAGCGGCGATCCAGGCTCCGGCCTCGCCGCCGAGCGCCGCGCCCGTTCCTCGACCCAGGACCAATGCGTAATAAAGCCCGCCGTGCATCACCGCGGTCTGCACCGCCGCGAGCGCGAGGCCATAGCCGCCCGCGCGCAGCAGCTCGCCATGACGCGGATGGTCGAACTCGTGCAGCCACACGGTGAGGAAGGCCGCGGTGACGGCGGCAGGTGCGAATGCGTACAGGCCCAGGTCGAAGAGGGCAAACGCGGCGGCGTAGGTGCCGGACCACGCGGTCCAGACCCGGTGCACGAAATTCGGCACCAGCACGAAGAGCAGCGCCTGCTGCACCGCCACCGCGAGCGCGGCGGCACCGGTCGAGCGCCCGAACCACCGGAACAGGCCGAAGGCGATCAGCGCCTGGCCGGCGAGGCTCACGGCAAGCCCGAATTGCGAGGCGAAGTCGCCATGATGATGCATCCGGAAGATCGCGGTCGCTGCGGCGCAAGCGGCCGCGCCGACCAGCACCGATGCGGTCGCGCTTTTCATGACGAACCCAAAACCAACGCCCACGAAGCCCAACAGAAAAAAGGCGCCGATCCAGCCTGCGAAGCCGAGCATGACGCGCACGTACCACGGTGCGCGGTCTGCGGCCGGAGCAGGCGCCTCGCCTTCGACGAGGGCGGCATCGCGCAGCCCCGCCCAGAGTGTCTCCCTCGTCAACGCGCTCATGATTCCTCCTCGGTCGCCACGTTCTTCAGCCAGTAGCTTCCCGCCGCGGACATGCCGATCACGATAAGGCCGATGAGGAGGAAACCTCCGGCCTCGCCGCGGATCAGGTGCTTACCCAGGAACGCAGTCACGACCACGATCATGGAGAGCACACCGCCCGCGAGCATATACAGGTCCTTGATCCGCCGACGGTAGACCGCGTACGCCGCTCCCAACCAGGCGAGCCATGCGATGACGCTCCATGCCACGCCATATTTCGAGTCGAACACCGCCATCACGGCGAGCACGGTCACGAGCACGCCGCTGGCGGTGGCGATCAAGCGTACCGGCCAGCGCTCGTGCAGCCACTCGACACCGGCCGCGGCTGCCGCCTCCCAGGCGAGGAGCGCCGCCGTGTTGAGCCCGAACAGCAGCCATAGTTGCCTCTCCGGACCGAAAACGATCCCGAGCCACCCGCCGAACGCCTGGAAGTAGAGGGTGACGGCGAGATTGACGAGCGCGAGCCATAGGATCCATAGGGCGGGAAAGCGCGCGAGCACCACCCAGGGCAGAATCGCCACGGCCCACGCCGCGAACAGCTCATACGTATCGGCGCCAGTCTGGTAGGTCTGTCCGACCAGGGCGAGAAGCGCGCCCGTCAGCAGTGCGGCGGTGAGCAGCGCCGCCTTGCCCGAAACCCGCTCCAGCCCGAGCCGCCACACGAACGCGAGCGCGACGAGCAGCAACGCCTGCACGAGGCCAAATTTGGTGTAGCGCCCGAGATCCTGCCAGTTGTAGGCGAGGAAGAAGATCACGCTCGCCGCAAGCATCACCGCCCCCATGAAAAGGAGGAGACGGTCGAGAAAGCGCCGCCATTGCTCCGCTGTCGGCAAGACCGCGCCAAGCTCGAGCGCCGCACGCAGGTTTTGCGGCGCAATGCGCCCCTGCCCGGCCCATTCCAGGATTACCCTGCGTTGATGCGCCATGCTCTTCTCTTTATTTCCAGTCGCCGCGCAGCGCGAGGACTTCCGCCTGAAGCCCTTCCGGCGTCACGAGCTGCGGCACGACGGGTCTACCCGCCGCCAGCGCGATCTTCGAGAAGATACCCCGGCGCAACGGGCGTGTCATCGCCCGGCCGCCCTTGCGGCTGAAGAAGCTCCCCCACAGCCCCCGCAGCGCCAGCGGAACGACCGGCACGGGCGTGCGCTCGACGATCTGTTTGATGCCGGAGCGGAACGGAACCATCTCCCCGTTATCGGTGACCCGCCCCTCCGGGAAGATGCAGATCAGGTCGCCCGCTTCGAGTCCGCGCGCGATCTCGTCATAGGCCTGCTCGAGGACCACCGGGTCGTCACGACTGGAGGCAATGGGTATGGCGCGGCCGGTACGGAAGATGAAGTTGAGCACGGGGATGCGGAAGATGCTGTGATCCATCACGAAGCGGACTGGCCGGCGGCAGGCAGCAGCGATGATCAGCGCATCCACGAAGCTCACGTGGTTGCACACCAGGACCGCAGGACCTTCATCGGGAATGTTTTCGAGCCCGCTCTTCTCGAGTCGGTACACCGAGTGGATCAGCAGCCACACCAGGAACCGCATCAGGAACTCGGGCACCAGCGTGTAGATGTAGACCGCCACCCCGGCATTGAGAAGCGCGGTGGCGAGAAGCACCTGCGGAATGGTCAACCCGAGCTGGAACAGCGTGATCGCCATCAGCGCCGCGCCGACCATGAACAGGGCGTTGAGGATGTTGTTGCCGGCCACGATGCGGGAGCGGTGGGCGGGATCGCTGCGGTTCTGGATCAGCGCATAGAGCGGCACGATGTAGAAGCCGCCGAATACCCCGATCAGGAGCAGATCGCACAGGATGCGCCAGTGCCCGGCCTGGCGGAGAAATTCGCCCAGGGTGACGGGCACCTCCCGGACATGGGGGTCGAGCGCGAAATAGAGGTCCACCGCGAACACCGTCAGCCCGATGGAGCCGAACGGCACGAGGCCGATCTCGATCTTGTGGCCGGACAGCCGTTCGCACAGGAGCGAGCCCGCGCCGATGCCGATGGAGAACATGATGAGCAGCAGCGTCACGACATGCGCGTCCGCGACGAGCACGTTCCGGCTCAGGTTGGGAAACTGGGTCACGAACATCGTGCCGAAGAACCAGAACCACGAGATGCCCAGCACCGACAGAAAAACGGTGCGGTTCCCGCGCATGAACTGGAAATTGCGCCAGGTTTCGCTGGCCGGGTTCCAGTTGATCTTCAGGGCCGGATCGGCGGCCGGCGTGAGCGGTATGGCGCGGCTCAGCAGCAGCGCCGTCGCCGAGATAGCCATGGTGGTGAACGCGACCGCAGCGATTCCCCAGCCCGCCTGCGTCACGAGCCAGCCGCCGAGCATCATGCCCACCAGTATCGCGACCGTAGTCCCGGTCTCGACCAGGGCATTGCCGCCGACCAGCTCGGTTTCTTTCAGCTGCTGCGGGAGGATCGCGTACTTGACGGGCCCGAAGAGCGCCGACTGCGTGCCCCCCAGGAAGAGGGCCGCGAGGAGCAGTTCCAAGCTGCGCAGGAAGAAGCCGGCGGCCCCGAGCGCCATGACCGCAAGCTCGATCAGGACGGTCACGCTGATCAGGCGGGATTTCTCGTACTTGTCCGCGATCTGTCCCGCCGTCGCCGAGAAGAGAAGGAACGGGAGCACGAACAGCGCCTGCGCGACGTTTTGCAGCACGTCGGTGGACAGCGTGGTGAAGCTCGCCGTCTGATAGGCGAGCAGGATGACGAGCGCCTGCTTGAACAGGTTGTCGTTGAGCGCCCCGAGGAACTGCACGCCAAAGAACGGCGCGAAGCGGCGCTCCCGCAGCAGGCGAAACTGACTTGCTTCCCGCATGTCCCGTGTCACGCGTCGCGCCGGAAGGAGGACACGGTCAACCGTGACCTAGCGCCGCAGCCGTTCCTTCAGGAACTCGAGGCCCCAGGCGACGCCGAAGCCGTTGATCTCGGTCGCGACCGCGCCGAGGCCCCCTTTGCTCTTCGCCGCCGAAAGATCCATGTGGAGCCAGGGCGTATCGCCCACGAAGCGCCTGAGAAAGCGCGTGGCGAGGATGTGGTCGGCGCCGCCTTCCAGCGTGCACTGCTTCACGTCGGCAATCGTGCTCTCCAGCTCCTCGTCGTAGTCCTCGTCCTGCGGGAACACGCACACGCGCTCGCCGCTCGTGTCCGCGGCGGCGAGTGCCGATCGCGCCAGCGCCTCGCTCGTGGCGAACACGCCGCTGTAGCGCTCGCCGACCGCGACGTGCATGCTGCCGGTGAGGGTTGCGAAATCCACGATGAGATCCGGCTTCGCGCGCGCAGCCAACGCCAGCGCATCGGCCAGCACCATGCGCCCTTCGGCGTCGGTGTGCACGATCTCGATGGTAGTGCCGTTCAACGCGGTGACGACCTCGCTCTGGAGATAGGCGCGGGGACCGATGTCGTTGCGCGCGATCGCCATCCAGCAGTCGAGGCGCACCGGCAGCTTCAGGGCGGAGGCCGCTACGAGTATGCCGAGCGCCACTGCCGAGCCGTTCATGTCCTTGTACATGCCCTGCATCGAGCGCGCGGTCTTGAGATTGTGCCCGCCGGTGTCGAAGCAGATGCCCTTGCCGACGAGGGCAAAGGATTTGCGCGCCCGCGGGTGCCGGTACGCTAGGTGCACGATCGCGGCGTCCGCCTCCGCGCTGCCGCGCGCGACGGCGAGAAAGGCGCCCGCGCCGAGCTTGCCCAGGCGCCTGAGGTCGTATTCCTCGTGGCGCCAGCCTTTCTGGCGTGCGAGCTCGCGCACGCGCTTGCGGTAGCTCCCCGGCGTCAGCTCGTTGGGGGGCAGCACCGTCAACTCGCGCGCAAGCAGGTTTCCCTCTGCTGCGGCGCGAGGCTCGGCGAACGCGTCCCCCGATGCTTGACCCCGCAGCTTGATCGTCCGCAGCGCGCTCGCAGGCTTCTTCTTGCGCTCGGGCAGCGGCGCGCCGTTGACCCAGGCCGCGTAGACCGCGAGCTCCGCCGCCTGGCGCCGGGCGGCGGCGGGCCCGAACACACCGATCGTGATGTCCTCGGGCTGCTCGGCCAGCAGCAGCTGCAGGCCCTTGCGCAGCGCAGTCTGCCGCTCGAACACCGATCGTGACGGGTCCACCATGACCCACGACGCGAGCGTGCCCGGCGCGAGCTCGGTGACGAGCGGCGACTGCGCGAGCTCGGCCACCTTCTTCGACCGCCGCGCCAGCACGGCCGCGAGCGCGTCCACCGACGGCACGCCGCGCAAGGCGTCGAGCGACGCCGCTTTCGGCAGCACCATCAGCGCGTGCCGGGCGCGCTTCAGGTCGTCGGCGGTAAACAACGCCGCGCTCTGCTCCAGCCTGGCCAGCATGGGAGGATCGGAATTATTTGATGGGGCGGAGCGCGGATTATAACCCCCGTCCTTCCGCCTGCGGGCCGCGACCGCGCGCGGCAATCGCTTACAATTCCCGGCATGCTGCGCCCGCTCGCCGCCCTCGCGCTGCTCGCCGCCGCTGGCGCCGCAGGCGCGGAGGACATCGTGATCCTGCCCACGCGCGAGGGCGTCACGCAGTCCTTCCTGCTCTCATCCCCGCCGGCGGGCAAGGCGCGGGCCGTGGCGGTGCTCTTTCCCGGCGGTGCGGGCAGAGTCGATCTCGAGCGCGAGGCCGCTCGCGTGCTGCTCGACAGAGGAAACTATCTCGTGCGCTCACGGCGGCTCTTCACCGGAAGTGGCATCGTTGCCGCAGTGATGGACGCGCCCTCCGACCACTCCAGCGGCATGGAGGACGAGTTCCGCCTGGGAGCCGCGCACGCTGAAGACGTCGAGCGGGTAGTGGCGGACCTCCAGCGGCGGTATCCCGGCCTGCCGGTCTTCCTCGTGGGCACCAGCAGCGGCACGATTTCCGCCGCCTCCGCCGCCAGGCGGCTAGGCTCCGGGATAGACGGAGTAGTGCTGTCCGCGACCGTGCTGGTTGCGAATCGACGGCGCACGGGGTTGAGCGGATTCGATTTCTCGACGATTGCAGTACCTCTCCTGTTCGTTCATCACGTCGAGGACGGCTGCAATATCACTCCCTACTCCGCCGCGAAGCGGCTCGCAGACCGCTACCCGGTGATATCGGTTTCCGGCGGGCCGCCAACGCAATCGAAGCCCTGCGAGCCGATGAGCGCGCACGGCTTCCTCGGCCGGGAAGCGGACACGGTGGACGCGATCGCAAAGTGGATGCTGAAGCAGCCCTACCCTCGCGAAATCAACTAGAATCAGGCGCTACGGTTTCGCTGCTGCATGCACTCGATCCTCAATCCTCAGTCTTCAATCCTGCATTCATGCGCCAATATCTCGACCTGATGCGGCATATCCTCGAGCACGGCGCGCGCAAGAGCGATCGCACCGGCACCGGGACGCTTTCGATCTTCGGCCCGCAGCTCCGCTTCGACCTCGAGGCGGGATTCCCCCTGCTCACCACCAAGAAGGTGCACCTCAAGTCCATCGTGCACGAGCTGCTGTGGTTTCTGAAGGGCGAGACCAATACCCGCTATCTCAAGGAAAACGGCGTCACCATCTGGGACGAGTGGGCCGATGCGAGCGGGGAGCTGGGCCCGGTGTATGGCTATCAGTGGCGCTCGTGGCCGGCGCCGGACGGCCGCCATATCGACCAGGTAAGCCAGATCATCGAGCAGATCCGGAAGAATCCCGACTCGCGGCGCCTGATCGTCTCGGCGTGGAACGTCGCCGACCTGCCTAAGATGGCGCTGCTGCCCTGCCACGCGTTCTTCCAGTTCTACGTGGCTGAGGGGCGCCTCTCGTGCCAGCTTTATCAGCGCAGCGCCGATCTCTTCCTCGGCGTGCCGTTCAACATCGCTTCCTATGCACTGCTCACCCTGATGGTGGCGCAGGTATGCGGCCTGAAAGCCGGCGAATTCGTGCACACCTTCGGCGACACCCACCTCTACCTCAACCACCTCGAGCAGGCGCGCGAGCAGCTTGCGCGCAGCCCGCGCCGCCTGCCGACGATGAGACTCAACCCGGGGGTGAAGGACCTCTTCGCGTTCAAGTACGAGGACTTCACGCTCGAGAACTACGACCCCCATCCCGCCATCAAAGCGCCTGTCGCCGTTTGAGCAAGCACGACTTACGCCTCTCCGTCATCGTGGCCATGGCGCGCAATCGCGTGATCGGCGCCGACGGCCGCATTCCCTGGCACCTGCCGGAAGAGCTGAAACGGTTCAAGCGCCTGACTCTCGGCCATCACATCATCATGGGCCGCAAGACCTGGGAATCGATCGGGCGCCTGCTGCCGGGCCGGACCAGCGTCATCGTGACGCGCCAGCGCGGCTACCGGGTGCCGGGCGCGAAGGTCACCCACTCTCTCGACGAGGCGATCGCCGCCTGCGGGCCTGACGACGAGATCTTCGTGATCGGAGGCGCCGAGCTCTACGCGCAAGCGCTCGGGCGCGCCGGCCGGCTCTATCTCACTACGGTCGATGCCGAGGTCGCGGGAGACACCCGCATGCCCGACTTCGCCGCCGGCGACTGGCGCGAGGTGGCAGCCCAATCGTTCGCCGCCGATGCGCGGCACTCCTTTCCCTTCCGCTGCGTGACCTACGACCGCATCCGGAAGTAGCCGGGGCGCCGCAAGCCAGCAAAAAAGCGGGCCGCAGCCCGCTTTTTTCCGGAGCCCGGGTCGGGTCAGATGACGCGAACCTCCGGCAGCGGGAAGCCGTTGAAGGTGCTGGCGTAGGCGGTGGTATAGGCGCCGGCATTGGCGATGTAGATGTAGTCACCCTCCCGCAGGTCCTCGGGAAAGAGCTCATCGCGCATGCAGACGTCCACCGAATCGCAGGTCGGCCCGGCGATGTTCCAGGGGATGAGCTTGCCGGTGCGATCGGTCTGCACGTCGTAACGCAGCCCCTCGGTCGTTTCGATGACGCCGCCAAAGACGCCTGCGTCCCAGTACATCCAGCGCTTCCCGGCGCGGGTAGCGGTACCGACCACGCGGCAGACGAAGTAGCCCGCATCCGACACGAAATAGCGCCCCGGCTCCGCCATCACCCGCACGCTCTGCGGCACGTCGCGCAGCGAGTGGTTGACGACCTCTGCGATCTTCTCGATCGAGGGGATGGGTTTGACGTGGCGCACGGGAAAGCCGCCGCCGATGTTGAGCAGCCTGGGCTTCAAGCCCGCCAGGCGCATCTTTTTGAACACGCGCTTCGCGCCCTGGATGCCCACCCGCCAGTTCTCCGGGTTGCGGCACTGGGAGCCGACGTGGAAGGTGACGCCCGCGAGATCGGCCTTGAGCGCTACTGCCTCGGCAACGATTGCGTCCACTTCCTGCGCCTTCATGCCGAACTTGCCCGTCAGCGGCCAGTCGCTGCCGACGTTGGGCGCCTCGATGCGGGCATAGAGCTTCGCGTCGGGCTTGATGCCGTGGATCTTCCTCAGTTCCTCGACGCTGTCCAGAACGAACCATTCGACGCCCTTTGCCGCCGCGTACTCGATATAGGCCCGCGACTTTACCGGGTTGCTGTAATAGACCTCCGCGGCGGGCACCCCGAGCTCGAGCAGGAGGTCGAGCTCGGCAATGGAAGCGATCTCGAAGCCTGCCCCCTCCTCGATCAGGACCTTCAGCACCCGCGGATCGGGGTTGGCCTTGACCGCGTAATGCGGATTGACCCGCGGCATGGCGGCCTTGAAGCGGCGGACCTTGGTGCGAACGATGCCGGTGTCAACCAGCAGGAAGGGCCGGGTGTAGCCCTGCTTGAGCGATTTGCGGACGTGCTTGAAGTCCAGGCGGACTTCGGGGTGGGTGTCGAAGAGAGGGGACTGTTCGGTTTCCGGGGCAGCTTGTGAATTCCTGAGGGCGACGGGGCGCTCAGCCATCAAAGTTTCTCCTTGAGACCTAGGATTCGGGCAGACGCCCGGCAACCGCGTCCGCCTCGAGGCTCAAATCTAGTGCCGCTGTCATCGTTGGTGCTCCCAAAACTCCCGCGTGCGTCTCAAAAACTGCAAGACTTCGGGAAATTATAGGGCTGCTGTACCAGGAATCAAGAGTTTTTTCCAGATTTTCGGAAATTTTTCCGCGCGCGTGCCGTGTACGCAACTCCGCGATCGCCGACGACGCTGCGTTGGGCAGACTGCGTTGCGGCTGGACGATTCGAAACGGGAGTTCGGGGAACCGCGCGTTGAGCGGCGGATCGACCGGCTCGAACGCGCGGAGATAAACCGGCGCGAAGCGTCCGGGTTTATCAGACCTTTGGCGGCGTGACCCCGCGCTGCCCCTGGTACTTTCCCCGGCGGTCCTTATAGGACGTCTCGCAAATGTCGTCGGCCTGGGCTTCCAGGAAGATGACCTGCGCCACCCCCTCGTTGGCGTAGATCTTGGCCGGGAGCGGCGTGGTGTTCGAAAACTCGAGGGTGACGTAGCCCTCCCACTCCGGCTCCAGCGGCGTCACGTTGACGATGATGCCGCAGCGCGCGTACGTGCTCTTGCCCAGGCACACCACCAGCGTGTCGCGCGGGATGCGGAAGTATTCGACGGTGCGGGCGAGCGCGAAGGAATTCGGCGGGATGATGCAGACGTCCGAGACCACGTCGACGAAGCTGGTCGGGTCGAAATTCTTCGGGTCGACGATCGTCGAGTTGATGTTGGTGAAGATCTTGAACTCGCGCGCGCAGCGCACGTCGTAGCCGTAGCTGGAGGTGCCGTAGCTGACGATCCGGTGGCCGTCGGCGGCATTCTTCACCTGGCCGGACTCGAAGGGTTC
>DATICE010000155.1:0-3205 GCA_035456985.1 Burkholderiales bacterium | reverse complement strand
GCGAGATGCCGGCGACGACGCGCGGGCGCCTCGGCTCCGACACGTCGACGATCGTGGTGCCGTGCGGAGCTTCCATGTGCCCGAGGAACGCGTAACGTCCTTGTACGACGACCTGCCCGCTTCCCGGGAGATCGAGATGACCGAGCCGCTTCACGCGATGGGCAAGCGGGGACGAAGCCGTGGCGGGAGTATCCATGCGTGTTCGAGCCGTAAGCGAGGTGGAGGGTGGCGCCGCCGTGATGGCGGAATTCTAACGCCAACGGCCCGCGTTACCGACTCGCCCGGCCGGGAATACCGCGGGAGCGGGATTACAGCAGGTGGGACTGGAAACCGGCCTCTGTCACCGCGCGCTCAGGTGCCGCGGCAGGAGCTCGGAAGGTATTTCTTGTCAACAGTCGTGCCGGCTCCGCCGCACAGCCAGCCGAAAAGGCCGGCGCCCATGTCGGTGGTCGTATCGGCGAAGACCGTAGGCGATGCCATCGGTATCATCGTCACGACTTGGGTATCGACGTTGACGTTGATGTTTCGAACGGTGATGCTCATTTTGCCGTTGACATCGGTCGCAAGCGATGCCACGTACTTGGTGGTGAGCCCCTCGCACCCCCAGTTGCCCGCCCCCGGCGGTGTGCCGCCGGACTGGTAAATCTCGGTGATCGAAGTGCGGCACGCCGCCATGCCCAGTATCACTTCCGACATCTTCGAGCGGATCGTGTAGTCCTGGTAGGCGGGGAGTGCGGTGGCCGCGAGAATGCCGATGATTGCGACAGTGATCATCAGCTCGATCAGGGTAAAGCCGGTCGAATCCTGCTTCATGGTTAACGTCCTTGTGCCTTCCCCTGGCCTCAGCAATTATCGTGCCTCAGGCGAGATAATATTTTGGCTGGTAATTTTGCACTCGGTTGCTGCCACGTATAAGGGAAAATTACCCTAAAAGACGGTGGCCGCAGCGTCCGGCAGCGGACCTATTTCCGCACCTGCCGCCATAAGCAGGAAAGCGTCGTGGATGGGCGACGCGGGCTGGCGATGTGAAATGGGATTCGCGCTCAACGAGTTGCCGGATCACGATCGCCGATGGCGCACACGAACCGCGACATCAGATTCGGAGGCCCCCGCTGAAAGCGGCCGGGGTTATGACATCGATATTTATGGATACCAACAAGACGCGGCTGACGGGATAATGGTGACGGAAACCCGGGCGGTACTCAAGCAGGGCGGGGAACCAGTCGTTTCCCGGGACGGGCACATTCTGGATCTGCTGCAGATGAACATTGATGCTCCCAGACCCTTGAGGCGGAGATACGAAAGGAACGAACGATGGCACGGAAGTCGGGAAAGACGCCGGCACGCAAGCGGAGTGCCAGGCCAGGCGCGCGCCGCACCCTGGTCATGGTCGCGACGCGCAAGGGCGCGTGGCTCTACCACAGCGACGCATCGCGGAAGTCCTGGCGGGCGGACGGCCCGCATTTTCTCGGCCATAACATAAGCCACCTCGTGCTCGATCCGCGCGACGGGAGGACTTTGCTTGCCGCGGCGAAAACCGGGCACCTCGGGCCGACCATCTTCCGCTCAACCGACCTCGGCAAGACCTGGAAGGAAGCGGCGCGCCCGCCCGCCTTTGCCAAGGCCGCCGACGGCACCGGGCGCTCGGTGGATCACACGTTCTGGCTCGCGCCCGGACGCGCGCAGGATCGCGACGTCTGGTACGCGGGGACCTCGCCGCAGGGCCTGTTCCGCTCCACGGACGGCGGCGTGACCTGGGAGGCGTTTTCGATCATCAACGACGACCCGCAGTTCCGCGAATGGATGGGCACGGTACAGGACGGGACGCCCGATGGCCCCAAGCTGCACTCGATCATCGTGGACCCGCGCGACGGCCGCCATTTCTACATCGCCATGTCGGGCGGCGGCGTGCACGAGTCGGTGGACGGTGGCCGGAGCTGGAAAACGCTGATCAAGGGAATGGACGTGGTCGAGGGCTTCGGCTTCGACCCGGCCAAACCCACGTTCCATGACCCCCATTGCATCCGGATATGCCCGAGCAACCCGGATCGCCTCTACCAGCAGAATCACTGCGGCATCTACCGCCTCGATCGCCCCTCCGACACCTGGGTGCGCATCGGCAGAAGCATGCCGAAGGAAATCGGCGACATCGGCTTCCCGCTGGTGGTGCATCCGCGCGATGCCGATACGGCGTGGGTGTTTCCGATGGACGGCACGCAGGTCTGGCCGCGCACGAGCCCCGGCGGCAAGCCTGCGGCCTACGTCACGCGCAACGGCGGCAAGACCTGGCAGCGGCTCGACGCGGGCCTGCCGAGGAGCCAGGCGTGGTGGACCGTGAAGCGCCAGTGCATGGCGGCAGATGCGCACGATCCTGTCGCGCTCTACGTCGGAAACGGCGGGGGCGAACTGTGGATCGGGCGCGACGAGGGCAGACGCTGGGAGCCAATCGCGAGGCACCTGCCGGAGATCTATGCGGTCGAGACGGCGCAGCTGCAGCCGTGAACGCCGTGAGGGTCCTGATCCCCAGCGCGCTGCGCTCCTACACCGAGCGCGGAGAGACCGAAGCGAGCGGCGCGACGCTTGCCGCGCTGCTGGTGGACCTCGAGCGCCAGTACCCCGGGATCCGCTTTCGCATGATCGACGAGCAGGACCGGATCCGGCGCCATATCCGCATCTTCGTGAACGGCGAGCAGGCGCAAGCCCTGGCGCAGCCGCTCAACGCGGCGGACGAAGTTATCATCGTCCAGGCTCTCAGCGGGGGGTAGCCGCGCGGGCGGCGCTCGAAAGCCGGTGGCCGAGCCGCGCGCGGTCCCTCAGTGTGGCGTCCTGAAGCTCAGGTACCAGGCCTTGCCGTCGTAGAGTTCGCGGTACTGCACCTGCTCCATTCCCGCCGGGATCAACGCCGTCGGCGGCACGATCGGGCGCCGGTGGTGCCTGAACCAGGCGCTGATGCCGGGAACGCGCTCCAGCATGCGCGCTACCTTCTCGGTTTCGTCCATGATCACGATCTTCGAGCCCTTTCTCGCCACGCGCACCATCTCGCGAATGGCGCGCTCCTGGTCGGTGAAGAAGTTGATCCCCCCCATCTGGTAGACGACGTCGAAGCTCCCGGGCTTGAACGGCAGGTGCTCGGCGAGGCCGAGGAAGAGCTCGGCGGGCGCGCCCAACCGGCGCATCTTTCGCTCGCAGATCGCCAGCATTTCCG
>DATICE010000154.1:0-6111 GCA_035456985.1 Burkholderiales bacterium | reverse complement strand
CTGCCTGTGCGACCGGGAGGCGGCTCCGCGGGGCCTCGAAACGGTTCCGGTTCTGGAGCCCGTGGCGGAGGCGGTGGGCGAGCCGGCGATACCGGTGATCCCGGCGGACCAGGGGGCGGTGATCCTGTTCACGTCGGGATCCACCGGCCAACCGGTGCCGCACTTCAAGACCTGGGGCAGCCTCGTCCGCCTGGCATCCTCCGAGATCGAGCGCCTAGATCTGCGCCCGCTCCCTGGCATGGCGGTGCTCGCCACGGTGCCGCCGCAGCATGCCTACGGTCTGGAGTCCACGGTATTGCTTGCCCTGCAGGGCGGACTCGCGCTCCACGCCGGGCGGCCGCTGCTCCCGGCCGACGTCCGCGCGGCGCTCGCGGGACTGCCGCGGCCGCGCGCCCTGGTCACCGCGCCCGTGCACCTGCGCGCTCTCCTTGCGGAGCCCGACGCGCTGCCGCCGGCGGATCTCATCCTGTGCGCGACGGCCCCGCTCTCCCCGCAGCTCGCGGCGGAGGCGGAAGCGCGCTTTGCCGCGCCGCTCTACGAGATCTACGGATGCACCGAGTCGGGCGGGATCGCCGCGCGCCGCACGATCGAGTCCGCCGAGTGGCGCGCGATGCGCGGCGTCGCGCTACGCGCCGATGCCGCCGGCACCTGGGTGAGGGGCGGGCACGTCGAGTCCGAGGTGCTGCTTGCGGACGTCATCGAGCTGCGCGGCCCCGGGAAGTTCCTGCTCCACGGGCGCACGGCGGACCTCGTGAACGTCGCCGGCAAGCGGACCTCGCTCGCGCACCTCAACTACCACCTGAATTCGATCGAGGGCGTGCGCGACGGTGCGTTCGTCGTTCCCGAGGAGACAGGGGAGGGCGTCGTCCGGCTGACGGCGTTCGTGGTGGCGCCCGGTCACACCAGCGAGTCCCTGATGAGCGCGCTGCGCCAGCGTATCGACGCCGCTTTTCTGCCGCGCCCGCTGCGCTTCGTGGACGTCCTGCCACGCAATGCGACCGGCAAGCTCCCGCGCCAGGCGCTTGCCGAGCTCGAGTCGGAGCTGGCCCGGAAAGCGGGGTAGGGCTTGGCCGCCGTCGAGCGCTCGTTTCCCGCCGATCATCCCGCCGCGCACGGTCATTTCCCCGGCAATCCCGTGATTCCCGGTGCCGTGCTGCTCGCCGTGACGCTGCCGGCGATCGAGGAGGGGCTCGGCGTGAGCCTTTCATCGTGGCGCCTGCGCTCGGCCAAATTCCTCGCGCCTGCCCGTCCCGGCGACCGCGTCACGATCGAATTCGCGCGCTTGGCGGACGGCGCGATTCGCTTCGCGTGCGCGGTGGGGCAGCGCACGCTGGTGAAGGGCGAGCTGCAATGCGACACCGGCCCGGTGGAGGCGTGAGCGGGCGGTCCATTCCGTCGTGGGCGACGCGGCCCGAGCGGGGCAACGCCGCCGTCATCCGCGGCTCCGTGCGGCTTGCGCTGGCGCTCGGACGTCCCGCGGCGTGGCTGCTGCTGCATGCCGTCAGCCTGTACTTCATGGCGGTGTCCGCGGCGGACCGGGCGGCATCCCGGCAATACCTGCGCCGGGCGCTCGGCCGCGAGCCGGGGCTCGCCGACGTGTTCCGGCACTTCCACGCGTTCGCGACCACGATCCTCGATCGCGTCTACCTGCTGAACGACCAGTACGACCGGTTCGCGGTGCGCGTCCATGGCGAGGAGATCGTAGCGGGGATGCTGGCGCGGGGTGAGGGCTGCCTGCTCATCGGGGCGCACTTGGGCAGCTTCGAGATCGTGCGCTTCGTGGGCCGCGCGGCGCAGGCGCTGCGCGTCGCCCTGGTCATGTACGAGCGCAACACGAGGACGTTGAATGCCGCGCTGGACGCAATCAATCCCGGCCTCGCCATGCGCGTCATCGCGCTGGGGAGCGTCGATTCCATGCTGCAGGTCGAGAATGCGCTTGCCGGCGGCGAGTTCGTCGGCATGCTGGCGGACCGCGCCATCGAAGGCGAGAGCACCATTGCCCGCCCGTTCCTGGGCGCACCCGCCCGCTTTCCGGCGGGCCCGTTTCGCATCGCGGCGATGCTCGGCCGGCCGGTCGTGATGATGTTCGGCATCTACCGGGGCGGAAACCGCTACGAGGTGCATTTCGAGCGGCTCGCGGGCTCCGGACCGGGCGCCCGGGAAGACCGCGATTCCGCGATCGGAGAGATGCAGCGGCACTACGTTGCCCGGCTCGAGCATTACTGCCGGATCGCGCCCTACAACTGGTTCAACTTCTTTGACTACTGGAATTAGGCGAGTGATCCTGCCGCTCGCCGCGCTGATGGCGGCGGCGGCCTTCGGCGCGCGACCGGCCGCTGGCGCCGACCCGGGCGTGGAGGAGCTGATGCGCAGCCTCGCGCAGGTCCGGTCGCGCACCGCGAGCTTCGTCGAACGCAAGCACGTGGCAATATTGAACGCGCCGCTGGAATCGTCCGGGACGCTCGTCTACACCGCTCCCGGGAGGCTCGAAAAGCACACGGTCGCGCCGCGGGCGGAGAGCCTGGTTCTGGACGGCGACCGGCTGACGCTGGAGGACAAGGAGCGCGGCGAGAAGCGGACGCTTGCGCTGCCGGAGTATCCCGTGATCCAGGCGTTCGTCGAGGGCGTGCGCTCGACGCTCGCCGGCGACCTCGCCACGCTCAGCCGCTTCTACCAGGTTGCCCTCGAAGGCAGCGAGCGCCGCTGGCGCTTGCTGCTCAAGCCGCGCGAGCAGCGGATGCAGGATTTCGTCCAGGAGATACGCATCTCGGGCAGCCTCGACCGGATCCGCACCATCGAGATCGTCGAAACCGAGGGCGACCGGTCGGTGATGACGATAACCGGGAACGGCGCATGACGCGCTGGGCGGTCGCCGGTTGGCTCGCGTTCGTGACCGCGTGCGCCGTCGTGATCGCCCGCACCGAGTTCACAGCGGATATTTCGGCGTTCCTGCCGCGCTCGCCGACGCCAGGGCAGAGAGTCCTGGTGGAGCAGCTGCGCGACGGCGTCGTGTCGCGCCTGATCCTGATCGGGATCGAGGGCGCCGCGCCGGAAACGCTGGCGCAGTCGAGCCGGCGGCTCGCCGCGGAGCTGCGCCGGGACGAGAGCTTCGTTTCGGTCGCCAACGGGGAGGAGGCGGGGTTCCCGAGAGACCGCGAGTTCGTGTGGCGCTATCGCTACCTTCTGAGCCCCGCCGTCGTGCCCGGGCGGTTTTCCGCCGGCGGACTGCGCGAGCGCCTCGAGGAACACCTGCAGCTTCTCGGCTCACCTGCCGGGCCGCTGGTGCGGCGGAGCCTGCCGCGCGACCCCACCGGCGAGCTGCGGGAGCTGATCGAGCCGCTGGAAGGTGAGGGGCGGCCCGCAACGCGGGAGGGCGTATGGTTTGCGCGCGACGGGGCGCGGGCGCTGCTCGTCGCGCAGACCCGGGCCGCCGGTTACGACATCGACGCGCAGGAGCGCGCGCTGGCGGCCATCCGCAGCGCGTTCGCGCGAGCGGCCGGCGGGAGCAAGGCCGTCTTGTTGCTGGCAGGCCCCGGGGTGTTTTCGGTGAGCGCGCGCGCCGCCATCAGGGGCGATGCGCTGCGGTTCTTGCTCATCGCCTCGGCGCTCATCGCGGGCCTGCTGCTCGCGCTGTTCCGCTCGCCGCGCGTGGTCGGACTCTCCCTGCTGCCGGTCGCGACCGGCGCGGCGGCCGGGGTCGCGGCGGTGAGCCTCGGCTTCGGCACGGTCCACGGGATCACGCTCGGATTCGGGGTGACGCTGATCGGCGAAGGGGTGGATTACGCCATCTATCTGTTCACGCATTCCGCACCCGGCGTCCCGCCGCGCGTTGCGCTCGGACGCATCTGGCCGACGCTGCGCCTCGGCGTGCTGACCTCGATCATCGGCTTCAGCGCGATGCTGTTCTCCGGATTCACCGGGCTTGCCCAGCTGGGGTTGTTCTCGATCACCGGACTCGTCGTCGCAGTCGCAGCCACGCGCTGGGTGCTGCCGGCGCTGCTGCCGCAGGGGTTCGCGCCGAAGGTGGTGGACGAGTTCGCGCCAGCGGCGATGGCTCTGGAGCGGCGCGCGCCGCGGCTGCGCTACCCGTTGCTCGCCGTAGTGACGCTTGCCGTCGCCTTGCTCGCTGCCCAGCACGGGCCGCTGTGGAGCGAGGATCTCGCCAGCTTGAGCCCCGTGCCCCGGTCCGATCAACTGCTCGACCAGCGGCTGCGGCAGGACCTCGGGGCGCCCGACGTCCGCTATCTCGTGGTGGTCCGGGAGCGGGACGAGGAAGCCGCGCTGCAGGGGGCGGAAGCGGTGGCGGCGGCGCTGCGCAATGCGGTTCGGCACGGCCTGCTCGATGGCTACGAGGCGCCGTCTACATGGCTGCCGAGCCGTGCCGCGCAAGGCGCCCGCCAGGCGGCACTGCCCGCGCCGGGCGCGTTGCGCAAGAACCTCGCGCAGGCGCTGCGCGGCCTGCCGTACCGGGCCGGCACCTTCGAGCCATTCCTCGAAGACGTGGCCGCTGCGAAGAAGCTGCCATTGATCGACCGTGCCGGCCTGCGGGGCACCGGCCTCGCGCTCAAGGTCGAGACGCTGCTGGTGCGGCGGGATGACGGCTGGACGGCGCTGCTGCCGTTGCGCGGCGTGGCGGATGCCGCAGCGCTTGCGCGCGAGATCGGCGCCGTCGCGGGCGCGCCGGCGGTCCTGCTTGATCTCAAGCGCGAGTCCGATCAACTCTACGGGAGCTATCGAAGGGAGGCGGTCGTCTACTCGCTCGCGGGCGCCGCCGCGATCATCCTGCTCCTGCTCGCGACGTTGCGCTCGCCGCGCCGCGTGTACGACGTCGTGGCGCCACTTGCGGCGGCCGTGGTCGTGGTCACGGGCCTGTTGGCGCTGGGCGGGCACACGCTATCGATCTTTCATCTCGTGGGCATGCTGCTGGTGGTCGCGGTCGGATCCAACTACTCGCTGTTTTTCGACCGGCAGGCGTTCTCCGGCGCGGACCGCGGCCGCACCCTGGTGTCGCTGCTCTTCGCCGCCGTGACCACCATGATCGGGTTCGGGCTGCTGTCCTTCTCCAGCGTGCCGGTCCTTAACGCAATCGGCTTGACGGTCGGCCTCGGCGCGCTGCTCGCACTTTCCTTTTCCGCGATACTGCAGCGCCGCGAGACCGATGCCGCATTCGGCGCCCGTGCCTGGCGTCCCGCGCCCGCGCTGGAGCTCACCCTGATACTGCACGCCGCGGGAGCGCTCGTGCTGGTGTTGCGACCGGCACTGTGGCCGTGGGTGATCGTCGCGGTTGTCGCCAATCACCTGCTGCTCGCGGCGGCGGTGCTGTGGCCGCGCGGGCAGGCGCTGGGACCCAACCTGAATCGCCTGCCGGCACCGGCCGCCGGCCGCAATGAGGTCTGCCTCACGTTCGACGACGGCCCCGACCCGGAGGTTACGCCGCGGGTGCTCGATCTGCTCGACCGCCACCAGGCGAAGGCAAGCTTCTTCTGCGTCGGGGAGCAGGCGCAATCGAACCCGCACCTCGTAAAGGAGATCGTGCGCCGGGGCCACAGCGTGGAGAATCACAGCCAGCGCCATTCCCCCGCTTTCGCTTTCTACGGTCCGTGGCGCCTGAAGCGCGAAGTCGAAGCGGCGCAGGCCGTGATCGCCGGCCTCACCGGCCGGCCCCCCGCGTTTTTCCGTGCCCCCGCAGGGTTCCGCAGCCCGCTGCTCGATCCGGTGCTCGCGCGGTGCGGGTTACGCTACGTGTCGTGGACGCGGCGCGGTTTCGATGCCGTGGACGGCGATGTCCAGCGGGTCACTGCGCGCCTCACGCACGGCCTCGCCGCCGGAGACATTCTGGTTCTTCACGACCGCGCGTACCGGCGCGGACTGGCAGGCGAGCCGGCAGCGCTCGCCGTTCTTGCGGCCGTGCTGGAGCGGATTGCGGCGGCCGGGCTCAGATGCGTTTCCCTGCCCGCTGCGTGTGGCCGTGGACCGGCAGCTTAGCTCGCTCTTTGACGCCGCGACTCGTCCCTACCTCAGGGCGGGGTCTCCCTATCTGGGCGCGGGGTTCTACTACTGGCAGTTCGCCCGCGGCAAGCTGCGCTACGACCCGGTCCTGTTCTCGCTGCT
>DATICE010000153.1:0-7145 GCA_035456985.1 Burkholderiales bacterium | reverse complement strand
CCAGGTGTCGGGAAGCACCGGGTGCTCGACATCGATGTCGGGCGGCAGATCCGGACAGCGCGCCGCGATCCACGCCGAAACGACATAGAGCGCCGCAAGCAGCGCTCCGAGCACCCACGGCGCCGCCGCGCCGAGCTGGCTTTTCGCCGCTTCGGCGACGAAGTAGACCACGGCGCACACTGCGATCGTGCCCGAGATTCCGAGCGCCCAGGCGACGAGCTTCTGCGGCAAGGTACGCGCGCGGGCCTGCGCCGTGGGATTCAGGCCAAGCTTGAGCGCCTCGAGGTGCACGATGTAGAAAAGCGCGATGTACGAGATGAGCGCCGGCAGAAACGCGTGCTTGATGACCTCGGTGTAGGGAATGCCGACGTACTCGACCATGAGGAACGCCGCGGCGCCCATCACCGGCGGCATGATCTGACCGTTCACCGAAGAGGCAGTCTCGATCGCGCCCGCCTTGACGCCGCCGTAGCCGGACTTGGTCATGAGCGGGATCGTGAAGATGCCGCCCGAGACCACATTCGAAACCGAGGAGCCGGAAATCAGTCCGTTCAGTCCGGATGAGACGACTGCAACCTTGGCCGGCCCGCCGCGCAGATGGCCGAGCATCGCGAACGACACCTGCATCATGTAGTTGCCCGCGCCCGCCTTGTCGAGCATCGATCCGAACAGCACGAAGATGAAGATGTAGCCTACCGATACGCCGAGGGCGACGCCGAACACGCCCTCCGTCGTAAGCCACTGGTGCGTGAGCATGCGATCGAGCGAGGCGCCCTTGTGCGCGAGCACGTCGGGCAGGAACTTGCCGAGCATGATGTAGGCGAGGAAGACGACGGCGAGGATCGCCATCGGCAGCCCGACCGCGCGCCGCGTGGCCTCGAGCAGCAGCGCGAGCCCCACGCTCGCGACGACGATATCCTGCAGGTTGGGTTGGCCGGGCCGCGTCGCAAGCTCGGCATAAAAGAACAGGAAATACGCTCCGGCAAAGCAGGCGGCGAGCGCGAGCAGCCAGTCCTGCAAGGGCACGCGCACGCGCGAGGAGGTGCTGAGCGCCGGGCAGCAGAGGTACGCCAGGAACAGCGCGACGCCGAGGTGCAGTGAGCGTGCCTCGGTGTCGTTCAGCACTCCCCAGCCGAGCACGAACGGAAGCGGCGAGGCGTACCACAGCTGAAAAAGCGACCAGCCGGCCGCAATGACGAAGATGAGCCGCCCGACCCACCCCGCCGGGGTGCGTCCCCCGGTGTCGGTCTCGGCGACGAACTGCTGCAGGTCGGGGCTCGGCGCCCGGGACGGATCGGACATCGTTTTTCCCGACAAAAAAAGGGCGGGCGCCGCGCGCCCGGCCCGATTTACGCCGCCCGTGCCGCGCGGATCACTTCAGCCAGCCTTTTTCCTTGTAGTACTTGACGGCGCCTGGATGCAGCGGCGCGGTAAGTCCGTCCTTGATCATGTTTTCAGGCTTGAGCACCTGGAACGCGGGGTGCAGTTTCTTGAACTCGTCAAAGTTGTCGAACACCGCCTTCACCACTGCATACACGGTATCGTTGGGAACCTGGGTCGACGACACGAACGTTGCGAGCACGCCGTAGGTTTGGGTTTCCTGCGGGTTGTTCGGATAGAGGCCGCCGGGGATCGTCGCGAACGCATAGTAGGGATTGGCCTTGACCAGCTTGTTCACCGCGGGTCCCGTGACCGACACCAGCTTCGCCCCGCACACAGTAGTCGGATCCTGGATGTTCGCCGAAGGGTGGCCGACCAGATAGAAGAAGCCGTCGATCTTGCCGTCGCAGAGCGCCGGGCCGTGCTCGTCGGCCTTCAGCTCGGAAGCGAGCGAGAAATCCGAGAGCTTCCAGCCCATCGCCCCGATCAGTTCCTCGAGAGAGGCGCGCGTGCCCGAGCCAGGGTTGCCGACGTTGAATTTCTTGCCCTTGAACCCGGAAAAGCTCTTGATGTTGAGATCCTTGCGCGCGACCACGGTGACCGGTTCCGGATGCAGCGAGAACACTGAACGCAGCTCCTTGAACGGGCCTTCCTTCGCGAACTGCGCGACGCCCTTGGTGGCGTTGTAATGCACGTCGGATTGCGCCACTCCCATGTCGAGCTCGCGTGCCTTGATGGTGTTGATGTTGAAGACCGAGCCCCCGGTGGACTCGACCGAGCAGCGGATGCCGTGCGTCTTGCGGTCCTTGTTCACCAGGCGGCAGATCGCGCCGCCGGCCGGGTAGTACACGCCGGTCACGCCGCCGGTGCCGATGGTGATGTACTTCTGTTGAGCGTGCGCGGCCGGCACCGCGGCACCGATCGATGCCGCAGCGAGCAGCGCGGCAAGAATGCGGAGATTTCTCATGGCGTCCCTCCTTCAGTGGATTCGCCGGTCGAATCGCCGGCTGAAGCTAGATTAGCGTATCGCCCTCCGGGCGACAAGCCGGCGCACTCCCGGCGGAGGCGGGCGCCGCGGACGGGAGCGCCGCCTCGAGCGCGCGCCCGAGCTTGTCCACGATCTCGTCGAGCTGCGGCTCCTCGATGATGAAAGGCGGCGCAAGCAATATGTGGTCGCCCCTCGTGCCGTCGATCGTGCCGCCCATCGGGTAGCACAGGAGGCCTGCCTTCATTGCCTCCCTTTTTACCCGCGCGCTTGCGCGCAGCCCGGGGTCGAGCGGCGCCTTGCTCGGGCGGTCGGCCACGAGCTCCAGTCCCCAGAACAGCCCGCGGCCGCGAATGTCGCCGACGTTGGGATGGGCGCCGAAGGCGGCGCGGAGCTTGCGCTCGAACGCCGCTCCCAGCGGCTTGACCCGCGCCAGCAGCCCGTCTTCGTGCAGCCGGCGCTGCACCGCGAGCGCGCCCGCGCACGCCGCCGGGTGGCCGAGATAGGTGTGGCCGTGCTGGAAAAATCCGCTTCCCGCGACGATCGCGTCGAACACCTTGCGCGAGGCGAGCATGGCGCCGATCGGCTGATAGCCGGCGCCGAGACCCTTCGCGATGCACACCAGGTCGGGCACGATGCCCTCCTGCTCGAACGCGAAGGTTGTGCCGCAGCGGCCCATGCCGCACATCACCTCGTCGAGGATGAGGAGGATGCCGAAGCGGTCGCACAACTCGCGCACGCGCCGGAAATAGCCGGCGACCGGAGGCACGGCGCCGAGCGTTGCGCCCGCCACGGTCTCGGCGACGAAAGCGATCACGCGGTCCGGACCGAGCCGCAGGATCTCGGCTTCGAGCTCCGCGGCGAGTCGGGCGGCATAGGCTTCCTCGCTCTCGCCAGGCCGCAGGTCGCGGTAGGCGTAGCAGGGCGAGACGTGGCTGGTCTCGAACAGCAGCGGCTCGAACTGCTTGCGGCGCCACCGATTACCGCCGACGGCGAGCGCGCCAAGGGTGTTGCCGTGGTAGGACTGGCGCCGCCCGATAACGTGACGGCGCTGCGGCTCGCCGGTCTCGACGAAATACTGGCGCGCGAGCTTGAGCGCGGCTTCCACCGCCTCGGAGCCGCCGGAGACGAAGTAGACCTTGTCAAATGCGGCCGGCGCGCGCGCTATGAGCGCGTCCGCGAGCCGCTCCATTGGCTCGTTGCTGAAAAAGGAGGTATGCGCATAGGGCAGGACGGCGAGCTGCGCCTTGATCGCCTCGAGCACCGCGCGGTCGGAGTGTCCCAGGCAGGAGACCGCAGCGCCGCCCGAGGCGTCGAGATAGCGCCTGCCGTCACGATCGATCAGATACGCGTTCTCACCGCCTACGGCGACGGGGTAGATCTGGCGCGGGTCGCGATGAAAGACGTGTGTCATGGCCTGTGCCAACCCCGAATTTCTCACCGCGCATTGCGACTTGCAAGTTTCAGTAAAGAACGATGATGGCGCCGACGATAATGGCGCCGGCGACGCTGGCGGCGAAAATGAGCTTGTCCTTGTCGGTCCAGCCCGGCCCCCGGCGCATCGCACCCACGATCGCGCGCGCTTCCGAGGGCGTGCCGGTATCGGTCAGTGGCTTGTGCTTTCCGCTTTCGGAGAACTCCTTCAACTCCTCCACCATGCCGGTATTGATGGCGAGCCTCATGGTAGCGTCGAGGGAATCGAATGCCCGCGACAGCCCGAGCGCGGGCACGGGAGTCGCGCCGAGCGTACTCAACTCGGCGGCATCGGCGCGGCGCGTATCCGGAATCGACCGTATCAGCGCCTGGGCCGCGTCGGGGTCGAGCCTCGGCGACACCGGTGGACGGGTCGCCGTGAGCGTGTGGACCGTGGTATCGATCTGCTTGGCGACTTCGCGCAGGTCCTTGGCAAGCTCCTCGGCGCTCGCGTAGCGGTCGTCGAGAACCTTGGCGATGGCTTTTGCGACGATGAAGTCCAGCACTTCGGGCACCAGCGCGTTGAGCGAGCTCGGCGGCGGCGGCACCAGGTTCATGATCTGGAACATGACCGAGGTCACGTCCTCGCCGGTGAAGGGGGGCTTTCCGGTCAGCATCTCGTAGAGGATCACGCCGAGGGAAAAGATGTCCGAGCGCGGTTCGGCGCGCTTGCCGGCGACCTGCTCGGGTGACATGTAGCGCGGCGAGCCAAGCACGATGCCGGTCTGCGTTTTGACCTCCGCCGAGCGCATCCGCGCGATGCCGAAGTCGGTGATCTTGCAGCGGCCGGTGACCGAAAGCATGATGTTGGCCGGCTTGACGTCGCGATGGACGACGCCATTCTGGTGCGCGTAGGCGAGGCCTTCGGCCACCTGGGCCGCGATATCGACCGCGCGCGCGACCGGCAGCGGCCGGCCGGTCGCCATCATGGAGCGCAGCTCCTCACCCTGCAGGAACTCCATCGCCATGTAGGCAAGGTTGCCGCTCTTGCCGACGTCGTAGACGGTGACGATGTTGGGATGGTTGAGGCTGCCGGCGGCCTTGGCTTCCTGGTAGAAGCGGCCTTCGTATTCCGCCATCTCCTGCGGGTCGAGCGACATGCTGACGGTCTTGATCGCGACCTGCCGGTCGAGCAGTGGATCGTTGGCGCGGTAAACGACGCCCATCGCGCCCTTGCCGAGCTCGGCGAGGAGCTCGTAGCGGCCTAGCGTGCGCGGTTCCATGAATCCGATCGGACTGGCGCCGGAGCTTCGCGGCGCAAGCCCCGAGGGGTGAAAACCAACGTCACTCGGCGTGATCCAGCATTCGGGCGGCTCCGCGGTCCGGGCATCCTTATTTCTCGCCCTTCACGGCGCGGAACGCGGGTCCCCAGATCGGGTGGCCGGCTTCGTTTGCGGCGAGCTCGAAATAGGGGTCGATCTTGAGGGCGATTCGGAATTCGTCGCGGCAGCGCCGCTCGCGTCCCGAGACGCAGTGAATGAAGGCGAGATACTTGTGTGCTCTCACCTGATCGTTCCTGCCAAGTCCCTGGTCGAGGCTCGACTGCAGCAGGCGCGCCGCCGATGAGTAGTTTCCGTCCTCGTACTGCTTGATGCCGCTGGCAAGGTTCGCCTCCCCCTTGTGCGGCTCGAACAAACTCTTGAATTCCTGCCGTATGGCCTTGATGGGAGCGGACTCGCAGCCCAGGAGAATCACGGCGATTGCTGCTGCCATCACCAGCCTCAAGAACGCCATCTCCCCCCTCAATTCTGGAACTTGTGCCTAATTCTAATCCTTCCGCCGGCCTTGGCGTCCACGATCTCGACATGCGGCGGGAAACTGGCGTTCCGGATCTCGACCCGGTGCCGACCCGGCGTGAGCTCGATGTCGCGCAGTGGCGGCGCGACGCCGCGTAGCCTGCCGTCGATATGGACCTCGCCCCAGGGCGATATCGCGAGGTTCAGCGTCGCCGATGCCGGCGCCGTCGCCACGGTTTCCGGCTCCGCAAGAGGCTCCTCATCGGCGAGCGCCGCGGGGGGAGTCCTTGCGGCTCGCGTCGCGGGCTTCGGTTTCGCCGGCGCAGCGCTCGCCCGGGAGGGAGGAGGCGCGGGTTTCGCGGGCGCAGCCGCAGGCGTGCCAGACATGTTCGGCTTCGCTGAAGAAGCCGCTCGCGCCGGAGCGGGCGCCGGCGCTGCAGCCGCCCGCTGCGGGGGAGAGGACGGCGGCGGCACCGGCGCCGCGGCGGGCTGGCGGGCGAGCCGCAATCCCACTGCAACGCTGAGGATGGCCGCCACGGCGAGCCCGGTTCCCAGTCGCGGCTTGCGGCGCAGGTTGTCGCTGACGACCACTGCGGTTTGCGTGAGCTTGTCCAGCACCACCGCGCCGCCTGCGGGCAGCCGGGTTCTGGGGATTGCGGCGGTCGTGCGCTTCAGCGACGCGGTCGTCGCGAGGACGGTGTAGATCTCGTGCTCGCGCACGTGCTTGTCCGTACGCGCGCCTTCGTAGCGAAACAGCTGCCCGTAGCCTTCGGACAGGCACGAAACCACCTCGTAGAAGGAGCGCGAAACCAGAACCTGGCCAGGCTCGGAGAAACCCATCACGCGCTGCGCGACGTTGATGCCGTCGCCGATGATATTGGGCTGGCCGTTGATGTCCTTCACCAGCCGCACCGGGCCGAGGTTGATGCCGAGGCGGATCTTCAGTTCCGGCCCCGGCGGCTGCGGTTTCAGCAGCGCTTCGCGCAGCGCCAGGCCGACGTAGAGCGCGTCCTCCGGGTCGCCGAGAAACGAGAGGGCCGCGCCATCGCCCGTGTCGAGGATGATGCGGTCGTTGGGCGCAACACTCGCCAGTGCCTCGGTCAGCAGTGTGTTCAACCGCTCCTTGAAGAAGATCTGCTCGGCAACGGGCTTCCTCGAGTACTCGACGATGTCGAGGAACACGACGCTGCAGATGAAGGTGCGGTTGATCGCGGTTTGCATCGCGTTTGCTTACCAGGGGTAGCGGGTTAGCCGTGACTCCTGCGGCATGACGGATGATGCGTGACCCACAAGGCGCGCAAAAGGAACCCTGTCTCCCTTAGCGTCCGGAGCGAGAGCAGGGCGATACGCATTCATTCGTACATTCATTGTCTAACATACTGATTATATGATTATTTAACGCGCATTCCGGGGAGGGCACCGGAATCCGGGGAGAGCAAGTATATGCCAGGACCGTCGCCTGAAGCGGCGAGCACCATGCCCTCGGAAACGCCGAATTTCATCTTGCGCGGCGCCATATTCGCAACCGCAACCGTGAGGCGGCCCTTGAGACTCTCCGGGTCGTACGCCGA
>DATICE010000152.1:0-4890 GCA_035456985.1 Burkholderiales bacterium | reverse complement strand
CTTCCTCGGCATCTCGGAGAACAAGTACGTTTTCCTGATGCTGGTGAATATCCTGTTGCTGGTGCTGGGCATTTTCATGGATCTCGCGCCGATGCTGCTGATCTGCACGCCGATCTTCCTGCCGGTGATCCTCGAGCTCGGCATCGATCCGGTGCATTTCGGCATGATCATGATCCTCAATCTCGGCATCGGGTTGATCACGCCGCCGGTCGGTCCCACTCTTTTCGTCGGCTGCGCCGTCGGCAAGGTGTCGATGGAGCAGGTAACGAAAGAATTGTGGCCGTTCTACGGCGCGATGTGTTTCGCGCTGCTGTTGGTGACCTACATTCCGGCGCTCTCGCTGTGGCTGCCGGGGATGTTCAAGCCCTGAGTCAGCAGCACTCCAGGTGGCGGCGCTTGACGACGCCGAGCACATCGTCGGGCTCACGCCTCCACCAGTTCTTCGCGGAGAAGATCTCCACTTCGTGGAAGCCGCGGTAGCCCGCTCCCTCCATCCACGAGCGGATGAGCGGGAGATCGATCACGCCGTCGCCCATCATGCCGCGGTCGTTAAGGAGATCGGTGGTCGGCACGAGCCAGTCGCAGACGTGGAAGGCGAGCAGGCGCTTGTCGCCCGCACGCTCGATGCCGGCCCTGAGCCCGGGATCCCACCATACGTGGTAGACATCCACCGCGACCCCGAGCGCGCCCCCCTTCCCCGAATCGAGCTGGTCGCACAGGTCGAGCGCCTGCGCCAGGGTGTTGATGCAGGCGCGGTCGGCGCAATACATGGGATGCAGCGGCTCGATCGCCAGCGGCACGCCCGCGGTGCGCGCCCGGTCGAGGAGCTCCCCGACGCCGTCGCGCACCATCTCGCGTGCGCCCGCCAAGTCCTTCGATCCCGCGGGGAGGCCGCCCGCGATGAGCACGAGGCAGCGCGCGCCGATGGTCGCCGCGTCGTCAATTGCGCGCAGATTGTCATCGAGCGCCGCCTGGCGCCCTTTGCGGTCCGCGGCCGGGAACATGCCGCCGCGGCAGAGCCCCGTCACCGTCAGGCCGTGGTCGCGGATCAGCTTCGCCGCTTCCTTCGCTCCCACCTGTGCCAGCTTGTCGCGCCACGGAGAGATGCCGCGGATGCCGTGCCGCGCGCAGCCCTGGATAATCTCGCGCAGGCTCCACTTTTCACGCACCGTCGCGGAGTTGAGCGACAGCAGTCCCGGGTCGGGCGGCGGGAGCTTCACGCAACCCCGTGCGTTGCGAGGAATTGCTGCATGCGATGGCAGGCGAGCGCCGGATCTGCGAGGAGCCCCGCATGGTCCGCGAGACGGAAGAGCTCCACGAGGTCCAGCAGGTTGCGCGCACTTTCCTGGCCGCCGACCATCACGAAGTGCTCCTGGTGGCCGTTCAGCCACGCGAGGAACACGACGCCGGTCTTGTAGAAGCGCGTCGGCGCCCGGAAGATGTGACGCGACAACGGCACGGTCGGCGCGAGGATGTCATGGTAGCCGGCGTGGTCGCCGGCCGCGAGCGCGGACAATGCGCCCGAAGCCGCGGGCGCGATCGCGTCGAAGATGCCGAGCAGCGCGTCCGAGTAACTCTTCCCGTCGCCCTCGATCAGCTCGGCAAAATTGAAATCGTCTCCGGTGTACATGCGCACGCCCTTGGGGAGGCGCCGCCGCATGGAGATCTCCTTTTCCTTGTCGAGGAGCGAAACCTTGATGCCGTCCACCTTCGCCGCGTTCCTGCGGATCACGTCGAGGCAGACCTCCATCGCCTGCGCGTGGTCCCCGTGGCCCCAATAGCCTTCGAGCGCCGGATCGAACATCTCGCCCAGCCAGTGAATGATGACCGGCTTCCCGACCTGGGAGAGCACCCGGTCATAAACGAGTCCATAGTCGTCGGGCGACCTCGCGCAGGCCGCGAGCGCGCGGCTCGCCATGAGGACGATGCGACCGTCGAGTTTCTCCACCGCCGCGCACTGTTCTTCGTACGCCGCGATCACCCGCTCGGTCGTGAGTCCCGGCTCCGGCGCCAGATGGTCGGTGCCTGCGCCGCAGCCGACCACCGCGCCCGGCACGCCCCGCGCCGCCTCGAGTGTCCTGCGGATCAGCTCGAAGGAGGCCGGCCAGTCCATTCCCATGCCGCGCTGAGCCGTGTCCATCGCCTCGGCGACGCCGAGACCCCACGACCAGAGGTGGCGGCGGAACGCGATGGTCGCATCCCAGTCCACCGCCGCCTCGAGCCAGGGCTCGCGCGCCGACCACGGATCGGCCACCACGTGCGCCGCGGCGTAGGCAATGCGTGTGAACGGCCGTGACGGTTTCTCGAACCGCCGCGGCTCGCGCACCCGGTAGGGCGCGAGCTTCCTCCCCGCGACGGGAAGCTCAATCGTGTGTATGGCGTCGCGCTTCATGATCCGTCACGGCGTCACCTGCCCTCACCGCAGCGCGGGCACGTTGAGCCACTTCCGCTGCCGCCAGCTCTTCAATCCGAGCTCGGCAAGCTGCACGCCCTTCGCGCCCTCCAGCAGACCCCAGCGGAACGCGCCCTCGCCCGCGACGTGCTTGAGGAACAGTTCCCACTGGGCCTTGAATGCGTTGTCCCATCCGGCATCGTCGGGGACTTCCTTCCAGCCCTGAAAAAAATCGATCGGCTGCGGGACATCCGGGTTCCACACGGGCTTCGGCGTCTCCTCGAGCGATTGCGTCCAGCAGCGCCGCAATCCCGCCACCGCGGAGCCCTTCGTCCCGTCCACCTGCAGCGTGAGGAGGTCGTCGCGCCGCACCCGCACCGTCCAGGCACTGTTGAAATGCGCGACCACACCGCCCGCAAGCTCGAAGGTCGCGTAGGCGGCGTCATCGGCGGTCGCCCGGTATTTTTTTCCGCTTTCGTCCCACCGGTACGGGACGTGCGTCGCGCCGCGGCACGACACCGCCTTGACTTCACCAAACAGGTTGTCGAGCACGTAGCGCCAGTGGCACAGCATGTCGAGGATGATCCCGCCGCCGTCCTCCTTGCGGTAGTTCCACGACGGGCGCTGCGCCGGCTGCCGGTCGCCCTCGAACACCCAGTAGCCGAACTCGCCGCGCACCGACAGGATGCGGCCGAAGAAGCCCGCATCGCGCAGCCGCTTGAGCTTCAGCAGCCCGGGCAGCCACAGCTTGTCCTGCACGACGCCATGCTTCACGCGCGCCTTCTTCGCGGCGCGATAGAGGCTCATCGCCGCGGCGAGCGTGGTGGCGACGGGCTTTTCGCAATAGACGTGCTTGCCGGCCGCGATTGCCTGCTTGAGGAGCCGGGGGCGGAGCTGGGTCGAGGCGGCGTCGAAGAACACCGCATCCGCCCTGCTGTCCAGCGCCTTCGCGAGATCCGTGGTCCAGCGCTCGACGTTGTGCGCCCTGGCGAGACTCTCCAGCTTGGCGGCGTTGCGGCCGACCAGGATGGGGTCCGGCATCAGCTTCGTGCCGTCCTTCAATGCGACGCCGCCCTGCCTGCGGATCTCCAGGATCGAGCGCGCGAGGTGCTGGTTCGTGCCCATGCGCCCGGTCACGCCGTTCAGGATGATTCCGATGCGCTTTTCAGACATGACGGAGCGACAACTGACGGCTGAGGAGTGACGCGGTGAAGACGGGGCGCTCCGTCCCGGCGTGCGCAGGCGCGCCGCCGTCGCGCTCGTCGCTACCTGCCCGCGCGCGCGGCCTCGAGCTCGCGTTGCGCCTTCTCCACGGCGTCTTCGAGCTTGCGCTGGCGGTCATAGTAGGATTCGTTGAGGCGGGAGGATCCGCCGGCGGTTCCTATGCGCTCGCCTTCGAGCGGCTCCTTGCCGGCGGCGCGTGCGGCCTCCGCATTTCTAACCGCCTGCTCGGCCGCCTGCACCTTGTCCTGTCCGGCCTCGCGCTGCGCCCGCGACTTTTGCATTTCCCTCAGCACTTCCTTTTCGCGCGGCGTGGTGCCCCCGATGCCCCGCTTGGAAATGTCGGGCCGGGTCTCCTCCACAGTCACCGCGTCGGGCTGGGGCTTGTCGCCGTACACGATCCGCCCATCGGGCATCGTGGACTTGTAGAGAACCTGCGCCGCAGCGGGCTGCAGCAGCGCTGCGGCGATGAAAAGGGAGGCCAGCTTCAGCAGGAATTTCATCGCCGCCTATTATATAGCGTCGAGCGGCGGCGGCTTTGGTTAGAATTGGCCTTTCCTCCGGCGGAGCGGGTCACCGTCCTGCCGCAGCATCCGACCGGAACTGCAATCCTGATGCCCGAACAATCCAATGGCGCGATCGTCATCCGCGGCGCGCGCCAGAACAACCTCAAGAACCTCACGCTCGAGCTGCCGCTGAACGAGCTCATCGTCGTGACGGGCGTGTCGGGCTCGGGCAAGTCGTCGCTGGTGTTCGACACGCTCTACGCGGAGGGACAGCGGCGCTACGTCGAGACGTTTTCGCCCTACGCCCGGCAGTTCCTCGACCGCATGGACCGGCCGCGGGTCGACGCGATCGAAGGCATTCCACCGGCGATTGCGATCGACCAGGTGAACCCCGTGCGCACGTCGCGCTCGACGGTGGGCACCATGACCGAGCTGAACGACCACCTGAAGCTTCTGTTCGCGCGCGGCGCGCAGCTGTTCTGCCGTGGCTGCGGCGCGAAGGTCGCGCGCGACACGCCCGACACGATACACGCCGACCTCGCGACCCGGGCCGCCGCCGCGGGCGATCCACGCCTCGTCATCACGTTTCCCGTCGCCGTGCCGAAGAATTTCACAGAGAGCGAGGTGAAGGAGCTGCTCCAGCGCCAGGGCTACACCCGCATCCACGCGCAGCGCGACGGGCTCCTGGAAGTGACGCAGGACCGCGTGCGCATGTCCTCGACCGAAAGAGCGCGCATCATCGACGCGCTCGAAGCCGCGCTCCGCGTCGGC
>DATICE010000151.1:0-3967 GCA_035456985.1 Burkholderiales bacterium | reverse complement strand
AGCCAGCTCGGCGCGGCGGCGCCGTGGGTGCTCGGAGCGCTGCTTGCGGCGCTCTATGTCGTTTCGGCGTGGATCGCGGCGCGCTGTCCGGATCTGCCGCCCGACATCGATGTCGAGCACCCGGTGCTTCCCGACACCTGGCCGACGGTGAAAGCCGGGCTGCATTTCCTCATTCCCCTGGGCGTGCTCATCTGGTGTCTGATGATCGAGGAGCTTTCGCCCGCGCTTTCAGCGTTCTGGGCGACGCTCACGTTGATCGTCCTGATGGCGACGCAGCGACCGCTCACGAAGCTCTTTCGCGGGCAGCGCGGGCTCGGGACCGAAGCGAAGCGCGGCTTGCGCGACGTCGTCGAGGGGCTGAACGAAGGCGCTCGCAACATGATCGGCATCGCGATCGCGACGGGCACCGCGGGCATCATCGTGGGCGGCATCACCTTGACGGGACTCGGGCTGCGCATGACCGAATTCGTGGAAGTGGTGTCGCAAGGGAACGTGGTGCTGATGCTGGGGTTTACCGCATTCATTTGCCTGGTCCTGGGGCTCGGCGTGCCCACCACCGCGAACTACATCCTGGTCGCGACCCTGATGGCGCCGGTGATCGTCGAGCTCGGCGCGCAGTCCGGTCTCGTGATTCCGCTCATTGCCGTGCATCTCTTCGTCTTTTACTACGGGATCATGGGCGACATCACGCCGCCGGTCGGGCTCGCGACCTTCGCAGCCGCGGCGATCTCGGGCGAGGACGCCATCAAGACCGGGCTGCAGGGCTCCGTTTACGCGCTGCGCACCGTGGTGCTGCCCTTCGTCTTCATCTTCAATCCGATGCTGCTGTTGATCGATGTGCGCGGCTGGTTCGAAGTGCTGCTCGTGTTCTTTGCCGCGACCGCCGCCTCGCTCGTGTTCGCCGCCGCGACGCTCGGCTGGTTCCGTACCCGCTGCAAATGGTGGGAAATCGTGCTGCTGCTGCTTGCCACCTTCGCGCTGTTCCGGCCCGACTACTTCATGGATAAGCTCTACGAGCCCTACACCGACGTCGCGCCCGGGGAAATCCTCCGCGTCGCGCGGGATATCCCGGAAAAGGATCGCCTGGTGCTGGTGATCGAGGGCGAAAACGTGGAAGGCGAGAGTATCCGCAAGACGGTTGCGGTGCGGCTCGACAAGCCGGGCGAGGGTCGCGACCGTCTCGCCGAAGCCGGGCTCACCGTGTCGGTGCTGGGCGACGAGGCGCGGATCTCGAATGTAAGGTTCGGCAGCCGCGCGAGAAGGTCCGGTTTCGAACTGGGCTGGAAAATCGCGACGATCAAGGTTCCGAGCGACCGTCCCTCGGAGCACTGGGTTTACCTGCCGGCGCTCGTGCTGGTGGCTTTCGTCTATTTTGCGCAGCAGGGCCGAATGCGGCGCATGGCCCAAAAGGCGTGAGTCGTCAGTTTCCGGCGGCAGCATTTACGCCGTCTTCAAGCGCTGCGCCGTGGTAACGCACGTGCGCGGCGACGAGGGCGCGGCGTTGCGCCGGTTGAAGACGATGCTCCTCGGGCTCGCTCTGGCCGCAGGCGGGCCGGCCGCCGCGAATTACGACGCGCAATGGGTCGAGTTTCCCGCTCTCGAGGAGTTCAATGGCGAACCGGTGCAGCTGAGCGGGCTCATGTACCGTCCGCTCGGGCCGGGGCCCTTCCCTGCGCTCATCCTGATGCATGGTTGCGGCGGAATGTACACGAATCAGGGCTATGTCACCGCGTCAAACCGCCACTGGGCCGAGCTGCTCGCGCTCGACGGATATGTCGCGCTGCTGGTGGACAGCTTCGGGCCACGCGGCTTTCGGTCGATCTGCGAGCTGCAGAAGCGGCCGATACGCGAAAGCCGGGAGCGCGCCGACGACATCTACGCGGCCCGGCAGTGGCTGGCGGCGCAAACCTATGTCGCCGGCGACCGCGTCGGGCTCATCGGCTGGTCGAATGGGGCAAGCGGCACGCTCTACGGAATGCGGGACAGCCAGACGCGCCGCGGAATCCGTGCGGCGGTCGCCTTCTACCCGGGATGCAGGACGCTGGCGAGGTCGAAAACACCCTATCGTCCCTACGCGCCGCTGCTGATCCTGGCGGGCGAAGCGGACGACTGGACGCCGGCCGCGCCGTGCGTCGAGCTGGCCGCAATCGCCCGCAGCCAAGGCGCCGCGATGGAGATCGTGACCTACCCCGGCGCGCACCACAGCTTCGACCGGATCAACTCGCCGGTGCGCTACCGCCCGAGCGTCCGTAATCTCAACAAGCCTGACCTCAAGGGGGCGACCGTCGGCGAGCACCCCGAGGCGCGCGCGGACGCGACCCGACGGACGCTGGAATTCTTCGCTCGCGAACTCAAGCGGTAATCCGCGGACGATCGCGCGGCCCCTTCGAGCGCGCTCGGGACAGGCGCGGGTCGCGCGTCATCCCACAAGGAGGGCGGCCCGCCCCGCGATCGCGTTTTTCCTCAGCAGCTCGTGCACCTGCTCCGCCTCCTCCAGCGGGAAGGTGCGGTTCACCACCGCTCTCACCCTTTTGTGCTTCACCAGCTCCAGCGTGCGCGCGATCTCGGCATTGTTCACATAGCGCGAGCCGTGTATCTCCTGCGCCTGCCGCATGAATTCCCCCGGGTTCACCTTGAACGTGGGATCCTCCCCGTAGACCGCCGCGGGCTTGCTGCCGATGATCACCATGCGCCCCGCCGGGGCGAGCGACTCGAGGGAAGCCTGCAGCGTGCGGCTGTTGCCCACGATGTCGATAGCCGCGTCCACACCCCGCCCGCCGGTCAGCGCCTTCACCTGCTTGACGAGATCGCCGCGCCGAGTGTCGATCACCTCGTCCGCGCCCATGGACCGCGCGAGCTCGAGCTTCTCCTCCCCGATCTCCGCAGCCAGCACGCGCCCGCCGCACAGCCGAGCCATCTGCACCATGTGGATGCCGACGCCCCCGCCTGCGCCGATGATGAGGACGTTGTCGCCGGGGCTCACCTGCGCCTCCGCGTGGCATGCGTGATAGGGCGTCGCGATCGCGTCGGCCGCAACCGCGGCTTCGAGGTCGGAGACGCCGTCGGGTATCGGGACGAGGTTGCGCTCCGGCAGCGCGATGTACTCCGCGTAGCCGCCGTCGCAGCCCTGGCCGACGTTGCCACGGAAGTTCTCGCACAGCGTCTCGCGCCCGCTGCGGCAGTAGCGACAATGCCCGCACGTGAGGTAATAGTGGTTCGTCACGCGCTGCCCCGCCTTGAAGGTCCGGACCTCGGAACCGACCTCGACGATCTCTCCCGCGATCTCGTGCCCGGGTATGCGCGGATAGGCCGTGATCCGGCCGGGCGTCGCGACCATGATGACGACCGTCAGGCCCGCGCCGCACACGCGCACGCGGATGAGCGCCTCGTTGGGGCCGATCTTCGGCACCGGCACATCCTTCAGCTTCAAGGCCGCGCCGAACTGCTCCAGCACCATGGCCCGCATCGCTATCCTTTCTTTGCGCTGATCGCGGTGAGTATCCCCTGCATGATCGCCGTAGGCGTCGGCGGGCAGCCCGGCACCGCCACGTCCACCGGGATCACATTCGAGACCCGCCCGCGGCTCGCGTAGCTCTCGCCGAATATGCCCCCGGTGCAGCCGCAATCGCCGATCGCCACCACCAGCTTCGGATCCGGCGTCGCGTCGTAGGTGCGCTTGAGCGCCGTCTCCATGTGGCGCGACACCGGTCCGGTCACCAGCAGCATGTCGGCGTGGCGCGGGCTCGCGACGAACTTGATCCCGAGCCCCTCGAGGTTGTAGTACGGATTGTTGAGCGCATGGATTTCCAGCTCGCACCCGTTGCACGAGCCCGCGTCCACGTGCCGTATCGCCAGCGCGCCGGCGAATCCCGCCAGTATCTCCGCCTTCAGGCGCTCACCGGCGACGCGCAGCGCATCGTCGGCGCCGGGATACGGCTCGGTAAGGATGCCGGTCTTCGCAATCTGT
>DATICE010000150.1:0-5283 GCA_035456985.1 Burkholderiales bacterium | reverse complement strand
GGAAAAGCCCGGGGTTCCGCGCGCAATGATGTCGGCCTTGACGTCGGGCGCCATCGGGACCTTCCGCATGTGCACCTGCAGGATTTGCTCGCGCCCGCGGATGTCGGGCAGCGGCACCACCACCTGGCGGTCGAAGCGGCCAGGCCGCAACAGCGCCGGGTCGAGCACGTCCGGGCGGTTGGTCGCCGCGATCACGATGACGCCCGAGTTGGTCTCGAACCCGTCCATCTCCACCAGCAGCTGGTTCAAAGTCTGCTCGCGCTCGTCGTTGCCCCCGCCCAGTCCCGCGCCGCGCTGGCGCCCGACGGCGTCAATCTCGTCGATGAACACGATGCAGGGGGCGTGCTTCTTCGCCTGCTCGAACATGTCGCGCACGCGCGCTGCGCCCACGCCGACAAACATCTCCACGAAATCGGAGCCCGAGATGGAGAAGAACGGAACCTTGGCCTCGCCCGCGATCGCCTTGGCGAGCAGGGTCTTGCCGGTGCCGGGATTGCCCACCATCAGCACCCCGCGCGGGATGCGCCCGCCGAGCTTCTGGAACTTGGAGGGATCGCGCAGGAACTCGACCAGCTCCGCGACCTCCTCCTTCGCCTCCTCGCAACCGGCGACGTCGGCGAAGGTGATGGTGTTGTTCGACTCGTCGAGCATGCGCGCCCGGCTCTTGCCGAACGAGAACGCCCCGCCGCGGCCCCCGCCCTGCATCTGGCGCATGAAGAAGATCCACACGCCGATGAGGAGCAGCATCGGGAACCACGACACGAAGATGTTCATGAGGAGCGAGGGCTCCTCCTCGGGCTTGGCTTCGATGATCACGCCGTTCTTCAGGAGGTCCGACACCAGCCACGGGTCGGACGGCGAATAGGTGGTGAAGCGCTCCCCGGTCGTCTTCACGCCCTTCAACACCCGGCCTTCGATCGTGACCTTGGCGATCCGCCCCTGCTTCACCTCCTCGATGAACTGGGAATACTCGATCGCCTTCTGGGAGGCCTGACGCGTGCTGAACTGGTTGAACACCGTCATCAGCACCAGCGCGATCACCAGCCAGATTGCTATATTTTTCACAAGGTTATTCAAGCTTGCTCCTCAGCTTCAACCGGCTCAATTCTAGTCTCTTTTGGCATGCGGCGCAGCCGCGGCTGCACTCACGCCCGCTGCAATCCCTTCGCCAGCAGGTAGACTTCGCGCGAACGGCTCCTGGATGCCTCCGGCTTGCGCACAGCGACCGTGCGATACTGCCGCCGCAGGCTCTTGACGAAATCTTCGAAGCCCGCGCCCTGGAAGGCTTTGACCAGGAAATTGCCCTGCGGTTTCAAATGCTTCAACGCAAAGTCCCGCGCCAGTTCAGCGAGCTCCAGCGCGCGGGCCTGGTCCGTTGCGGGAATACCACTTAAATTGGGGGCCATATCCGAGACCACAAGGTCCGCCTTGCCGCCGGCAAGCGCGCGCTCGAGCGCCGCGACCACTTCGCTATCGTGGAAATCCCCGTGTATGAATGTCACACCGGCAAGCCCCGTCATCTCGATGAGATCGAGCGCGATCACGCGTCCGCCCGGCGCGATTCCCCGCGCCGCGACTTGCGACCAGCCCCCGGGCGCCGCGCCGAGATCCACCACCAGCATCCCCGGAGCGAGCAGCCGGTCGCGGCCGGCGATCTGCTCGAGCTTGTAGGAGGCGCGCGAGCGCATGCCTTCGGCGCGCGCACGCTTCACGTAGCTGTCCGTGACGTGCTCCTGCATCCACGTTTTGCCGCGAACCCGGCCCATCCGCTACACTCGCTTGCCCCGATGAAGGAACTGAATCCAGCCGAGCGGCGCGCGCTGCGCGCCCGCGCCCATCACCTGCATCCGGTGATCATGATCGGAGAGGCGGGCCTCACGCCTGCCGTGCTCCACGAAATCGACAATGCGCTGAAAGGCCGTGAACTCATCAAGATCCGGGTGCTGGGCGATGACCGCCGCGCGCGCGAGGCGCTGATCGGGAGGATCTGCGCGGCGCTCTCCGCCAGCCCGGTGCAGCACATTGGAAAGATCCTGGTCGTTTTCCGGCCGCGCCCGGAATCCGCCGAGCCGAAACCCGCGCTGCGCGGGGGCAAGAAGCCGCGATACCGTCCCAAGCGTACATTCCAGCATGAAAGGTAAACGGTGAGCGGTGTCCGCTTACTGCTTACCGCTCACTAGACGTACCGGACGTCGAGAATCTCGTACTCGCGCACGCCGCCCGGGGCCTTCACCTCGGCGATGTCGCCCGGATACTTGCCGATCAGGGCGCGAGCGAGCGGCGAGCCGATTGAGACCTTGCCCTGCTTGATGTCGCCCTCGTCGTCGCCGACGATCTGGTAGGTCACGACTTCCCCGCTCTTCATGTCCTCGAGGTCCACGGTGGCTCCGAACACGCAGCGCCCGTCGGCGTCGAGCAAGGCGGGATTGATGATCTGGGCATTGGCAAGCTTCGCCTCGAGGTCGGAGATGCGGCCCTCGATGAATCCCTGCCGCTCCTTGGCCGCGTGATACTCCGCGTTCTCCGAGAGATCGCCGTGGGAGCGCGCCTCCGCGATGGCCGTGGAAATCGCCGGCCGCTGCACCGTCTTCAGTTCCTGCAGCTCGGCGCGCAGTTTCTCCGCGCCGCTGATCGTGATCGGGATCTTGCCCATCAGGACACCTGCGCCGCTTCCCGCTGCAATCCGGCGTGCAATCCCTGCATCACGTACGCGCGGAGCTCCCTCCCCTGCTCGATGCCCGCGCACGCGGCGCGTGCGCCGTCGAGCGTGGTGAAGATCGGCACCCGCTCCTGCAGCGCGGCGCGGCGGATGACGTAGGAGTCGCGCACCGCCACCCGCTTCTCTTCCACCGTGTTGACGATGAGCGAGATCTCGCCGTTCTTGATCATATCCACGATGTGCGGCCGGCCTTCCTGCACCTTGTTCACCGGCGTCACGGCGAGACCGGCGGCCGCGAGCGCCGCCGCGGTGCCGCGCGTCGCGACCAGCGAGAAGCCCAGCGCCGCGAGCTTGCGCGCGATCTCGACGGTGCGCAGCTTGTCCTCGTCACGCACGCTGACGAACACCTTGCCGGTCGCGGGCAGATCGTCCCCCGAGGCCAGCTGCGACTTGACGAAGGCTTCGGCAAAGGTGAGCCCCACCCCCATCACCTCGCCGGTAGACTTCATCTCCGGGCCGAGTATGGTATCGGCGCCCGGAAACTTGATGAACGGGAATACCGCCTCCTTGACCGAGTAGTAGGGCGGCACGACTTCTCCTGCCACACCCTGCTCGTCGAGTCTCTTCCCCGCCATGCAACGTGCCGCGATCTTGGCGAGCGGCACGCCGGTCGCCTTGGATACGAACGGCACGGTGCGCGACGCGCGCGGGTTGACCTCCAGCACGTAGACCACCCCGTCCTGGATCGCGAACTGCACGTTGATCAGGCCCACGACCTTCAACGCGTTCGCCATCGCGACGGTCTGGCGCCTGAGCTCTTCCTGCAGTTCCGGGGTGAGCGAGTACGGTGGCAGGGAGCAGGCCGAATCGCCGGAATGCACGCCGGCCTGCTCGATGTGCTCCATGACGCCGCCAATGATGACCTGGCTGCCATCGCATACCGCATCCACGTCGACCTCGGTGGCGTCGTTCAGGAACCGGTCGAGCAGCACCGGCGAGTCGTTCGACACCTTGACCGCCTCGCGCATGTAGCGCTCGAGGTCGCCCTGGTGATACACGATTTCCATGGCACGCCCGCCCAGCACGTAGGAGGGGCGCACCACCAGGGGATAACCGATTTCCTCCGCCAGCGCGAGCGCTTTCTGCGCGCTCCTCGCGGTGCGGTTGGGCGGCTGTTTCAATTTCAGCCGGTGGAGCAACTTCTGGAAGCGCTCGCGATCCTCCGCGATGTCGATCGAGTCGGGTGAGGTGCCGATGATGGGGACGCCCGCCGCCTCCAGGTCGCGCGCAAGCTTGAGGGGCGTCTGTCCGCCGAACTGGACGATCACGCCGGCGGGCTTCTCGACATGGACGATCTCGAGCACGTCCTCCAGCGTCAACGGCTCGAAATAGAGGCGATCGGAGGTGTCGTAATCGGTCGAGACCGTTTCCGGGTTGCAGTTGACCATGATGGTCTCGAAGCCGTCTTCGCGCAGCGCGAGCGCGGCGTGCACGCAGCAGTAGTCGAACTCGATGCCTTGCCCGATCCGGTTGGGCCCTCCGCCCAGCACCATGATCTTGCGGCGCGTGCTGGGCGCCGCCTCGCACTCGTCCTCGTAGGTCGAGTAGAGGTAGGCGGTGTGGGTGGCGAATTCCGCCGCGCAGGTGTCCACGCGCTTAAACACCGGCCGCACGCCGAGCTCAAGGCGCTGCGCGCGCACCTCGTCCTCCCGTGCCTTGAACAGGTGCGCGAGCCGCCGATCGGAAAAGCCCTTGCGCTTCAACTCCCGCATCCGCCCGGCATCGATGTCTGCGAGCTTGCGATCGTCGAGCTCCATTTCGATATCCACGATCTCCTTGATCTGGGCGAGAAACCACGGGTCGATGTGGGTCAGCTCGTGCACTTCCTTCAGCGTGAATCCATTCTCGAACGCATCGCCGACGTACCAGATGCGCTCGGGGCCGGGATCGCCCAGTTCTCTTTCGATCGTCTCGCGGTCCCGCGTGCGCTGGTTCAAGCCGTCCACCCCCACCTCCAGCCCGCGCAGCGCCTTCTGGAACGATTCCTGGAAGGTGCGGCCGATCGCCATCACCTCGCCCACCGATTTCATCTGCGTCGTCAGGCGGTCGTTGGCATCGGGAAACTTCTCGAATGCGAAGCGCGGCACCTTGGTCACCACGTAGTCGATGGTCGGCTCGAACGACGCGGGCGTCGCTCCGCCGGTGATCTCGTTCCTCAACTCGTCCAGCGTGTAGCCCACGGCGAGCTTGGCGGCGACCTTCGCGATCGGGAACCCGGTCGCCTTGGAGGCAAGCGCGGAGGAGCGTGACACCCGCGGATTCATCTCGATGATCACCAGGCGCCCGTTGTCCGGGTTCACCGCGAACTGGACGTTCGAGCCGCCGGTGTCGACCCCGATCTCGCGCAGGCACGCGATCGCCGCATTGCGCATGATCTGGTATTCCTTGTCGGTCAGCGTCTGCGCCGGCGCGACGGTGATCGAGTCGCCGGTGTGCACGCCCATCGGATCGAGGTTCTCGATCGAGCACACGATGATGCAGTTGTCCTTGCGGTCCCGCACCACCTCCATCTCGAATTCCTTCCAGCCGATCACCGACTCCTCGATCAGCACCTCGCGCGTGGG
>DATICE010000149.1:0-13568 GCA_035456985.1 Burkholderiales bacterium | reverse complement strand
TGATGGCGCCGGCCAGCACGGGCATCACGGCGATCAGCAGGTAGGCCGTGATCAACCAGGTCCAGGCGAACATCGGCATCTTCATCAGCGTCATGCCGGGAGCACGCATGTTCAGGATGGTCACGATGATGTTGATCGAGCCCATGATCGACGACGCGCCCATGATGTGCATCGCGAAGATGCCGGCGTCCATCGAGGGGCCCATCTGCAGCGTCAGCGGCGCATAGAGCGTCCAGCCCGCGGCCGGTGCGCCGCCGGGCATGAAGAACGAACCGGCGAGCATGATGGCCGCCGGGATCAGCAGCCAGAAGCTCAGGTTGTTCATGCGCGCGAACGCCATGTCGGACGCCCCGATCTGCAGCGGGATCATCCAGTTCGCGAAGCCGACGAAGGCCGGCATGATCGCGCCGAACACCATGATCAGTCCGTGCATGGTGGTGAGCTGGTTGAAGAACTCGGGGCTCCAGAACTGCAGGCCGGGCTGGAACAGTTCCGCGCGCAGCATCAGCGCGAGCAGCCCGCCGACGAAGAACATGGACAGGGCGAACACCAGGTAGAGCGTGCCGATGTCCTTGTGATTGGTCGTGGTGATCCAGCGCATGATCCCCCCGTAGTGGTGACCGTGCGCGTCGTGGCCATGACCGTGGTGTGCGTGTGCGGCTTCCATGAAGTTCTCCGGTTGCGAATTCCGTTGCCGGCTACTTGCGCAAGGCCTTCACTTCGGCCGGCGTGACTGCGTCCCCGACCTTGTTCGCCCAGTTGTTGCGCGTATAGGTGACGACCGCGGCGATGTCCGCGTCCGACAGGTGCTTGAACGGTGCCATCGCCGTGCCCGCTCTTCCGTTCAGCACGAGCTGGACCTGCGCCTCTTTCGGGCCGTTGACGACTTTCGAGCCGGAAAGCGCGGGGAATACCTTCGGCATGCCCATGCCGGTCGCCTGGTGGCACGCCACGCAGTTGCCGGCATAGACCTTCTCGCCATGAGCCTTCAACTCCTCGAGCGTCCACTGCTTTCCCGGATCCACCGCGGTGGCGGCCATGCGCTTCTTCTGCCCGGCGACCCATGTCGCGTACTGCTCTGCGCTCACCGCCTCCACCACGATCGGCATGAAGCCGTGGTCCTTGCCGCACAGCTCCGCGCATTGTCCGCGGTAGGTGCCCGGCTTGTCGGCCTTGAACCAGGTGTCGCGCACGAAGCCGGGAATGGCGTCCTGCTTGATGCCGAGCGCCGGCACCCACCAGGCGTGAATCACGTCGTTGGCGGTGGTGATGATGCGCACTTTCTTGCCCACCGGCACCACCACCGCGTTGTCCACTTCGAGCAGATAGTGCTCGCCTTTCGGGGCGGCGCCTTCGATCTGCTCGCGCGGCGTGGCGAGGGAACTGTAGAAGCTGATGCCCTCCTGCAGGTAATCGTAGCCCCACTTCCACTGATAGCCGGTCGCCTTGATCGTGATATCGGCGCTGGAAGTGTCCTTCATCGCGAGCACGGTCTTCGTCGCGGGATACGCCATGCCGATCAGGATGAAAAACGGGATGATGGTCCAGACGATTTCGACGGTGGTGTTCTCGTGGAACTGCTCGGCCTTATGGCCGACCGACTTGCGGTGCTTGACGATGGCCCAGGTCATGGCGCCGAACACGACGACGAAGATCACGACGATGATCCACATGATCAGCGTGTGCAGGTCGTAGATCTCCCGCGCGATGATGGACTGCGGTTCCTGCAGGTTGTACTGGTTCGCCAGCGCCGTTCCCGCGATGAACCACCCCGCCGCGGCCGCCAGCGATCGTAACCCGTTGCTGATCATGCTTCCCTCACGTGTGAATCAGTATGATGTTTCGTCGCGTCGCAGGCGGCGCTGGAGCGCCCGGGCCAGTTCCAGGCGCTGCTCGTCGCTCAGGTTGCAGCCGATCTCGAGCTCCCGGCCGTGCGAGCGCAGCGCGAGCCGGCTGCCGTCCCGGCTGACCGTCACCTGCGCCCAGTAGCGGTTGAGCGCCGCGGTGCTCAACTTTCCGCCCTCGAGCCGCTCGAGCTTCACCTGGTCGCCGTCGATCTCGATCTGCTCGTAGTCATCCGCGTGGCGCTCGAAATAGCGGAACGCCAGGTACAGCACGAGCATCTCGACCCCGGCGAACGGCAGGATCAGCCACGCGCCGAAAACCGCAAATGCCGCGGCGATGCCGACCGAAACGACGAAAATGAAGACAAAAACTAGAAGCCGTCCGGTGGAGCTCAACGAGTTATTGCGCCGGGCGACCCGTCTGAACTCGATCGCGCGTGACTGATCGCTGAATTCCGTGACTGCGGTCATCTTTTCCGGCGCCGACATCCGCGTCGAGCGGGGGGAATGTATCACAGGCCCCCCTCGCCAAGCAATCTGAAAAGCGGTGCGAAAACCTCGGGTTCGCGGCGGGCTTTCAGGCCAGTCTGTGCGTGTCGAGCAGCACGGCTCCGGCCATGGCATTTGATGTCGCGGAGAATGCGATGCGCGCAAGCAGCGGCGCGGCGATGAGCGCCTCGAGCGCCCGCACGTTCTCGTCCGCCGCAGCCATGCCCGGATCGATGTGATTGGCGACCCAGCCGGCAAGCGCAAGGCCGCGGCCGGCGATGGCGTCCGCAGTCAGCAACGCGTGATTGAGGCAACCGAGCCGCATACCCACCACCAGCACCACGGGGAGTGCGAGCCGCGCGGCAAGCTGCGCCGTATCGGCGCCGGGGCCGAGCGGCACGCGAAAGCCGCCGACGCCTTCCACGATGACCACGTCCGCCACGGCGGCGAGCGAGTCGAAGCAGCGCACGATGTGATCCAGATCGATTCTCATTCCCACCGCCGATGCGGCGAGGTGCGGCGCGATCGGCGGTGCAAAACAGTAGGGATTGGTCCTCTCGCGCGGCGCGGCGACGTTGCCGGCGGCGACGAGCCGCTCGACGTCGTCGTGGACGAGGCCCGCCGCATGCGGCACGGCGCCGCTCGCCACCGGCTTCATGCCGACTGCCCGCAACCCGCGGTTGGCAAACGCCCTGAGCAGGCTGCAGGCAACGAGGGTCTTGCCGACGCCGGTGTCCGTTCCGGTCACGAAGAAGCCGTGACGGGTGAGGCGTGACGGGTGGGGCGTGACTGGTGAGGCGTGACTGGCCACCTCATCCTCCGCTAGCCGGCTTGATCTCGATGACGGGATGGCCGGAGGGGCCGATGCGCGGGGCGGGCTTCCAGGCGTGGCCGTAGATTATCTCGAAGGTCGCGGGGAGCCTGCCCGCGCGGCGCACCGGCTCGTAGTTCTGCGCCACTCTCGCCAGCAGCGACTTGCCGGCGAGCGTGGCGCGCCGTCCGCGCGTCATGTTGTGTGCGCCGATCGCCTTCAGGTCGCGCATGAGCTCGCGCACGTCGGCATAGGTCAGCGTCACGATCTCCATGTCCATGACCGGGTCGGCGAAACCGCAGGCGACCAGCATGTCGCCCACATCGTGCATGTCCGTGAAGCGGTGCACGTGGGTATGCGCGTCCACGCTCCGGAATGCCACCCGCAGCTCCCTCAGCGTGTCCGGCCCGAAGGTGCTGAACATCAGCAAGCCGCCGGGCGCGAGCACCCGGTGCATCTCGGCGAACGCGCGCGTCGGCTCGTTGCTCCACTGGATCGCAAGGTTGGACCAGATCATTCCGGCGCACGCGGACGAAAGCGGGAGCTGCTCGATGTCGCCGCACACCGCGGCGAGCCGTGGCCCGCGCCATTCGAAAAGGGCGCGCCACCGCGGGCGGCGCGCCCGGGCATGGCGCGCCATGGCAAGCGCGAGGTCGAGGGCGATCACGCGTGCGCCCGGGTAGCGGGCAAGCAATCCACTGACCGCGTTGCCGGTGCCGCTGCCGGCGTCGAGTATGGTTGCGGGCGCGAGCTTGACGTAGTCCAGGCGCGCCAGCATCCGCCGGCACACTTCGTTCTGCAGCACTGCCGCGGCGTCGTAGCCCGCGGCCGCCCGCTCGAAGGAGCGGCGCACCATGCGCTTGTCCACCGCGAGCGCATCACTCATCGAAGAACTCCTGCAGCGCGCGCGCTACCTGTCCCGGCTGCGACAGGAACGGCGCATGCGCGCACGCCCGCAGCAACGAGAAGCGCGCATTGGGAAGCGCCGCAGCGAGCCCGCGGCCCGCCGCGGGCGGCACGATCCGATCGCGCGCGCCGTGCAATACCAGTGCCGGCTGCGCGATCTTCCGCAGCTCACCCCGCAGATCGGCATCCCGCAAAACCGCAAGCCCCGCGGCGAGCACGCCGTCGGTTGCGCCCGATGCACTGAATTGTTGCAGCACGGTGGCAACGCGCCGCGCGCGCGCATCGCCTCGCGCTTGCTCCGCGATAAGACGCGCCACCGTGCCGGCACGGTCCGCGGCAAGCAGGCGCCCGAATTCCCGAAGCACCGCAGGCGCCGTCGCGCACGGCCAGCCCGGCCTCCCGGCAAAGCATGGGGTGGTCGCGATCAGAGCCAGGCGCCGCACCTGGTGCGGGGCGCGCCGCGCCCAGGCCAGCGCGACTTCCCCGCCGAGCGACCATCCGACGACGTGGCAGCGCCGGGGAGCGGCGCGCGCCACTGCGCCAGCGAGCGCCTCCAGCGTGTACGGGGCGCAGGCCGGCGCCGCACCGTAGCCCGGGAGCTCGGGAACGTGCACGCGCAATCGCGGCGCGAGCCGTTCCGCGAGGTCGTTCCAGACGCTGGCGGTGCATCCCCAGCCGTGCAGCAGCACGACATCACGCGCCTTCTTCACTGCAGCGCGTTCAATGCGGCGGCGAGGCGCTCGACGTCGCTCGCTTCGTGCGCGGCGGAGAGCGAGATGCGCAGCCGCGCCGTTCCCTGCGGGACCGTGGGCGGCCGGATCGCCGGCACCAGCAGCCCTTCGCGCGCCAACGCTTCGGACGCCGCCAAGGCCTCCGCGTTGGCCCCGATGATGAGCGGCTGAATCGCGGTCGAAGAGGGCGCGAGGCGCCAGCGCCGCAGTTGCAGGCGCTCCCGCAGAAGCGCGATGAGGCTCCGCAGGTGACGCCGCCGCGCCTCGTCGCCGACGAGCTCGAGGCTCTTCAGCAGCGCCGCCGACAGCATCGGCGGCGCCGCCGTGGTGTAGACGTACGGGCGCGCGCGCTGGACGAGGGCTTCCACCATTTCGGCGCCGCCCGCAACAAACGCCCCGAATACGCCCGCCGCCTTGCCGAGCGTCGCCATGTAGATCAGCCGCAGGGATGAGACACCGAAGTGGGCGGCGGTGCCCCTTCCCCCGGCCCCGAGCACCCCGAAGCCGTGCGCGTCGTCGAGCAGCAGCCATGCACCGTAGCGCTCGCAAAGGGCGATCAGCTCGGGAAGCGGCGCGATATCACCGTCCATGCTGAAGACGGCATCGGTAATGACGAGCTTGCGCCGCGCCCCCGACGCGGCGAGGAGCCGCTCGAGCACGGCGAGATCGAGATGCGGATAGCGGCGGAAGTCGGCGCGCGAAAGAACGGCAGCATCGTTGAGCGAGGCGTGGTTCAGGCGGTCGGCAAACACCGCGTCACCGCGGCCCGCGAGCGCCGTGACCACCCCCAGGTTCGCCATGTAGCCGGTGGCGAACAGCAGCGCCCGTGGCAAGCCCACGAAGGCTGCCAGGCGCTGCTCCAGCTCGTGGTGCGCCGCCGCGTGGCCGAGTATCAGGTGCGATGCGCCGGCACCCACGCCGTAGCGTGCCGCGCCTTCGCGCGCGGCCTCAATCAGCTCCGGATGGGCGGCGAGCCCGAGGTAATCGTTGCTGCAGAACGCAACGTACTCGCGCCCGTCCACGCGGACGCGCGGGCCCTGCGGCGACTCCAGCATGCGCCGGTGGCGTTTCAGGCCCCGGGATTCAAGATCCGCGAGCTCTGCCGCAAGCGCTTGCTGAAGTAACGGGTGACCCTTCGACCCGCTCAGGGCGGGCGGAGTGGCGGCTGACGGGTCGTTCACTGAAGCGGGCGGAGGCCGAGCTTTGCGAACAGGGCGCGATCCTGCTCGACATCGGGATTGCCGGTCGTGAGCAGCTTCTCGCCGTAGAAGATCGAGTTCGCGCCGGCGAAAAAACAGAGCGCCTGGATCGCGTCGGACATTGCCTCGCGGCCGGCGGAGAGCCGCACTTTTGCTTTCGGCATGGTGATGCGCGCGCAGGCGATGGTGCGCACGAATTCCAGCGGATCGAGCGGTGCCGTGCCGTGGAGCGGCGTGCCTTCGACCTGCACCAGGTTGTTGATCGGCACCGACTCCGGGTAGGGATCCATGGCTGCGAGCTGGGCGATCAACGCCGCGCGCGTGCGGCGCGTTTCGCCCATGCCGATGATTCCCCCGCAGCAGACGTGAATGCCCGCGCGGCGCACGCGTGCGAGCGTCTGCACGCGATCGTCCTGGGTCCGCGTCGTGATGATCTCGCCGTAGAACTCCGGGGAGGTATCGAGGTTGTGATTGTAGTAATCGAGGCCCGCGGCCTTGAGCTGCTCGGCCTGCCCTTCCTTGAGAAGCCCCAGCGTCGCGCACGTCTCCAGGCCTTCGGCGCGCACGGCTTTGACCATATCCATCACCCGCTCGAGCTCGCGCTGCCGCGGGCCGCGCCACGCCGCGCCCATGCAGAACCGGGTTGCCCCGTTGGCCTTGGCGAGCCGCGCCGCGGCAGTCACCTGCTCGAGGGACAGCAGGTCTTCGTCGGCGACACCGGTACGGTAGCGCGCCGACTGCGGGCAGTAGGCGCAGTCCTCGGGGCAGCCGCCGGTCTTCACCGACAGCAGCGTGGAAAGCTGCACCGCGTTCGGATCGAAATGGCGGCGGTGGATGCTGTGGGCGCGGTGGAGCAGATCGTTGAAGGGGGTGTCGAAGAGATCCTCGACCTGCCGTGTACTCCAGCGCTCTTCGATCAGCGCGCTGTCAGCGGCGACAGCCGGGGACTCGTTAATTCTTGCAGTATCCATGTGGCTCCATCGATGAGAACCGGAAAAATCCAGCTGTTTGAGTCACTTGTATCTTCGGCCCGGGCCGCGCTCGTGTCAAATTCCGGTGCGGGAATTCTGAACGGCTGCCTCGATTTTGTGCGAGCGCACTGGCCGCACGCGTGCGTGCTCTGCGGCGCAGCAGCGGATGGCGCAACACTGTGCGCGCCGTGCACGGCGGATTTGCCGTGGCTGCCACGCAGCTGCTGCACCGTCTGCGCCCTGCCCCTCGCGAGCGGTGCCATATGCGGCGCCTGCATCGCGCGTCCGCCGCGCTTCGACCGGGTAGCGGCGCCGTTCGCCTACCGCTTCCCGGTTGCGGCACTGATCCACGCATTCAAGTACGGCGGCCGCCTGGCGCTGGCGCACACGCTGGGTGAAGCGCTCGCACAGGCTGTTTCCCGCGATGCGGATGCGATCGTGCCGATGCCTCTCGCGCGCGGCCGGCTCGCGGAGCGCGGATTCAATCAGGCGCTCGAGATTGCGCGCGTCGTTGCCGCACGCACCGGCGTTCCGTTGCTTCCTCGCGCCTGCCGCAGGGTCGTGGACACGCCGCCCCAGGCGGCCTTGCCCTGGAAGGAACGCGCGAAGAACGTGCGGCGCGCTTTCGTGTGCGATGCCGATCTCGCCGGCCAGCGCATCGCCGTAGTGGACGACGTGCTCACCACCGGGGCAACGCTCGACGAGCTCGCGCGCGTGCTGAAACGAGCCGGCGCCGTCAGCGTTGCCGGCTGGGTCGTGGCGCGGACGCTGCCTTACGGAAGCGTGATGGGGGATAGTTGACGAGCGGCTTCGTCAACCGCTACTGCAGCTGCCTGAGGCGTTGCTCGGCGAACGCCGCCAGCTCGGGGTGAAGATTGCCGGCGGTGTGGGCTCGCCGATAGGCTTCCTGCGCCGCGGCCGTCTGGTTGGCTGCCTGCAGGGAAATGCCGAGTCCGAGCCACCATACCCCGGCGCCGGGTCGCTGCCGCAATGCGGCCTGGAATTGCGCGATGGCTTCCTCATGCCGGCCCTGGCGCTGCAGCAGCGCGGCGAGGAAGGCGGCATATTCGGCATTGCCCTGGGCATGCTCGAGCCCTGCTTGCAGGGTGGCGATTGCACGCTCGTTGTCCCCGCGGTCAGCCTGCAGGCGGCCGAGCGTCATGCTGAATCCGCTCTGCCCGGGCGAAAGCCTGACGCCTTCCTCCAGCACGCGTTCGGCTTCCTCGAGCTTCCTGCCCTGCACCAGCAGACCGATCAGCCCCTGGCGCGCCTGGAGATGCTCCGGATAAAGGCCCAATGCCTGCTGGAAGCCCGCTTCGGCTTCGGCCAGGCGTCCCTGATTCAGCCATGCAACCGCCTTGCGGTACTCGTTTTCCGCATGCTCGCGCGGCGTGGGATCGTGCATTTGTTTCTTGATTTCGGGCTGGATCGCACGTTCCGCCGGTACGGCGGCTGCGCGCCGGCCCGCCTCGCTTCGCGCTTGCGCGGGCGCGCTCGCTAGCGGGGCGTCGGAGACGGACTCCGCGCCCATGCGGCCGATCACTCGCGCCGAACTCAACGGCTCTCCGGCTCCCGCCCCGGCGTCTCTGCGCGGTGCGGGGTCGTCCGGGGGATTGGACAGCTCGAGGCTCAGGCGGAATGCCCGGAGTTCCTGTGCATAGGCTTCGTCACCCTCCGTGGGCCGCGCGGCGGAACGCACGCCGGCGGAAGCGGAGACGACTCTATCGATTACCTTCTCGGCGCCGGAGCGCCCCGCCGACGAGCGCGTGGGCTCCGCAATCGTCGCGGTGAACGCAATCCAGCCGGCCGGTGCCGCGATCGCGAATGCAACGCCCGCCGCAATCCAGCCCCAATGGAACGATGCGCGCCCGCTTTCCGGCAACACTTCCACGTGGGCAGGCACCAGCCCGCGCTCGGCCGGGCTCGCGCGCCGCTTCTCCAGGTTGAGCAGGACCTGGTTGATGACGCTCATGCCCCTACCCCCGACGTGCGATCGCATTTCACGAGAGCATCAGCCACCCGACACTCCCGACCGACAACAGGAGCAGCGCGAAGCCGAACCATCGCCACGGGTTGTGCTGGCGCGCGGCGGGCGTATCCGCGACCGCCTGGCTCACGTGCTCGGGCTGCACCACCTGCATGCCCTCGCTGAAGGCAAGGAGCATCGCCTTGTGCGCGATGATGTTGATCAGGCGCGGCACGCCGCCACTCCAGCGATGCACGAGATGCGCCGCCGCCCGGGCAAACAGGCGCTCGCCGTGGAAGCCCGCGACGCGCAGCCGGTGCGCCAGATACTGCTCGACCTCCTCCGGCCGCAACGGTGTGAGGTGGTGCTGAAAAGTGATGCGCTGCTTCAGCTGGCGCACCGATTCGGCATCGAGCTTCTGGTCGAGCTCGGGCTGGCCGAAGAGAACGACCTGCAGGAGCTTCCTCTTCTCGGTCTCGAGATTGGTGAGGAGCCGCAGCGCCTCCATGGTCTCGGTCGGCATCGCCTGCGCCTCGTCCAGGCACACGACCACGGTCTTGCCCTGGCGTGCGTAGTTGAGCAGCCCGCGCGCGATCTCCTTCAGCAGCAGATGCTGGTCGGCATCGCGCGGCACTCCCAGGCGCAGCTCCGCCGCGAGCGCGAACAGCAGCGTCCGCGGCTGGAGATAGGGATTGGGAATGTAGGCCGATACGTGATTCTGATCGAGCATCGAGAGGAACCTGCGGCACAGCAGCGTCTTGCCGGTGCCGACCTCGCCGGTGATCTTGAGGAAGCCCTCGCCGTTCTTGACCGCCACCAGGAGCGTGTTGAGCGCCTCCTGATGGGTCCTGCTGGTATACGCGAAGCTCGTGTCGGGCGTGATCCCGAACGGCATTTCGCGGAGCCCGAAGTGGGTCTTATACATGGTCGACGATTCGGGTTATGCGATCCAGGTTCCTGGTTTCAAGTTCCGGGCACCGGGTTCAGGAGCGGCGGTACGTGCTGCGCGACCATCCGTGCAGCCGATTTTAAACCTTAAACATGGAACTTTGAACGCCCCTATTGAGGCGGCTGCCGCGCGGGAGCCGAGCCGGGCTGCAGCGTCCGGAGCCGCTCGCGTGTTTCGTTGAGATCCTGCTGCCAGTTGCGGTCGCTGTGGACGATCGTGGGCTTCAGCAGGATCACGATCTCGCTCTTGGTGGTGCGGCGGTTGCGCTGCTGGAACAGCTGGCCGAGGCCGGGCACATCGCCCAGGCCAGGCACCTGGGAGCCGGCGGTCAGGGTCTCCTGCCGCATGAGCCCGCCGATCGCCACGATGTTTCCATCCTGCACCCGGACGATGGTGTCGGTCTCGTTGACGCTGCTGGAGGCGAGCGGCAGCGTGAATACGCCGAGTGTACCGAGGTCTATTACCTTGGTCTGTTCCACCACGCGGCTCACCTGCGGATGCACGTGCAGGATGATGTTGTTGCCGTCGTCGATCTGCGGCGTCACGTCGAGCGCGACGCCCGAGAAGAACGGTTGCACGGTGATCGTGGGCGTCGTCACAGTGCCGGCGCCGGTCGAGGTCGAGGTGGCGGAGATGTTGGTCACGAAGAAATCATCCTGGCCGACCTTGAGCACCGCCTTCTGATTGTTGATCGCCGCCACGCGCGGGCTCGACAGCACGTTGACCGAACCCTGCGATTCGAGGAACGTCAGCAGCGCCGCGAAGCTGCTCGTCTGCAGGGCGAGCCCGAAGACGGCGCCGGGCGCGGTCGCCCCGGTGGCCAGCGACGCCGCGGCGCCAAGGGTGGAGGTGAAGGCAGACGCGGGATCGATGGAGCCGTCCGGCCGGAGGTTGGTCGGCGTCGAGATTGGCGCACCCGGGGGATTCGGGCCAATGGCGGTGCCCGGCCGCACCACCCCGCCGGCGGCCCGCGTGTTGCCGTCGCGGAACGCCGCCCAGTTGATGCCGGCCTCGAAGCCCTCGCGCAGCGTGACGTCGATGATCTTCGCCTCGAGCACCACCTGCCGCTCGACGATCAGCTGCATCGCCTTGAGGAACGATTCGACCGAGCGCAGCTCGGCCGGCAACGCCCGCACGACGATCACGCCCGATTGCGTGTTGACGATGACGTTGCGCCCGTCAGCGGTTCCGACGATGGACTGAATCGACTTCACGATGTCGCCCCAGAAATTGCTGTCGGAGGTGGTCGTGATGCGAGTGCTTTCCGTCAGGCGTTGCGTCGGCGCTCCACCCGCGGCTCCCCCCGCGGCCCCACCGGCCGCGCTAGGCGCGTCGGTGATCGAGCCGGAGCTCACCCGCACGTCGCTGCGCCCGGCGCGTGTCGCCTGCAGGTAATTGACCTGGAAAACACGGGTCTGCATGCTGATCGGCATCACGGTAATGCGGTTGCCCTGCACCCGGTACTCGTAGCCGTAGAGCTCGCGCAGCGTTTCGAGCGCCTCGGGCACGGTCACGTCCTTGAGGTTCACCGAAATTACCTCGCGCACGTCGGGGTGGACGATCATGCTGTAACGCGTGCCGGAGACGATCGCCATGAACACCTGGGCGGCCGGCGCGTTGCTCACGTTGAGATCGAAGCGCTGCTCGAGCGGCCTCGCCTCGAGGTCCTTGGGCATCTCCACCACCAGCGGTGGCAGCATCGCGCGCGTGGCGCGTTCCTCCACCGCCTTGTCCATCTCGGCATTGATGCGCTCCCGGGTCGAGTCCCGCTGCGCCCAATGGTCGGCGCAGCCGGCGGCGGCCGTCGCGATCGCAAGCATCAGCAGTTTTCGCGTCATGGTCGCGTTTCCCTAGCGTGTCCCCGCGCTGCCACCGTCCACGGACTTTGCCCCGCTCGGCGTGCTCGCTTTCGGCTTCGCCTTCGGTTTCGCCTTCGGCTTCGCTTTCGCCTTCGGTTTCGCTTTCGGCTTCGGCGAGCCGCTCCCTGCCGCGGGCGCAACTGGCACCGCCTGCACGACCTCGATCTTCTTGTCAACGGCTGGGTGCAGCTTGAGCACCTGCCGCGAGCTGCCGCTTTCCAGCACGACCTCGTCCTCCCCCACCTTCGTCAGCACCGCATCGCCATATTTCTTTCCCAGCTCGACCGGCACGCCGTTGATGATCGCCGTCTTCCGGGTCGGCGAGATCATCACCGATTGCAGCTGATTGCCGGGGACGGAGCCCTTCGGCACTTCTGCCGCAATCGCGGCGGGCGGGCGGGTGGGATCCGTCGTGATCTGCTCCGATGCGGAAACGCTGCCGATTGCGCCGGCGAGCACGATGAGCAGCGTGGATCTTCCGGCTTTCATACGACAAGCCAGGCCTTGGTCAGGCTCAGCGTTTGCACCGTGATCGTCACCCGCAACTGGGGGTACTCCTCCGTCTGGACACTGATCCGCTTCCAGTACATCTGCCACGGCAGCTCCTCGAGCCGCGTCAGGTAATCGTGCAGCTCGCGATAGGAGCCTTGCAGCGTGAGCTCGAAGCCGTGCTGGAAGATCACGCGCTCGGGCTCCTTGGGCGCCGGCTTTACGGGCTTGGCTCCGGCCTTGGAAGCGGGCGCCGCGCCCTGGGGCTCGAAGGGCCTGGGCGGCAGGGCGCGCAGGGAAACGAGCTGCAGCCCGCGGGTGCGCCCGAGCATGTCCTCAAGCAGCTTCGCCATGCGCTCGGGCGGCACCATCCCTTGCTGCAGGTTGACCATGTTCTTGTTGATCTCGCCGAGCCGCGCGCGCAGGGCGTCGCGATACGAGCGCTTGACCGCATGCGAATCGCCCACCGGTTCCTTGGTCTGCATCAGGGCCTCGGCGATCTTGAGCTTCTGGCGTGCTTCCGAAATCCGCTGTTCCAGCGTCTTCTTGCGCGCCTGCGCCGGCTGAAACGCGACCGCATCGAACAGCAGCGACGTGCCGACGACGACGCCGAGCACCACCAGCGCCTTTTCCCTGGGCTTGAGCGCGCTAAACCGCTCCGCGAGCTTGCGCCACCGCTCCTTCATGGGGTCTTCTCCGCGCTGGTGGTCTCAGACGCCAGGCTGAATTCGAGAAAGTTCGGCGCGCGCACGGTCTTGTCGGCCCCCTTGCCCTTGTCCGCCACGGGTTCCGTCTTGGGCCGGATCATTTCGAGCCGCGCGATGGGGTGACCGGCGAGCACCTTCTCCCGGTTCAGGCGCTGGATGAAGCTCGGCAGCAGGTCGGGACTCAGCGTCCGGCCGCGGATCTCCAGCTCCCCGCTGCCGATGCTGAATCCGGTGAGCCACAGCCCGCCGATCGCCTGCCGCGAGAATGCCCGCAGATACTCGGCAAATCCCCGTTGGCTGCCGAAGGCGCCGCCCTTCATCGCCGCGATTGATTCCTCCGCGAGCTTGAGCTCGGCCTCGAGCTGGGTAATCTCGGAATCGAGCTGCGCCTCGCTCACGTGCGGAACAGCCTTCGCCTTCAGCTTGTCCACGAAATCGCCCTGGGCCCGAAGCAGCTTCTCCGCGGCAGCCAGCTCGGCGGCAAGGTTGTTTACCTGCTGCTGCAGGTAGTAGTTATAGCTAAACAGCGCGGCGAGCGTGATGCCCAGCAGTTGCACAACCACGGCCAGCGTCAGCAGCTGCCGCGGCTTGCGTAAGGCAGGGCTGAAGAGATTGATGTTCTGGCTCACGTCGCCGCCTCTTCAATC
>DATICE010000148.1:0-5978 GCA_035456985.1 Burkholderiales bacterium | reverse complement strand
CAACCTGCAGGCGCTGATGGGCCTCATCGCGGCAGGAAAGATGAAGCCGGTGATCGACAAGGTGCTGCCGCTCGAGCGCGCGGTGGAAGGGCTGCGCCTGATCGAGACGCGCGAGGTATTCGGCAAGGTCGTCGTCACGCCTTAGTTACCGTAACTCGTCAGCCGTCACGCGTACATGACGATAGCCAGGCCAGAGCCGCGCGGATACCCAGGTAATCTCGGGCTCCTGTTCAGCGAGCATGCGCAATCCGACCGGCCCGCGATCATCGAGCTTCGCGACCCGAAGCAGCCGCGGCCGATGAGCTTCCGTGAGCTCGATGCCGGCTGTAACGCCGTTGCGCGGGGCCTCACGCGGGCCGGCCTGAATCCCGGCAACCACATCAGCATCCTCTCGCTCAATCGCTTGGAGTTCGTGAGCACGCTGCTTGGAGCCATGCGCGCGGGCGTCGTGCCGGTGCCAGTCAACGTCAAGCTCGCCCCCGACACCGTTGCCTACATCCTCAACGACGCGGGTGCGCGCGTGGTGTTTGCGGAAAGCGATGCAAAGCGGCTGATCCCGGCCGGAATTCGCGTCGTGGAATTCGGACTGGAATTCGAGCGGTTCGCCGATCCCGGGCCGTTCACGGCCATCGAACCCGCGCCGGATTCGATAGCGATCCAGCCGTACACGTCGGGCTCGACCGGTCGGCCCAAGGGCGTGCTGCTCACGCACTACGGCCAGAACTGGAGCCGGCTGATCCTCGCGCACACGCGGGGCACGACCGAGAAGGACGTGATACTCGTTGCCGCGCCGCTCTATCACAAGAACGCCCTGAACGCGATCAAGCAGGGGCTTACCGCCGGCGCGAAACTGGTGCTCTTGCCCCAGTTCGACATCGAGCGCTACATCGAGGCGATCGGCGAATACCGCTGCACGGTAATCTCGGGGGTGCCGACGATGATGGCGATGCTGCTTACCCGCAGGGATCAGCTCGGGAAGATCGACACGACATCGGTGCGGACGGTCATGATGGGCTCGGCGCCCTCATCCCCTCAATTGATCAAGGCGCTGCGCGCAGCTTTCCCGAACGCCGAGCCGCTGGTGGTCTACGGCGTGACCGAGGGCGGGCCCGTTCCGCTTGGCCCCCATCCCGAGGGCAAGCCGCGCCCGCTCGGCTCGCTGGGCGCGCCGTACGCCGGAACCGAAGCGAGGCTCGAAGGCGGGCCGGGTCCCGATGAGGGGGAACTCGTTCTGAAGAATCCAGGCAATCTGCTCGGCTATCACAATATGCCCGAGGAGACCGCGAAGCGGCTGCGCGACGGCTGGTATTACACGGGTGACGTCTGCCGGCGCGACGCTGACGGCTTCTACTATTTTGTCGGGCGCACGGACGACATGTTCGTCTCCGGGGGCGAGAACATCTACCCGGGCGAGATCGAGGCCCTCCTTCAGCGCCATCCCGCGATCCACCAGGCTCTGGTGATGCCATTCGACCACGAGCTGAAGGGCCAGGTGCCGTACGCCTTCGTCGTGCCGCGCGATGGCACCAACGTCACCGAGGACGAGCTCAAGCAGTTCGCGCTCGCAAACGGCCCGGCCTATCAGCACCCGCGGCGCGTATTCTTCCTGAAGGAGCTACCGCTTTCCGGTACCAACAAGATCGACCGGGAGCGTCTTCGGCACCTGGTTGCCGAAGACGCGGTAACGAAATGACCACTAACGAATGACAGTATGGGCGAGCAAACGACAGGTATCGACAGGCTTCAGGAGTTGATCAGCCGCGGGCCGTTCAACAAATGGCTCAACTTCACCGTGCTGAAGGCGGGCGAGGACGGGGTGGAAATCCGGGCCGCGTGGCGCGAGGAATGGGTGGTGAATCCCGAGCGGCGCTACACGCATGGCGGCATTCTTGCCGCGATCATTGACGTTGCCGCCGACTACGCCATCGCCGCGCAACTCGGCCGGCCGGTGCCGACCATAGATATCCGCGTCGATTATCACAAGGCGGCTATGCCCGGCGACCTCACGGCGAAGGCGCGCGTGGTGCGCATGGGTAGCCAGTACTCCACCGCCGAGGCGAACCTCTACGACAAGGAGGGCGCACTGATCGCAAGCGGCCGCGGGACGTATTTCACCGCTCCGCCAAAGGCGTGAATTCTGATAGGCTTCATTGCCTATGAACGCCGCGAAGAGACAGTCCCGATCCCGAAAAAAGCGCCTCATTGTGGCGATGACCGGCGCGACCGGTTCGATTTACGGAGTGCGCATCCTCGAGACGCTGCGCGCGATCGGCGGCTGGGAAACGCATCTGATAGTTTCCGACGCCGGCGCCCTGAACGCGTGGTACGACCACAAGCTGACGCGCAAGGATCTCGCGAAGCTCGCCGACGTGGTGCATAACGTGCGCGACGTCGCCGCCTCGATCTCGAGCGGGTCGTTCGTTACCCACGGCATGGTGATCGCGCCGTGCTCGATGAAGACACTCGCCGCCGTCGCGCTCGGCTTCTCCGACAATCTCGTCTCGCGCGCGGCGGACGTCATCCTCAAGGAGCGCCGCCGCCTGGTGCTGATCGTGCGCGAAGCGCCGCTGAACCTCGCGCACCTGCGCAACATGGTGCAGGTGACGGAAATGGGCGGCATCGTCTATCCGCCGGTGCCGGCCTTCTACAGCCACGCCAAGAGCGTGGATGACCTCGTGAACCACACCGTGGGCCGCGTACTCGATCTCTTCGGCGTGGAGCACAACCGCATAAAGCGCTGGCAGGGTATGAAAGGTGCGCCGGAGCAATCGCAATGAAACTGGAAAAGCCCGACGTCCGGCAGGAGAACTTCCGGCAGTTCCTCGACCGGTTGCGCGCAGAGAAGGAGCTGACGGACATCCGCCAGCCGGTGGACATCCGGCACATTGCGACGCTGGTTGATCAGGCGGAGACCGCTCTCCTCTTTCACAGCGTCATCGGCTACGACATGCCGGTCGTCTCCGGCATCATCCGCTCGCGCAACCGCGCCGTTCTCTCCATGGGGTGCACGAGCTATCCGGAGATCGAGCACCGCCTGCAGCAGGGCATTGATCATCCGATTCCGCCCAAGTATGTCGAGACCGCCCGTCACAAGGAGGTCATCGAAGCCGACGCCAAGGTCGATCTCTTCCGCCTGCCCATTCCGATGTCCTCGATCTACGACGGTGGCCCGATGATTACAGCCGGCGTGGTGATCGCGAAGGACCCGGAGTACGGCATCAATTCCGGCATGTACCGATTCATGGTGAAGGAGAAGAACCTCACCGGGATCGACATTGTCACGCCAAACAACATGCGGCTTTTCGCGCAGCGCGCCTACGAGGCCGGCCGCCCCTGCCCGATCTCGATCTCGATCGGCACCCACCCCTTCGAGATCATGGGCTCGGGTTTCCGCGCACCGCTCGGCGTGGACGAGATGGCCATCGCAGGCGGCATCCGCGGTGCTCCGGTGGAGCTCGCGATGTGCGAGACAATCGACATGCCGTGCCTCGCCGATGCCGAGATGGTGCTGGAAGCGGAGATCCTGCCGACCGGCTGGACGCATCCCGAGGGCCGCTTCGGCGAATTCACGCGGTTGATGGGCGGGCTGCACTGGAATCCGCTCGTGAGAGTGAAGGCCGTTACGCGGCGCAAGGACGCGATCTACTACGCGCTCCACATGCCGTGGGAAAACACCTGGCTCGCCGCGCCCACGCGCTACACCGCGATCCGGCGTGCGCTGAAGAACGCCGGCGTGCAAGTGAAGGACATCAACGTGACGCTCGGCGGCTGCGGCTTCTGGCATGCCATCGTCTCGATCCGCAAGCAGGCGGGCGAAGGCAAGAACGCCCTTCTCGCCGCCCTCACCGCGCAGGACATCAAGCACGTGGTGGTGGTGGACGACGATATCGACGTTTTCGACCCGACCGACGTCGAGTGGGCGATCGCGACGCGCGTGCAGGGCGACAAGGATGTCATCATCATTCCCGGCGCGCGCGCGAAGCCCCTCGACCCGAGCTTGGCAGTCACGCCGCCCGGGGTTGTCCCGACCGGGGCCAAGGTCGGCATCGACGCGACCATTGGCGAAGGTATCCCGCGCGAGCGCTTCGAGCGCATCGCCTACGCGTACGCCGACCGCGCGAAGATCGGCGATTACGTTAAAGGCAAGGCCGATGCCGCGCCGAAAGCCGCGGGCCATGACGATAGGGTAACGGCCGGGCTCGCGGGCCAGATCCTCAAACTGGTCGAGAAAGAACCGAAGTACTACCAGGAGATCGCCGAGCATTTCGGCGAATACGAGTTCCAAGCCGTCGCGCGCGCGATGGGGCGGCTCCACGCCGAGGAGAAGCTGTGGCAGGACGCGCGCGGCCGCATGTGCGTGCGCGGCTCCGCGTTCGCCGCCAAGCCGCCCAAGACCGGCGACGCATGATCCAGCGGCGATGCCCGGCGAAGTCCTGCACCTGCACCTGGAAAGCTTCCGCAAGCGCCCCGCTATCTTTCATCTCACAGAGGAACGCTGGCGCTCGGCTGCCGGGCGTCATCGGGCTCTCGCCAAGCGGCTACGCGTCACCATCGGCTGGGACGGGGACATCATCGGCGAAGCGTTGAAGACTGCCGATGCGATGATCAACTCGAGCCCGCCCCGGGAGAATTTGCGCAGCCGCGCGCCGCGCCTGAAGTGGATCCAGACCACCGGCGCGGGCATCGACAGCCTCCTGCCCCTCGATTGGCTGCCCCGTGATATTGCGCTCACCAACAACCGCTGGGCGCACGGACCCAAGGCGGAAGATTCCTGCGCCTTGGCCATCACGATGCTCAATGCGCGGCTGCCCCAGCTGCTGGCGAGCCAGCGCCATCACACATGGGAACCGGTCTATACCACCCCGGTCGCGGGCAAGACCGCAGTCGTCATCGGCTTCGGCGATCTCGGCCAGGCCGCAGGCCGAGCCGCGAAGAAGCTCGGCGCCAGGGTGATCGCCGTCACCCGCAGCGGCAAGGCCGCGCGCCCGGCCGACTCGGTTTGCCCCGTGCGCCGCATCGACCGCGTATTGCACCAGGCCGACTTTGTAATCATCACGACACCGCTTACGCCCGAAACGCGGAACCTGCTTGACCGCAGGCGCCTCGATCTCCTCAAGCCGGAGGCCGGCCTCGTCAACATCGGCCGCGCGCCGGTTGTCGATTACGATGCTCTGCGCGAGAAACTCGCCGACGGTACGCTCGCCGGCGCCGTCCTCGACGTGTTCCAGCCAGAGCCGCTCCCCGCCGACTCGCCCCTTTGGGACACCCCCAACCTCGTCCTCATGCCGCACGTGAGCTGCGACGATCCGCGCTACGTGGACCGCTTGCTCGATTTCTGGTTCGAAAACTTCGAGCGGCTTCTCGACGGCAAGCCGCTGAAGAACCGCATCGATTCCCGCCGCGGCTATTAGCAGGCGACCCATCCCTTGGCGAATCTGATTCTGACCCGCATCGAGTCGCGCCCGGCGGGCCGCGTCGCGACCGTCATCGTCAACAACCCTGAGAAGCGCAACGCCCTCGGCCTCGCCGGCAAGAAAGAGCTTGCCGGCGCGTTTCGCAAGCTGGCGCGGGACCGGGCCCTGCGCGTAGCGGTTCTCACGGGCGCCGGCGAGCGGTCGTTCATGGCCGGCGCGGACATAGCGGAAATGAAGGATCTCACGCCGAAGCAGGCACACCAGGTCCACACCTGGGTCCACCACGCGTGCGAAGCAATCCGCGCCCTGCCGGTCCCGGTAATCGCCCGCATCAACGGCTATTGCTTCGGCGCCGGGATGGAAATTGCCGCCTCGTGCGACGTGCGGATCGCTGTCACGACCGCGAAGTTCGGCATGCCGGAAGTGCGCTTCGGCATCCCCTCGGGCATGGAAGCGTGCCTCCTCCCGCAGATAATCGGCTGGGGCAAGACACGCGAGCTCGTCCTCACCGGCGATCACATCGACGCCGCCGAGGCGCATCGCATCGGCTTCCTCGAAAAACTG
>DATICE010000147.1:0-10856 GCA_035456985.1 Burkholderiales bacterium | reverse complement strand
CCGGCGTCCCGAGCGGCGCCATGATGTCCACGCCGCGGTGTTGCATCGTGAAGCGCTGCGCGTAGTTGTATGCAGCGCTGGCGGCCAGGGGAAAGCGATCCATCTCACGCTCGCGACGAGCCGAACAGCGCGGCCCACGTTTTGGGTCCGACGATGCCGTCGATCTTCAGCCCGCGCCGCAGCTGGAATGCCTTGACCGCGGCTTCGGTGCCTCCACCGAAACGACCATCGGCCTCGATTCCGAGCTTTTGTTGCAGCAAGCGGACGTCTGCGCTCGGCGGGTTGGGTCTCACGCCAGCGCCGCGGCTTAGCTCGGGAAGCGACACGGGCGGGGATGCCGGCGCCGGAGAGCTCGTCGGCTGGATCGTTGCGGGTCCGACTTGCACGTTCCACGCTCGGGGCGGACCGGGCGGCGCTTTGCCGGGTGGCTGCGCCTCGACCTGACGCACTGACAGAAACGTGATCGTGCATCGCACGCCGGCAAAATCGATCGGGATCGGCGTGTTCAGCGGCACGGTCGCGGCTTTGCTCGCGAGCAGCCGATAGCCGAGAATGAACGGCATCGAGTCGCTCACTGCGATATTGGTTGCGCCGGCTGCAGCCAAGCCGCGCGCGATGCCTTCCGCAAATGCCCGCTCGTCGCCCCCCGGGATTGCCGCGCGTGGGATGTCGACACGAGCCGACCACTGATACACGCGGCCCGGCACGAGCTCGACGGCGCTCGTGCCGGCTTGCGGCTGCGGCCACCCTGCGGACGTGAGGATGGTTGCGACCGTGCGCGCCGGCGACGCTGGCGCTGGCGCTGGTGCTGGCGCAGCACCAGGCGCACGAGCCTGCAGCGCTGGCGCTGCGCGCCGCTCGCGATAGGCGACCACGCCGCGTTTGTTGCCGCGGGTGATCTCGGCGCGGTACACGATCCAGCGCCCGGCGGTCTGCTCCTGCCGCGTGCTGCCTTGCCCGCGTGCCCAGAGCTCGGAGAGCAGCTGGCGCGCGCGAGCGACCACCTCCGGCGGCGGCGGCTCGTCATACTCCCACCCGTCACCAGGGAAGGGCGGCAGACCCGATGGAGCGACCGCGGGCCACGGCTCCGGAGGACCGGGGCGCGGCGCCGGCGGCGGTCCAGACGGCGCCGTCGACTTGCCACCGAGCAAGGCCCACACGAGCCCGAACCACAGAAGCGCCAGATCCATCCCTCATGCCTTTCCGTTCGGCTTGGCGCCGTTCGATTTGGACGGCGCCGGCGGCTGCTCCCCCCCCATGCGCGCGCTCAAGAACGCGCCGATCATCTGTTGCGCCAGTGGGTCACTGCCATCGCCTTTCGCGATCGCTTCCTGCGCGCGTTCGAACGCATCGTCGATCCGATCGGACTGCTCGCGACGGAGCGCGCTCTCAGCGTGCGCGAGCCGCGCTTCGATCGATTCGGTGTGCGCGCTCAGTCGCTCGGCGAGCTCGACGAGGCGCGTGAACGCTATCTCTGTCGAGTGCTCATAGGCGCGATGCAGAAGGTTCGCGAAGTGAGTCAGCATCAGCGCGCTCGGATCGACTTCGATCCCTTTCGGGATGTCAGCCGCGTCCGAGCGGCGCGCTTCGGGCTCCGACAAACGCAGCGCGCGCAGCAGCGCGCCGTCTTTGTCGAAGCATTCGATCACGTCGACGCCGAGCGCTTCGATCGTCTCTGCCGTGCGCGCGTAGGAGCGGCCCGGCTTGATCTCTTGCGGCTCGCCGTCGCCGGCGGTCACGCGGATTTTTGCCGGCTTCGGCAGCTGCAGCAGAAACCCTCTGATGCGTGCCAGGTTCATCGACCTTGAATCTCCGAGCCCGGAAACTGCGCCTCAATCGATTGATCGAGTTGAAGCCAGTCCGGGCGAATGTGGTTTTTCGGAGCGAAGAACGAGCCGACTTCGATGATCAAGGCTGGTGTCAGCGGCACGTTGACGGTGCTCACCGTGATCAGCGACGAGCACTGAATATCTTCGGCAACCATCTGCTCGGTCCCCTGGCCCTCGTCGTCGGGCGAGAGCGCCCGAGTCGACCATAGCGGCTCGACTGGAGCCGGCGCCGGCGCCGTCCAGTTGAACACGAGCCGCTGAAACCCAGGCAGCGTCACCGACGCGCGACCCAAGCCGAAGATGCAGTTGAAATCGACTGCGACAATGATCGAATTGCCCTCACTCTCGACCGGCGCTTGGACGATGCGGCAGTAGAAGAGCCAATGCCAGGTGTCGGGGCGACGATAGTTGACGCGGCTGAGCTGCTGCGACACCTGCCGCGCCGGGCCCGGCGGATCGATCGGTATCGTCAGCGTCTCGAGCGTGCCCCACATATGCCAGGGCGTGACGGCGCCCCGCAGCCACGGCTGTTGCCCGAACGCGCGCGCGAAAGGGTCGCTGCGCGACGGGCCATCACCATCGAATTGACCGCTCATCGTGGCCAGGCCCCACGCGGCCGCGCTGGCGAGCTCGTCGCCGGGCGCCGCGGCGAGCTCGTCGCCGGGCGCCTCCACGCCGGCGAGCTCGTCGCCGGAGGCCTCGCCGGCGGCGCTGGCGAGCGGCCAAATTCATAGGCGCGCTGCAGCCGATCAGCAAACGTCGTCAGCAGCGGCACGTTCGGGTCTTGGGGGCGCAGCACGATCGGCGCCGCGGGTTGCCGCACCATCAGATCGGGCGGCTCGCGCATGCGCACGGGCGGGGGGGCGAGCGCTGCTGCGCGCTGTTCCGGCGGCAAATGCTTGGCGCGCGCCACGCTCTTTTTCAGCAGCGGCGACGCTGCAGAGAGCGCCATCGATGCGAGGTTGCCGCCCGGCACGAACGACAGCGCGGTTTTTGCCAGCGGGCTGATCGCTTTCTTCGCGAGCTTTTTCAGGCCGCGAAACGCTTTGCCGAAGAACCCACCGACGACGGCCGCAGCCGCGTCGGCATGCTCGGAGCCGTAGCGTTCGGCTACCTCTTCGTACGGCATGCCGTCGCACGCGTCGGCGAGTGCGGCGAGTCGTTTCAGCTGCTCGGGGTGCGCCGTCTCGCTGGCAATCCCGAGCTCCCACGCGCCGCGCAGCGACCCCACGACGGCTTGCGAGCTCACCGGTGAGCGATGCAGCGTCACCATGGCCAGGTCCGAGGGCGAGCCTGTCGGGCGCCAGTGCCACGGGAGATCGGTGCGCGCTTGCCACGACTCGATCTGGCCGTGCCGATCGGCGATCGGTCTGAGCGCGAGGTGAGGCGTCGCGATGTAGGCGCCGGCGACGCTCGAGCGCTCCGGCTGCGTCATCATGGGCAGGCACGCCCCGACCACGCCATGCATGCCGGGCCCTGGCATGCCAGCGGCGAGAGATGGATCGTCGATCGTGCCGTTGCTTCGTTGGACGATCGCGTGCCAGCGCTTCGGTCCGCTTTTTTTGACCACCGCCCGAGCTCCGGGGTCTTCTCCGGTCACTCGGAGCGTGGCTGCGTGCAGTGGGGCCCAGTCGTCGCAGTCACCATGCCCGCGCACGTTGATCAAGCCCCCATGATCGAAATGCTCGTCGCCCGGCTTCTCTGGTTGCCAGCGAGCGCCCTTGGCGATCAGCTGGCGACTCGTCGGGCTCTGACCGCTCGCGATCAGATCTTCGTTGAGCCGTGTCACCGCTTCGAGCGCAGCGTCGAGCACAGGCTTTTTGACGTGCGCTTCGGGTATCGCGACGTTGATCCGCATGCTACGTTCCCTCTCGGGACCTGCCTTCCGCCGCGTTTGAGCGATACGCCTTCCGGACCTTGCCTGCTCTCCGTGTCCCCATGCGTGGGGGTAGGCAAGGCACCCGGACTGCGGCCAAATCGCCGGCGGGGGGCAGACCCTTTTCGATCAGTGAATGTTGCGGCCGAGCAACTGCACCGACGCGAAGATCGTGTCCGTGCCCGTCAGCGCGTTGGACAACGAAGTGACGATCCGGATGAACACGCCAGGCTGAGCCGGCTTCATGGTGAGCCGCACGCCGAACGCGTTCAGCGCGCCGATCTGTTCGATGTCGATCGGGTTGATGTCGAGCAACGCCAGGTCGGTGCCCACGAAGGGTTGACCGAGCAAGCGTCCCGTCGCGCTGGCGCCGGTGCGTACCGTCGTCACGAGCAGACGCTCACCACGAAAGGGCTTCTGGATCTGCCCGCTGAACGTGAAGGTCTGCGCCGCCGCGGCGAAAGTGAAATTGCCCATGGGGAGCGGCAGCAAGCCTTGATCGGGCGCAATGACGCCAGGTGCGAGCTGGCCTTGACGCCAGCCCGGCTTGCTGAGCGCAACCATCGGCCGCCGGCGCCGCGGTCTGCCGCGGCCCACGACGATCGGATAGCCGTAGTCGTCGTGCCCGACCACTTCAGCGCCGCCCTCGTACCCTCCCATCGGGCCGTCGTAGCCCATCACATCACCCATCACGTCGCCCTCGACGTCTTGATCTTCATCGCCCACGACTTCGAAATGCCGCATGCCTCACCTTTCGTTTTGCGGCCTTTTCGCCGCCTTTTTGCTGTTCACCGCTGCAACACGTGCAACGGCGATCACATCTGAGACGACAAGAGCTCATCGCCGCTGACGGTGCCACTCTCGCCGAACGAGTAGCCCGCGATCGCTGCTGCAGCGACGCCCACGTTCCGGAGGATTTCGTTGCGCGGCTTCAGCAGCGCGACGGCGATCGCGACGGTGCCGCTGCGCCCGATGCCCGGCAGCCTCGGCAGCTGCGGGAAGTTTTTGACGAGCAGGCCATAGGCGAGCCCGCCGATCGCGACGCCCGTGAGCGTCTTCTGAATGTTGCCGTGGCTGCTCGCGCTGCTGCTGCGCTTGCTCGAGCGCCGCCGGCGCCGTCTTCCGCCGCTCGAGCGGCGCGCGACCGGAGCCGCGGCTGGGGGTGTTACGAGAACGAGGCCGCCGGAGCGGCTCACGGATGCTGATCGTCGTCTGGCTGCCATCCTTTCAAGGTGACATGCCGGCCGGCGCCTCGGACTGTCCTTAAAGTGTAGGTTTCTGGACAGTGCTTTGACCGCTAGGCCGCCGCGGAAAACATGCGGCGGCCTATAGGCCCAATTCCTTCAAAACGCCGGCAACCCACGACTTGGAAACTTTCAACTGCCGTGCAATTTCTCGGCAGCTCATTCCTTGCGACTTGGCGGCGGCGACGGCGTCTTTCAGGGGTGAGGGCAGCGCCGGGCGCCCCCACGTGCGCCCCTGTTGGCGCATGCGAGCGCGCGCCGCGTCTTGGTTCTCGTGAATCTTCGCGAGCTCCATTTGCGCGCACCAGGCCAGCACGGCGAGCACGAGCTCACCCGTCGGCCCCCCGTCGAGGGCCACCCGATCAGCAACGCTGACGAGCTCCGCCCCTGAACGCCGGACGTGCTCCACGGATGCGAGGGTGTCGGCAATACCGCTACGTGTGAGCCTGTCGAGCCGCCAGACCCACACGGTGCGCACCCTACGCACGTCCAGCGCCGCCCGCAGCCGCCCGAGCTCGGGCCGCTCGAGTGTCGAGCCGCTGGCGACGTCGCCAAACCACTCGTGCACGCGCTCGCCCCGAGCGCGCGCCGCGGCTTCGATCGCGGTGCGCTGGTAGGCGTAGTCCTGGCCAGCGCTGGAAACCCGAATGTAGCCGACGACGGCGCCGTCAGGTTGCACCCTCTTCTAGACCTCCGCTCCCCAAACCCAGCAAGCATGCCACGGGGCAAGTGGTCTCGCCCGAGAACTACGCGCGCGCGCGCGCGTAGTTCGTCCCGGGTGGCTGCGTCCGTCCGCACGCGACGGACGGTTCCGACAGAGCGGCGCAGCCCCCCGCGTCGGCTGCCGGCGGGGGGCAACAGCGCCGCTCGGAGAGCCCGACAGGCCCGATCCATGGGGGCTGCTCGCGCGCGCAACCTGTCAGATCTTTAGTGATAAATTTTCAGGGGGGCATATCTAGGTGACGCCCTGTCATCTGCACATCCGAGAGCCCCCCCCAAACACCATGTAGGCGCACGTGCGCAGCGGCGTCTCACGCGAGCTGAGACACCTCGAGCGCCGTTGGCGCCGATGTAGGTGCGCGCAGCGGACAAAGCTGCGCCCGGACGAGGCCGGGGGGGGACAGCTACTCGCCGGGCGCAGGGTGATGGGGAAGCCGTTCAGCGCGGCGGGCCGCGGGGGGGGCCGCGCACGCGCTCGCGTTCGAGCTTCAATTGGCGCTCGCGTTCGGCGATATCGCGCTCGGCAGCGTCGATTTCGCCGGGCTCAATCTTCGCCGCGGCGGGGGGCGGCGGCTGGCGCTTCGCGGCGGCGGCTGCCATCTCGCCGAAGAACGCCGCAAACTCGGGGTGCGCTTCACCGAGCGCCCGCAATTCGGCTGCCGTCATGGGCGCCGGCGCCGGCGACGGCTGCGGCGCGTGCGCTGCGGACGGGCGTCGCTTGCCACGGCGCGCCGGCTGCGTGCTGCGCGCTGCTGCTCGAGCGCGCGCCAGGCGTTGCAGCGCTGAAACGTCCCGCACGACCTGCGGATGCCGCACCGGCGATCGTTGCCCGTCGATCATGTCCCCGGTCAATAGTAGCTCGGAACGCAGCAAGCCGTCTGCCTCGAGACGAGCTCGAGCGCGCTGGACCGTGCGTTTGTGCCGTCCGACGATCGCCGCGATGCGGGCGCAGCCTTGCCAGTTGTACGCGGTTGACACCGCTGCCAGCTGGCCGCCTATGTGCGCGAAAGTGACGGAGTATCCCGCTTCCCTCAGCGCGAACGTGACGGCGTGCCCGAGCTCGGGGTGGGGCGTCGCATACCCGGTCCGGCGCAGCTGATCGGCTTGCCAGGCGCGCGATTGTTGCTGCGCCCGGTCCACGACGCCGCGCAGTGATTTCGTCGCATCGGTTCCGACGGACAAAACCGCGTCCGGCCGGCGGTAGCGTCGCCAGCTGCTTGCGAAGTGCCTACAAGCCGTGTCAGAAGCTGCGTAGGCTCGTTCGGTGGACGTTGGTTGCTGGTTCGTGGCTAGTTGACAGCGCCCTCGTCGCCACTTCGCTCGGGGTTGGCGCCCTTGAAGTGACGAACGAGCCGCCCCTTACTGGGGGGGGGCTCTCCGAGATGAACCGATATCCAGATCGGCCGATCGGGATCTACGCTGATTAGGCGTTCAGTGTGCGCGCTTGCGCCACGCTTTGCGTACACCTACCCACCCATTTCCCGCAAGAAAGCGGCTTTTGCGCTGCTGTCAACGCCTCTCACATCACCCCTAGGGGTGATGTTATGTAGGCGTTCGTTGCCGCGGGTGTTACTAGGTTGCCTGCCTTTTTCTTCGCGCGGAAAGGCCTCTCTCGCGAGCCGTTCTCCGGACCACGTAGGGTGCGGCGGCCCCCCCCGCGCAACGCCAGCGACGAGGCGCCGGCGGGGCGCTGGCGTTGACGTCACCCAGGCTCGAGGCGCACCCTGCCCCCCCATGCAGCGTTGCCGAGTGCGATCGCGGGCTGCGGGGCAACCCGCGCCGTGCCGAGAGTCCCAGGTCAGTCCGGGGACGTGCGTGTGGTGCTTCGCGCGGCTCGACAGCGCGCCAGCGCCGCCGGCTATCGGCTACGACGACGATCGCTGGTGCCCCGAACCCCACAAGGGGTGCGAAACGTGCGGCGCTGCGCCGGGCCAGCTGCAGCACCACCACCAGACGTGGGACATGTGTCCGACGTGCCTACGCTCCCACGCGCCAGCGTCAACGTGCCAGGACTGCCCGCTGAAGGGATTTGGCGGCTGCGGCACGTCGATTGACGGCGTCATGACGCCCGAGTGCCCGCGGCGATCGGCGAACTCGCCATGAAACCCGGTCGGGCCCGACGCAAGCAAGCCGATCGAGCTCGAGCGGCGCGCCGGCGATCGCTGGATCCTCAAGTGCGCGCCGCGGTCGATCGCTTCATCGAGTGCGTGATACGCTGGCAAGGGATGCGCCACGAAGATCGCGACGTCTGCCCGTTCTGCGGCGGGCTAATCGTGATCGAGCCCGGCGACGACGTCTCGCACTACAGCCACCGGGAACCTGTGTGCGGGCCCTGGGTGCCAGCGCTGACGGCGATCGGAGGCTACGACGCTCGGATGGTCACGCGACGAGTCAACCGCGCATAGGCTCTGATCGGCGTCGAAATACCAGCAGACAGCTCAGCTGCTGCGCCGCCGCCGCGGCTTTGGCGGCGTGAGTCGCGCGATCGCTCGCATGCAAGCGAGCGCCGTTTCGATGCAGCTCTCTCGAGCCGCCTGGGTGGTGCCGTCCTCCGCTGCTTGCCGCAGCGCCTCGAGCGCCTGCAGCTCGAGCGTCCGAATCGCCGTCTTGGACATGGTTTCCCTCTCAGTACGGCAGCGACGCGGCGTCCGCCAGATCGAGCAACAACCCATCGTGGACCGAGCGCCCTTCGATCGGGGCAGCGAGCTCGACGCCGGCGGCCCGCAGCCGCTCACAAAACGAGTAGTCTTCGCCGAGCCACATTCGCGACTCGCGATCGCCGGTCAACATCATCGCAAACAGCGCGACCCGTCGCGCCCCGTCGTCGTCGTCGTACGAGAGCTCGTCGGCAAACTCGTCGCGCACCCTTTCGAGAGCGGCGCGGGGAACGACCATCAGCCCGCAGCCGCCGCGGTTGACGCCGCGGGTTGCGACTCCACCGATCGGGTTGATCAGCGAGCCTTGCCAGAGCACGTTGATTCGCTGATCGCCAAGCGTCGATCGCACGAGGCACGGCAGCACGGCCACTGTTCCGGCGCGCGCGATCGCGACGAGCCGCGCCAGCGTCTCGGCGTCCGTCTCGACGTCGTCGTCGATCATGCACCACAGATCGGCGTCCGTCGCTGCCAGCGCAGCATGCGCAGCGCGCGATCGAGCTTTGGGGAGCGTGGTGCTAGCGCCGTGGTACAGCATGCACGTATCGATCGAGCGCAGCCGCTGGATCGTACGCACCGCGGGCAGCTCGTCGCCGGAGAGCGCTCCGGCGGCAAGCTGGCGCGACACCTCGCGAGCCGCGTTCAAAATGCCCAGCTGTTTGCCCAGCTGGTAGGTGAGAAGCGAGACGACGATCACGCGGTCACGCCGGGCAACGTGTCGCTCGGCGGGGGGGGCGGCGGCGGCAAGAGCACGCGCAGCCGCCCGAGCTCGTCAGTGAGCTCGGCGTTTTCTGCCTCGAGAGCCTGGAGGCGCCGATCCATCTCGTCGCGCTCAGCCCGCGCGTCTTTCGCTTGCGCCTCCGCTTCGCGGTGCCGGACCGTCAGCGACTGCACCTGCTGCGTCAGCTGCGTGATCTGGCGGTACATGTCGAGCCCGCGCAGCTTCGCCTCCTCGAGCTCCTCAGCGACCACCAGGGCCTCGGCTTTGAGCCGCACGCGTTCCTCGCGCTGCAGCGGCGGCGTCGCGTCGCCCGACAGCCCGCCGAACGTGATCGACCGCCCGAGGTTGCCGGCGGTCTGCTGTAAAATCTGCTGATGCTTCGGGCAGCACGTGCCGGACTGCCCCCACTCCCACGTGTAGGAGTGCGTTGCCGGCTCGGAACAATCGGGCTGATCACATAGGTTCATGGGTTGCTTTCCTTTCACGAGTACTCTTCCACGATCCAGACGCCGTCAGAGCCGTTGGCGCCGGCGACGGCTGTTGTGTCTGACCCATTGCAGCGGCCCGAGCCACCCGCACCAAAGCCAGTGCCCGCGCGCTCGGCAATCGAGTTGGTGCTACCCGGCGGCGCTTGCGTCGTGATGCCGCCCTTTCCCAACTGCGAGTCGCCACCACCACCGAGAAACATCCGGATCTGCGGAGGGTCGAGAGCGTCGCGCACCAGCGTTCCGCCGCGGCCGCCCTGGATCGAGATGTCCGCGTTCGTCGCTGACGCACCTGGAGAGCCCCCCACGCCAGTGTCGGCAGTGCCAGGCCCGGCAGCGATGCGGCTCGTGCTGTTGGAGCCGCCGGGACAACTGGTGGTGACGCCATCGTGCGTCCACTGGCTTGCTGCGCCCGCTCCGCCGTCCGCGTTCGCTACGCCGAGCCCGCCGGCGCCCACGGTGTAAAGCGACGTGGGCTGGACGATCGCAAAGGTGCGCTCGCCATAGGTGCCGCCGGCGCCGCAGCCACCACCGGTGTACGCGGCCGCTGCCGAGCCGCCCCCCGCCGCGCCGCCACCCACGCCGCGCACGCGGCATGTGGTGGCGCCGGCGACGTGCCCGAAAACGGCGCTGGTGCCGCTCGTCAGAATGGTCGTGCGCAGCAGCAACCCGGACGGCTGCGGCAGCTCAGCGACGAGCCGCGCCAGGTCCTGCAGCAACGGCCGTTCGATGTTCTGGCTCGGCGTGCTGAGCTCGACGAAATTGGAGTCGGGGCCTTCCGTGGTCGTGTAGACGAGCGGCATGGGTCAATTGCCTTTCGACGCGAGCCAAAGCAGCGCGAGCAACAGCAGCGCTCCGGCGGGCGCAGCGCTGGACGGCCGCGTGCCGCGCCGATGCGGATCGACTTTCATCAAGTCGTCGAACGGGTCGATCACCAGCGAGCCGCGCCGCATTTGGAAATGCAGGTGGGTGGCCGTCGTGGCTGCGTTGCCCGTGTTGCCGATGTACCCGAGCTGATCGCCAGCCTTGACCGGCACCTTAGGATCGTGCGTCACCACAAGCAGCGGCGTCCAGCTGGCGAGGTGAGCGTAGTAGTACCGCAGCCCGCTCTCACCATCGAGGTAGACGACATTTCCGCCCTTCGGATCGATCGTGGCCCATGCGATGCCGTCCTCCACTGCAACCACCGGCGTCCCGAGCGGCGCCATGATGTCCACGCCGCGGTGTTGCATCGTGAAGCGCTGCGCGTAGTTGTATGCAGCGCTGGCGGCCAGGGGAAAGCGATCCATCTCACGCTCGCGACGAGCCGAACAGCGCGGCCCACGTT
>DATICE010000146.1:0-12121 GCA_035456985.1 Burkholderiales bacterium | reverse complement strand
TGCCGCAGGCACAGCGGCCGCCCGAAGCGCTTCAATCGCTTGCAGAGCGCAATATCCTCCATCAGTGCGATTTCCGGGTAGCCCCCTGCCGCGGTAAAGAGGGACCGGGTGACGAAAATCGCCTGGTCACCGGTGGCAATCCCCGTCAATCGCGAACGGACATTCATCAGCCGCGCCACGACCTGCAGCAGCGGATTGCCGCCGGAAATGACGACGTCGAAGCGGCCCCAGCCGCGGCGCGACCGCTTGAGGCCCTCGACGATGAGGGCATCGGCGAACTCCGGGAGCAGGGTGTCGGCATGCAGGAACAGCATGATTTCGCCGCGGGCGCGGGCCGCCCCCGCGTTCATCTGGGAGGCGCGTCCGCGCCGGGCGCTGATCACGCTGTCCGCGAGCGGGGCGGCGCGTTCCACGGTGCCGTCGCTGCTGCCGCCGTCCACCACGATCACTTCCGCTCCGCGCGCGCGCAGCGGCGCCAGCGCCGCAAGCGCTCCGGAGATGCCTTCCGCCTCGTTGAGGCATGGAACGATGATCGAGAGCATCGGGATCCGTCCTGCCGCCAGTCGCGCGTGGCGGGTCACCGCCCTACGCTGTTCAGCCCCCAATCGTAGTCGAGAAAGCGGACCTCGGCCTTCCGGTCGCGGATCTGCTGCTGCTGTTCGGGGTGGTCGGCCAGCACGGCGGCGTATTTCGCGAAAAACTGCTCGAGCGAATGAAGGCCCATCCAGCCCCGGCGAAAATCCCCGCCGTACCATGGATAGGAATCGAACAGCTTCGCGACTTCCAGTGTCCCGGTCGCGGGATTGTAGCGGTTGCGCGAGCGGTCGGAGAGAAAACGGATCGTCTGTTCCTCGAGCTGGCTGTCCAGGCGCGCCTCGACATAGGCTTCCTCGCGCAGCATCGGACAGGTGATCGCGGCGCAGTTCACGGCAAAGTGGATGCGCGGATCCTCGTAAGCGCCTTCCGCGCGGATGGTGTCGTGCTCGATATTGTCGAGGCTCACGTTCCGGTCGAACAGCCTGATGAACCGGTCCTTGAATGGATTTCCGAAGAGCCTGCCGAAGTCCCAGATCGACTTGATGTCGGGATAGCGGGTGAGGACCTTCTCGACCGTCGCCGCGTTGTAGGCGTTGATCAGGAAAGCGAGTTGCCGCGCCTTGTCCCACCGCCCGAACTCCTGCGCGGTGACCTTCGACAGCGACTCGCGGTAAGCGTTTAGCGCAGTGCGGTCTCCGGCGAAGCCGGCATAGTCGACCCGGGAAGCCTTTCCGCCATCGAGCAGCACCACGTGCTTCTTCAGGAGCGCGGTCCACGCCGCGTGCTCGTGGTCGAATTGGGCCTGCACGCCGCCCGCCGGAGCCGCCAGCAGGCCGAGCACGGCAATGAGCAACGAGCGACGGGTCACGCCGGGTGAGCCGCGCGGTCAGGCGTGGCTTGAATGTGGAGTATGCTCCCGCTGCACGATACGCGTACCCTTGCCGAGCAGCCCGCCCGCCGCGCCGAAGATCGCGCCCGCACCCTCCGCCCCCCGCCGCCAGGCCTGGAATGCCGCGAGAAAGCGCATCTGCTCCTGCGTGACCTGGGCCTTCTTCCACGCGCCGGCCGCGAACTTGTTCGCCTCGGCCAGCGTCGGGTAGATGTGTATCGTGCTGAGGATCTTGTTGAGACCGAAGCCGTGCTTCATGGCGGCGATGTACTCGGCGATCAGATCACCCGCGTGCTCGCCGGCGATCGTCACGCCGAGGATCTTGTCCTTGCCCGGCACGGTGAGCACCTTGACCACGCCGTGCGCTTCGCCGTCGGCGATCGCGCGGTCGAGATCGTCGATGCCGTAGGTGGTGACTTCATAGGCAATGCCCTTCTCCTTGGCTTCGAGCTCGTTCAGGCCTACGCGTGCGACCTCCGGATCGGTGAAGGTCGCCCAGGGGATGACCGAGTAATCGGCCTTGAATTTCCTGAACATGCCGAACAGCGCGTTCACCGCGGCAAACCACGCCTGGTGACCGGCGGTGTGGGTGAACTGGTAGGGGCCGGCCACGTCGCCGCAGGCGTAGATGTTCGGGTAGATCGTTGCGAGGTAGTCGTCGGTCTCGACGGTGCGCTGCCTGGTCACCGGAATGCCGAGCTCCTCCAGCCCGTAGCCCTTGGTATTCGCCACGCGGCCCACGGCGCACAACAGCTCGTCGAACGGCACGCGCACCTGCCGGCCATCGCACTCGGCGATCATGATCTTCTCGCCGTTTTCCGTGGTGAATCGCGTCGCCTTGTGGTTGACCAGCACGTTGATTCCCTCGGCGCGGAAGCGCTCGGTCACCATCTGGGAGATTTCGGGGTCCTCGCGCGGAAGGATGCGCGGCAGCATCTCCACCTGCGTGACTTGCGAGCCGAATCGGGCGAAGCACTGCGTCAGTTCCGACCCGATCGGCCCGCCGCCGAGCACAATGAGGCGCCGCGGCAACTTGCGCAGGTTCCACACCGTGTCGGAAGTGAGGTAACCCACCTCCGCGATGCCCGGTATCGGCGGAACGAACGGGCGCGCACCGGCGGCGATCACGATGGCGCGCGTGGTGAGAGTGCGCGTCCCCTCGGGGGTCTTCACTTCCACGCTCCACGGCGACGTGATCTTCGCCTCGCCCTGGAGGCACTCGACCCCGAGCCCGGTGTAGCGTGCGACGGAATCGTGGGGCTCCACGGTCCTGACCACTCTCTGAACGCGCTCCATGACCTCGGCGAAGTCGAAGTCCGCGCTCGCCCGCTTGATGCCCCAATCCTGCGAGCGCCTGATGTGCGCGAGCAGCTTCGCCGAGCGGATCAGCGCCTTCGAGGGCACGCAGCCCGTGTTCAGGCAATCGCCGCCCATCCGGTGCTTCTCGACCAGGGTGACCTTCGCCTTCACCGCAGCGGCGATGTAGGCCGACACGAGACCGGCGGACCCGGCGCCGATCACGACGAGATTCCGGTCGAAGCGCGCCGGACGCGGCCACCGGGCGTACACCCTGCGCGCCTTGATGAAATCGAGCGCCTTCTTTGCAATGAGCGGAAAGATGCCGAGCAGCGCGAAAGCAAGGAGCAGCTCGATGGAAAGCCTGAACTCGCCGAGCGTCGTCCCGGCGTAGACGTAGACGATGGTGCCGGCGAGCATGCCGAGCTGGCTCACCCAGTAGAAGGTCCGGGTGCGGAGCGGCGTCAGTCCCATGGCGAGGTTGATGAGGAAGAACGGGAATGCCGGCACCAGCCGCAGCGCGAAGAGGTAGAACGCACCTTCCTTCTCGATGCCGCTGTTCAGCGGTTTCAGCCTGTCGCCGAATTTCCCCTGCACCCAGTCCCTCAGCAGAAAGCGCGAGGCGAGGAAAGCGAGCGTCGCGCCGATCGAGGAGGCGAACGAGACGATCACGGTGCCCCAGAGCAGGCCGAAGACCGCCCCGCCGGCAAGCGTCATCACCGCCGCTCCGGGCAGCGAGAGGCCCGTCACCGCGATGTAAATCGCGAAATAGATCGCCGCTGCCGAGAGCGGGTGTCCTCTCACGTAGGCGTCGATTTCGAGCTGGCGCGACCTGAAAAACTCCAGGGTGAAGAACCGCCCGAGGTCGAAGGCGAAGAACGCCACGACGAGCGCCGCGATGACGGCCAGGAGGAGGATTCTGCTTTTGCTCATTCCAGGTTCTCCCTGATGGGTATTCCGCTTAGTCGGCACGGCGGCCGCAAGCTTACCGTATGCGGATGCAGCGCGTGCCCGGCGTCAATGGTCGGACCGGCAGCGATGTGCCGGCGGTCCGCCGCGGTCAGCAGCACCCGCCTCCGTCGTAGAACCAGGTGGGCGCCGAAAGGTGGATGTCATCGCGGGCGAGCGCCGCCAGTGCCCGGGCGGTCTTGTCGCACACGGCGAGCGGCTGGTCGCGGGTCAGGAAATGGCCCTTCCGGTCGTCGAAGTAGTCGGCGTCACCGTGGAAGATCGCGGTCCGGCCGGTAAAGACGCAGGGCCCGTCCGCCGGCACGGGATCCTTGATCGCGCAGATCTCCACGCTTTCGATTGCGATCAACCGGTCGGTCGGGTAATGGCGCGGAGAGAGCACGCGGTAGGGACGCTTCGCGCGGATTTCGATTGTGCCGAAGCCGGTATCGGTCAGGCGCTTCACGTAGTCATCGAGCGGGATCGCGCCCGTGAGACAGAGCGCACGCAGCCGCTCGTCGTTCCGCAAGTGCTCCGGCATCGGCGACTCGCACACCGGATCCGAAAGGATCAGCCTGCCATGCGGCCTGAGCACGCGGTACATCTCCGCCAGCGCGCGCTCGAGATCGCGGTTGCGGAAGATGTTGAACAGGCAGTTCTGCGCCGCCACGTCCACTGAGCCGTCCGCGACGGGGAGCGCGAGCGCGTCGCCTTTGCGCAGATCGACGAACGAGGACTTGAACCAGGGGTTCTGCAGCTCCGCTTCCCGCAGGTTCGTGCGGCACGCCGCCAGCATTTCGTCCACGACGTCGAGCCCGATCACGGCGCCGGCCCGCCGCGTGAAGTACGCGAACTGCAGTATTTCCATGCCGCCCCCAACTCCGACGTAGAGGACCGTCGGTGAGCCCGCGAGATCGCGCGGGTGAACCGTGCTGCCGCAGCCGTAGTTCATGGCGAGCATATTCTTGGGAATCGCCAGCTCGGGAAGCTGCCATACCGGGGCCGTAGTGCAGCACAAACCCTGCTGCGGGTTGAGGGCGGCTTCGCGGTAGACGTCGCGCGTGGTCGAAAGATAAGACGTGTCCATGTTCGCTCCGGTTCAAATTGAAGAAAGCAGGCCGTAGCTCAGCGCCGCCAGGACGGTCGCGATGGGCAGGGTCAGCACCCACGCGGCCAGGATGCCGCCGATTACGCCGCGGGCGGCCGAGCCGTTTGCGAGTCCGATTCCGCCGATCGCGCCCACGGAGACGTGGGTAGTCGAGACCGGCAGGCCGTAGCGGCTCGCGAGAATGACAAGCAATCCGGTGACGAGATTCGCGGTGAGCGCCTGCCCGTCGTTCATGCGGGCGATCTTCCGGCTCATTGTGACCGCGACCTTTTTCGCATTGAGGAGTCCGCCGAGCGCCATGGCGGTCGCAATCGCAAACATGCCGAGCTCGATCCTCAGCGCTTCGACGACGAGGAGCAGTCCGACGATCTTCGGCGTGTCGTTGAGGCCTCTCGCGAAGCTCACCACGCAGGCGCTGAGATAGTGAACGCCATCGACGAACGACTGCAAGGAAACGCCGAACAGCCTGCCACCGTATTTCTCGACACATTCGCTCTTCGTGCCGACGGTGAGTGCGACGCCTCCGGGTGCCGGGGCCGGCAGGGTGTATTGACCCAAGGCTGTGCTGTACTGCATTTGGCGCACCGGGATGAACCGCTGCACCCCCACGCAAAGGCAGCTCTCTCGCCGGATACCAAGGCGGCCGGAGAGAGCGTGCAGGCTCCGATAGAGCGGCACGGTCAACAGCAGCGCGAGGACCGGGCCCAGCACGAGCGGCAGGAAGAAGCCCGATCCGAGATGGGCGAGATTCAGCAGCGGCCCAGCGGCCACGAACCCGGCACCGGCCAGGCCGCCCGTCAAGGCATGGGTCGTGGAGATGGGCAGCCCGAGCAGGGTGGCCAGGATGACGGTCGCGCCGGCACCAGCTGCGACTGCCAGCAGGAACTCGGGAGAGGCAGCCACCGCGTCCGGGACGAGTCCCTTGCCGGAAAAGGCATGCACCAGCGCTTCGGCGAGGTACACGGAGCACAGTGCGCCGGCGAAAGTGGCGGCCGTCGCGAGCGCGATGGCGCCGCGATAAGTCGCGGTACTGGCTCCGAACAGGGTGGCGACACCCTTGAAGTTATCGTTTGCGCCGTTTGCGTAGGCGACGAATAGCGTCGCAAGGAAGAGCAGGGCTGCGATCAGCACGGTGCGGCCCCGGGTTCAGGCAGCCAGAGCCCCGCCGCAGCTCGAGCCCTGGCCGGCGGTGCAACCGTAACAGTGGTCCTTGACGACGATGGGGTTGCCGTCGAGGTCATTGCTCGCGAGCTGACGCAGGTGCACGCGCGGCTTGCCGTGCACCCGCAGCGGCAACCCGAGCATCTGGTTGAAGTCGCAATCGTAGACATAGCCGCGCCAGTCCACGCTCACCAGGCTGCGGCACATCACCGATTCGAGATTCTGCGGCTGATAGGCGTTTTTCAGCAGCGCCATGTAATGCTCGAACTGGCCCTTCGAGATGAGCGTGCTGCCGAAGCGCTGGATCGGCATGTTGGTGAGCACGTAGAGATGGTCGAACACGACACCGAAGCGCTCGGCCAGGTGGCGCCGGTAGTCGGCCTCGAGTTTTTCTTGGCCAGGCGGCAGGGTGGGCCCTTGCGGGTTATAAACCAGGTTCAGTGCGAGACCCGTCCCGTTCCGCCCATAACCGAGCGCGTTCAGTGTCCTCAACGCACGCATGCTCGCCTCGAATACCCCCTTGCCGCGCTGCGCGTTCACATTTCCCTCCAGGTAGCACGGGAGCGACGCGACGACCTCCACCGCGTTGGCGGCGAGGAATTGCGCAAGGTCCTCCTGACCCGGCTGCTCCAGGATCGTCAGGTTGCAGCGGTCGATCACGTGCACTCCAAGATTGCGCGCGGCGAGCACCATGCCCCGGAAGTGCGTGTTCAGCTCCGGCGCGCCGCCCGTGAGATCGAGGATGCCGACACGAGATGCCTTCAGGAAGGCGATCACGTCCGAGACCGTCTCGCGGCTCATCATTTCGGTGCGGTCCGGCCCGGCGTTGACGTGGCAATGCAAGCAGGTCTGGTTGCACTTGTAGCCGAGGTTGACCTGAAGGGTGCTGAGTTCCTTGCGGCGAATTGCCGGAAAATCAGTAAGTTCGAGTAAAGGCAGGGTGGCGCGCATTCAGCATTCTCCCGAATCTAGCGTCGCGTGACCACGGCCGGGGCGGGGTCGGAGATGTCCCCTGGCAGAGCGATTACCATGAGTCGCGGGAAACTCCAATAACTTACGGTCCCCGCCCGTCCCTGGATGCCCCGTGCCCCGCTCGCGGGGCGAGCCTTGACGGGTACCTAATGCCACAGCCAATGGTGACTGTAACATTCCGTTCAACGCATTTTCATCCAGCCTCCGAACGGTGAGAGGGCCCCGTGGAGTATCGGCCACGGGGCCCTCGCATGTTGGCGACACGCGTGTGGTGGCGGGATCGCGCGTTGACCGCAACCCTTTGACTGCGCTAATCTTTCGCCTCCGTCCCCGGGACGGCCCCGCCAATGCCCAAGACTCCAAGAGCCCAGCCACCGCAATCGCTAGAAGCCGCTCTGGCGGAGCTGGAAAAGATCGTCTCCAGCATGGAGGAGGGCGAGCTGCCGCTCGAGCGCTCGCTCGCGGCCTACAAGCGCGGCGCGGAGCTGCTGAAGTACTGCCAGGCTGCCTTGCAGGATGCGCAGCAGCAGGTGAAGGTGCTGGAGAACGGCGTCCTGCGGGATTTCAAGAGTGACGGCGGCGGCGACGATCGTTGATTTCTCCGCGTGGTCGCAGACCCACCTGGAGCGCGTCGAGGCGACGCTGCAGCGCGTGCTGCCGGGGCCCGAGATCGCGCCGCGGCGCCTGCACCAGGCGATGCGCTATGCCGTCCTCGGCGGAGGCAAACGCGTGCGCCCGCTGCTGGCGTTCGCAGCGGGCGAGCTTGCCAGGGCGGATCCGGAGCGGGTCAGGATCGCCGCGGCCGCGGTGGAGCTGATCCACGCCTACTCGCTCGTGCACGACGATCTGCCGTGCATGGATGACGATGTGCTCCGCCGCGGAAGACCGACCTGCCACGTCGAATACGACGAAGCAACGGCGCTGCTGGTGGGCGACGCGCTGCAGAGCCTCGCGTTCCAGCTGCTGGGCGAGCATCAGCTCGCGGGCGACGCGAAGACGCAGCTCGACATGGTGAAGGTCCTCGCCGTGGCTTCAGGATCGCGCGGGATGGCGGGCGGACAGGCGATCGACCTCGAGTCCGTGGGCAAGACCCTCACCGTGCCCGAACTCGAATACATGCACATCCACAAGACCGGCGCACTGATCCGGGCGTCGGCTTTGCTCGGAGCGCGCTGCGGCAACGGGCTCGACGAGAGGGAGTTCGGCCAGCTCGACCAGTTTGCCAAGCTGATCGGGCTCGCCTTCCAGGTCGTGGACGACACGCTCGACGCCGAGGGCTCCACCGCGACGCTGGGCAAGACCGCAGGCAAGGACGCCGTCGCCAACAAGCCGACCTACGTCAGCGCGATCGGTGTCGCCCGCGCGCGGGAGCTCGCACAGGAGATGCGGCGCAATGCCCTTGATGCCCTTACGGGTTTCGGCGAGCGGGCGCTGCGGCTGCGCCAGCTGGCGGATTTTATTGTGCTGCGGAAGTTCTGAGCGCGCGGATAATGGGCAAGAGGCGGTCGGCGGGAGCGATGGTACCGGGGATATAAATGACGGAAAACGTGATCAATTCGGGGCTGGGTGGGACGCAGGCGGCGGGGGCGCCGAAGTACGAGCTCCTGAAGAGCGTCAACTACCCGCACGAGCTGCGCCGCCTCGACGAGCGGCAGCTGAAGCAGCTCGCCGGCGAGCTGCGCGCATTCCTGCTCGAATCGGTGAGCCAGACCGGCGGGCATCTCTCCTCCAACCTCGGCACGGTCGAGTTGACCATTGCGCTGCATTACGTGTTCGATACCCCGCACGACCGCATCGTGTGGGACGTCGGACACCAGACTTACGGCCACAAGGTGCTGACCGGCCGGCGCGCGGGCATGGACCGGATGCGCATGTGGGGCGGGCTATCCGGATTTCCGCGCCGCGAGGAGAGCGAGTACGACACCTTCGGCACCGCGCATTCGAGCACCTCGATCAGCTCCGCGTTCGGCATGGCGATCGCGTCCAGGCTGGCGGGCGTGAAGCGCCATGTGGTGGCGGTGATCGGGGACGGCGCCATGACCGCGGGCATGGCGTTCGAGGCCTTGAACAACGCCGGCGCCTCCGACGCGGACCTTTTGGTGATTCTCAACGACAACGAGATGTCGATCTCGCCGCCGGTCGGCGCGCTCAACAAGTACTTCGCCAAGCTGATGTCGGGGCGCTTCTATACCGCTGCGCGGGGGCTGGGCGAGAAGGTGCTCGGCGAGCTCGCCAAGCGCGCCGAGGAGCACGTGAAGGGCATGGTGACGCCAGGCACCCTGTTCGAGGAGATGGGGTTCAACTACATTGGCCCGATCGACGGGCACGATCTCGATGCGCTGATCCCGACGCTGGAAAACATGAAGGAGCTGAAGGGCCCGCAGTTCCTGCACGTCGTCACCAAGAAAGGACAGGGCTACAAGCTCGCGGAAGCCGACCCGGTGCTCTACCACGGGGTATCCAAGTTCGACGCCGTGAACGGTATCGTGGGCGGCAAGTCCGGGGGCAGGCTCACTTACACGCAGGTATTCGGCGAATGGCTGTGCGATATGGCGGCCAAGGACCCGCGCCTGATCGGCATCACGCCCGCGATGCGCGAGGGCTCCGGGCTGGTGAAGTTCGCGGAGCTCTTTCCCGATCGCTATTTCGACACCGGCATCGCGGAGCAGCATTCGGTGACCTTCGCGGCCGGGCTCGCGTGCGAGGGCTACAAGCCGGTGGTGGCGATCTACTCGACGTTCCTGCAGCGCGCCTACGACCAGCTGATCCACGATGTCCAGATCCAGAATCTCCCGATTCTGTTCGCGATCGATCGCGCGGGGCTCGTGGGCGGCGACGGCGCGACCCACAACGGCAGCTTCGATCTCACCTACCTGCGCTGCCTCCCGAACATGACGGTCATGACGCCCGCTGACGAAAACGAGTGCCGCCAGATGCTTTTTACCGGGTTCCAGATGGCGACGCCGGCCGCCGTGCGCTATCCGCGGGGGACCGGTCCGGGCGCGGAGGTGCGCAAGGAGATGACGGCGCTTACGGTCGGCAAGGGCGAAATCCGCCGCCGGGGGAGGGCGGCCGCGCTCCTCGCTTTCGGCTCCGTGTTGAAGCCCGCGCTCGAAGCGGCCGGAGAGATCGATGCCACCGTTGCCAACATGCGTTTCGTGAAGCCACTCGACGAGGCGTTGGTGCTGGAACTGGCGGATACTCACGGCCTGCTGGTGACGATCGAGGAGAACGTCGTCATGGGCGGCGCCGGCAGCGCCGTCCTGGAAGCGCTGCAGCGGGCAAGGAAGAGCGTGCCCGTATTGCAGCTCGGGCTGCCCGACCGCTTCATCGACCAGGGCGACCCGGGAATTCAGCTCGCGCACGTCGGCCTCAACAAGGAAGGCATCCTCAAGTCCATCCGCGAGCGGCTTGCAGAGTAAGATGCCTGGTGACGGCTGACGGCAAGGCGACGATATGGCGCTGACCAAGCAGATGCTCGAAGAGAACGAGATGAACGGCTATGCCCGGAATGACCATTACAACCCGGCCACCATCCGGCGCATCGCGGAGCAGTATCGCGCGATACTGAAGGAGATCGGCGAGGACCCCGAGCGCGAAGGGCTGAAGAAGACGCCCGAGCGCGTGGCGAAGGCGCTGCAGTTCCTCACCCACGGCTACGAGCTCGATCCCGCGCAGATCCTGCGCGACGCGATGTTCCGCGAGGAATACCAGCAGATGGTGATCGTGAAGGACATCGAGCTTTACTCGCTGTGCGAGCACCACGTGTTGCCCTTCTTTGGCAAGTGCCACGTCGCCTACATCCCGAACGGCCACATCGTCGGGCTTTCCAAGATTCCGCGCGTGGTGGATGCGTTCGCGCGCCGGCTGCAGGTGCAGGAGCGCTTGACGGTCGAGATCCGCAACTGCATCGAGGAGACGCTGAAGCCGGACGGCGTCGCGGTCGTGATCGAGGCGCAGCACATGTGCATGGTGATGCGCGGGATCCAGAAGCAGCATTCGATCGCCACCACGTCCGCGTTCACCGGCGAGTTCAACACCGACAAGACGCGGGCGGAATTCATGCGGCTGATTGCCCGCTCGAATCCGGTTGGCTGACCGCCGGCGATGAGTGACGAGCGACGAGTGACGGATAAGACGAGCGAATTCATCGTCGGGAGCATCCTGCCGGAGGTGCGCAGGGGCAGGATGGTGATCCTCGTCGACGACGCGGACCGCGAGAACGAGGGCGATCTGTTCATCGCCGCGGAGAAGGCCACGCCCGAGGCGATCAATTTCATGGCGGCCCACGGGCGCGGGCTGGTCTCGCTCGCGCTGACGGAAGAGCGCATGCGCGCCCTCGGCCTTGCGCTCATCACCGATGACACCGGCAACCAGACCCGGTTTGGCACCGCATTCGCGACGCCGATCGACGCGCGCGAAGGCGTGGGTTCCGGGATGTCGGCGCATGACCGCGCGCGCACCATCGAGGTAGCGATTGCGGACGGCGCGAAGCCTTCCGACCTGATCCGCCCGGGCCGATTGCAGACCCTGCGCGCACTGGACGGCGGCGTGCTTGCGCGCCGCGGCCATACCGAGGCCGCGGTGGACCTGGCGCGGCTCGCGGGATTCAAGCCCGCCGGCGTGATCTGCGAAATGATGAAGGAGGACGGCACCATGGCGCGCATGCCCGACCTCGAGCGCTTCGCGCGCGCGCACGACATCCGGATCCTGGCAATCGCCGATCTCATCGCCTATCGCCAGAACGAGCGCGAGATCCGCCGCCGCGCGGAGACCCGGCTGCCCACGCGCGGGGCCGGGGAATTCCGCTGCGTGGTCTACAGCGACAACCTGGAGTCGCAGGCATTCGTCGCGCTGGTAAAGGGGGAGATCAAGCCCGATCGGCCCGTTCTGGTCAGGTTGCATTCCCAGTGCCTCACGGGCGATGTCTTCGGTTCCGAGCGCTGCGATTGCGGCGAGCAGCTCGACGCAGCGCTCGCGTTGATCGACAAGACGGGTGCTGGCGTCCTGGTCTACATGTTCGACGAGGGCCGCGGTATCGGGCTCCTCAACAAGATCCGCGCCTACGAGCTGCAGGACCAGGGCCGCGATACGGTGGAAGCGAACCACGCGCTCGGTTTCGCCGCCGACATGCGCGACTACAAGGCGGGGGCGCACGTCCTGTTCGACCTGGGCGTGCGCAAGGTGCGCCTGATGACCAACAACCCGGA
>DATICE010000145.1:0-9910 GCA_035456985.1 Burkholderiales bacterium | reverse complement strand
ACTTCGGTCACGCCTTCAGCATCATGCGCGGCATCTACGATTATCTCGGCGACGGCCACTCCTGCGGCATCTACACCGAGAACGAGGCCCACGTGCGCCGCCTCGCGCACGAACTCACCGTGGCGCGCGTGATCGTGAAGCAGGCGCATACGTTCGCCACCGGCGGCAGTTTCGACAACGGCATGCCGTTCTCGCTCTCCATGGGCTGCGGCACCTGGGGCGGCAACAGCTTCTCGGACAATCTCAACTACAAGCATTTCATGAATATCACCCGCATCATCCGCACGATCCCCGAGAACAAGCCCTCCGTGGAAGACCTGTTCGGCGCGTACTGGAAGAAATACGGAAAGTAGCCGGACGGCGATCCATGAACTTCGAGGAACGCGTGGCCAAGCTGCTCCTGGCGCGGCACGGCATCGCCGTGCCGCGCGGCGAGCTCGCGCGGACGCCCGGCGAAGCCGCGACGGTGGCCTCGGGAATCGGCGCCGCCGTCGTCAAGGCGCAGGTGCCGGCCGGCAAGCGCGGCAAGGCCGGAGGGATCAAGCTCGCCGCGACGCCGGACGAGGTTCGGACCCACGCCGCGGCGATCATCGGCATGGAGATCGCCGGCCACCGGGTCGACCAGGTGCTCATCGAAGAACAACTGCCGATCGCGCGCGAGCTCTATGCCGCGGTGCTGAATGACGCCTCGAGCAAGGGCCCGCTGGTCATGTTTTCGACCGAGGGCGGCATGGACATCGAGGAGGTGGCGGCAACTGCGCCCGGGAAGGTGCAGCGCCGCCCCGTCGACATCCGCCGCGGCTTTTCGCGCGCGGATGCCGCGGCGCTGGTCCAGGGCGCGGGCCTCGGCGCGGCCGAAGCCGCGGTCGCGGATGCGCTCGTCAATCTCTACGGGGCCTACGCGGCCTTCGACGCCGAGCTCCTTGAAATCAATCCGCTGATCGTCGCGCGGGACGGCCGCGTCGTCGCACTCGACTGCAAGTTCGTGATGGACGACGGCGCCATCGTCCGCCGGCCCGACATCGCGCGCGCGGGCACTCCCGACAATCTGACCGGCCTGGAAGCGAGCGCCAAGGCCGCCGGGCTCAAGTACATCGACCTCGATGGCGACGTCGGGGTGCTCGCCAACGGCGCCGGGCTCACCATGACGACGATGGACGTGATCCGCCACTACGGCGGGCGTCCCGCGAACTTTCTCGAGATCGGCGGCGAGGCCTACACCCAAGCGCAGCCGGCGCTCGAGCTGCTCCTGTCGAAGCCTGGCATCCGGAGCCTGGTCATCAATTTCTGCGGCGCCTTCGCACGGACCGACGTGATGACCCAGGGCGTCATTGACGCGATCGAGGCCTTGAAGCCACGGCTGCCGATTTTCTTCTCGGTGCACGGCACCGGCGACGAGGAAGCGATCAGGTTGTTGAAGGAGCGCCTGGGCGTCACGCCGCTTCCGACCATGAACGACGCCTGCAGGAAAGCAGTCGAGGCGGCGCGATGATCGTGCGCCGAGCCGATCGCGTGCTGGTGATGGGCATCACCGGCAAGCAGGGCACGTTCTGGACCGAACGCATGCAGGCCTACGGCACCCGCGTCATCGGCGGCACCAACCCGAGCAAGGCGGGCACGACTCATTGCAACGTCCCGGTCTTCGCCACGGCCCGGGACGCGATGAAGCGCGCCGCCTTCGACGTCGCGGTTTTGTTCATCCCGCCGCTCATGGTGAAGGAAGCCGCCCTGGACGCGATCGGGGCCGGCGCGAGGGGCCTCGTCGTGCTGACCGAGCACATCCCGGTGCAGGACGTGATGTACTTCGTCGCCGCGGCGAACGAGCGCTCCGCGTGGATCCTCGGACCCAATACCGCCGGCGCCGTCACGCCCGGCGAATGCTTCGCCGGCTTCATGCCCGCCTTCAACGAGCGCATCTTCCGGAAGGGCTCGATCGGCGTGGTCTCCCGCAGCGGCAGCCTGGGAGTGCTGTTCTGTCTCAACGTCGTGCAGGCGGGCTACGGCGAATCGGCTTTCCTCGGCATCGGGGGGGACCCGATCATCGGCACCACCACGCGCGATGCGCTTGCCGCCCTCGACCATTTCCCCGGCACCGAGGCCGTCGTCATGGTGGGCGAGATCGGCGGGTCGATGGAGGAGGAAGCGGCCGAATATGCGAAGACCATGACGAAGCCGGTGATCGCCTTCATCGCCGGTGGCGCCGCACCCGAGGGGAAGAAGATGGGCCACGCCGGCGCGATCGTCATGGGCAACAAAGGCTCCTACGCCTCGAAGCGCTCGGCCCTCGAAGCCGCGGGGGTCACCGTGGTCGATACGCCTTCCGATGTGGGGGCTGCGCTGAAGGCCCGGCTCGGGAGCTAGAATAGGCGTAGTGGGTCAAGCAGGAGGTGCGCCCATGTTCGATAAGGAGCAATTCATCGAGGAATGCCGGGCCGCGCTCGGGGAAGGCAACGCGCAGGCCGCGATCCGGGAGCTGGTAGCGCGGGCGGTAAGTGATCCCGCACAGATCGTGCGCGCGCTTGGAGAGCCGAAGCGCTCGGGCGTCGAGACGATCTACAAGGCGGACGACCTCACTATCCTCAACCTGTGCTGGGGCCCGCGCATGGTGTTCAAGCCGCACGATCACCGCATGTGGGCTGTTATCGGCATCTACGGGGGCCGCGAAGAGAACATATTCTACCGCCGCGCTGAGAAGGGCCTGACCCGGCATGGTGCCAAGGAGCTCAACACAAAGGACGTGGTCCCGCTCGGCAAGTCGATCATCCACGCGGTCACGAATCCCCTGGACCGGATCACCGCTGCCATTCACGTCTATGGCGGTGATTTCTTCGCAACGCCGCGCAGCGAATGGAATCCAATGACCTTCGAGGAAATTCCGTACGACGTCGAGGCCACGATGCGCGCGTTCGAGGAAGCAAACGAGCGGCTCGGTGCTACCGCGGCCCGTCCGTAGGCGATGGTCGGCTAGCGGTACCGGCTCAGCTGTCGTGGCCATGGTTCGATCCAGATCGTTGCGCCGGTTCGTGGCAGTCGCCGCCGCCGTGGTGTTCTTAGCATGCCAGAGCGCGAACGTCGTGTACGCCCGGCCCGCCAGCATCCCGCAGTCGGACCGCGTCACCCTGCAGGGGTCTTGCCACGATCCGGAACGGCAATCCGACACGACTTACCGAATGAATGACTGCCAGGCGAATTGCCAGTCGCAGGTCACCGCGTCCATGCCCTCGAGCGCGGCGGTCTTCGCCGCAACTGATCTGCCCGCGGTCGCGAACCGCGCTGACCGTATCGTGGTGTTTGCGGACTTGATGCTCCCAGCCGAAGCGCTGCTGCTCCGGGTCGAGGCCCCTCCTCTAGCCATCCTTCACTGCTGTCTGCGTAACTAGACCCTTCGCGTCGCGTTGCCGCGGCCATTGCAGCCGCCATGGGAACAATTTTTCGACGTGGAGGAATTATGCGAGTCATTCCGAACTGCAGAACGCGTAGAAATCGGCGCATCGGGTTGCATTGCGTGCTGGTTCTCGCCGTCACCGGCGGCGTGACAGCGGCGCACGCGCAAAGCGGTGAGCCGCGGGGCGCCAAGGCGTTTCAGGCGTGCGTCGCCTGTCACTCGCTCGAGCCGGAGCGGCACTTCACCGGCCCGAGCCTCGCGAATCTCTTCGGCCGCAAGGCCGGGACGGTGGCTGGCTTCCAGCGCTATTCGGACGCCCTGCAAAAGTCGGGCGTCGTGTGGGACGACACGACGCTCGATGCCTGGCTCCGCGCACCGGCCGGCTTTATCCCGGGTAACGTGATGACGTTTTCCGGCCTCAAGGACGAGAAGCTCCGGAGGGATCTCATCCAATATCTCAAGGTAGCCGATTCAACTCCCGCCGCGCGGCGGGCGGGGCCGCGCCTGCCGGACCTTAAGAAAGCGCCACCAACCGGGATCGTGAAAGCGGTCCGGCACTGCGGCGACACCTACTTCGTGACCACCGGGGACGGGAAGCTGCACAGGATCTGGGAGTTCAACCTGCGTCTGAAGACTGACACGAGCATCACCGGGCCGGCCCCCGGCAAGCCGGTCATCGTCGGCGCCGGCATGCAGGGCGACCGCGCCTCGATCGTCTTTTCGGCGCCCGGCGAAATCGCCAAAATGATCAATTCCGCGTGCTAAGGAGACATATGAAACGCATCAGATATGCACCGCCCCTCGTCTTGCGAGCGGCGTTGGCCACGCTTGCTCTGATCGCCTATATCGGCACCACAGCGGCACAGAGCGTGACGTTCCCCCACGTGCACGGACTGACTTACAGCGCCGACGGCAAGCGCCTGATCGTGGCAGTCCACGACGGGATGGCGGTTTACGGCGCCGGCCGCTGGTCAAAGGACCCGGGGCCGCGGCACGATTTCATGGGATTTTCAGCGACGAAGGATGGCTTCTATAGCAGCGGCCATCCCGCCCCCGGTTCCGGTCTCGTCAATCCGTTGGGGGTAATCCGCAGCACTGACGGCGGAAAAAGCTGGGTAAAACTCAGCCTCGAAGGCGAGTCGGATTTCCACCTGCTCGCGACGAGCTATGGCACCAACGTCATCTACGTCTATAACCCCGAAACCAACTCCAAGATGAAGACGCCAGGGATTTATTACACGCTGAACAGCGGATTCGTCTGGAATCGGGCGAAGGCGAGCGGATTCAGTGACCAGCCGACGAGCCTGGCGGTTCATCCCAGCGATCCCAAGGTGGTCGCAGTTGGCGCGAAGAGCGGTCTCTACCTCTCCACCGACTCCGGCGACAGTTTCCGGACAATGGCGACGGGAGATCAAGTGCTCACCGCCTTTTTCGACTTGGATGGCACTCACCTCCTGCTCAGCAGCTACGCCGGCGCTCCCGCGCTCGTGCGCGTCAACTGGAAAACCGGCGCGAAAAGATCGCTGACGCTCCCGCCGATGGCCCGAGATGCGGTCGCCTATATCGCGCAGAACCCGGCGAACAAGATTGAATACGCCATCGCGACCTTCGAGCGCAGCGTGTACGTCACCCCGGACGGCGGGGGCACCTGGCGCCAGATCGCCCGCAACGGCAGGGGACTGTAGGGCGCCAACCCGGTTTCACGTTCCAGATGAATTGCTACGACCACTGGATCCTGCCCTGGCTGATTGACCTTTGCATGCGCAACAAGGAGGCGCGGCGCTATCGCGAGCGAGTCATTCCCCACGCGGCGGGCCGCGTACTGGAGGTCGGCATGGGATCGGGACTGAACCTCCCGTTCTACGGCCCTGGCGTGCACCATCTCTTCGCCCTCGAGCCTTCGCCGGAGCTTCGAAGAATGGCAGGCCGGAGAACCAGGCACGCACGGTTTACTGTGGAGTTCCTGGATCGAACCGCTGAGGAAATCCCTCTCGAGAAAGCGAGCGTGGATACGGTGGTCACGACCTGGACCCTGTGCACGATCCCCGACGCAATAAGCGCGCTGCAAGAGATGAAACGGGTGCTGAAGCCTTCCGGCTCGCTGCTGTTCGTCGAGCACGGGCTCGCTCCCGAGCCTGGTGTGCAGGCGTGGCAGCACCGCCTCAATCCCTTCTGGAACCGCATCGGCGGCGGCTGCAACCTCAACCGCAAGATCGACGCATTGATCTCCGGGTCAGGATTCCGGCTCGCTGAACTTGAAACAGAATACATCAGGGGTTTAAAGCCCCTGAGCTTTACCTATAGCGGTCGTGCCGTCCCGGCGTGACCCGATCGGCTCTTCCAGGACTGGCCAGCTTGCCGCGCCAGCGCGTATACGATCCCTAACCTCAGCCGAGGGGTGTGTGAGCCGCCAGGAGTTGGTCAATGCCCTTTCGTCGCGCGCCGCGCGAGGATGCGCATACGGATGTCCATCGCGTCGCGTACCAGCAGTCCCCCGCCGAGCGCCGCGAAGGGCTTGATGCCGAAGTCGGACTGGCGCACCCGGAATCCCGCAATCACCTCGAGCGCGTCGCCGCTCTGGAAAACAGCCGCGGGGAAACGCACGTCGCGCGTCTCGCCGCGCAGCGTGACACGCGCGGTGACCGTCGGGTTCCAGCGCGGCCCGGCGAGCGTAACCGATGTGATGCGGATCAGCGGATATTTTCCCGCGTCAAGCACCTCCCCGCCGAGCAGGTTCTCGCGCGTGCCCCGACGCGCTTGCTCGGAGACTTCTGCCGCGAACTCCTCGCCTTCCTCGGCACGTGCCGCCGAAGGATCGACAATAAAGGATTCGACCGGGATCTCGAGGCGGAAGGCGCTTCGCGCCGCCGCTTCGCCGGCGTGCACCTCGCCTGCTACGCGGCCTACGAAGACGTGGTTGTGGCCGAAGCGCGCGAGCGGGCCGTCGCGGTAGACCAGCAGCCGGATCTCCGATGCCTGTGCGTCCACGATAAAACGCGGCGCATCCGGGAAGACCGTGATCTCGGCGGCCACTGGCTCGGCGAGCACCGCCGTATCCGCGGGCGGCGGGAGTGTCTGGCAGGCCGCGACCGCGAGCAACGGGAATACGACCGGTATGCGGAGTGTTCTAGAATCCAGGAACCGCGACAACCAGGCGGATAATATTCGCATCGTGCACTACCGGAATTCGAACGAGACCTACGGTATCATAGCGCAGGCGTTTCACTGGTTTGTCGCTGTGCTCGTCCTCGCGCAGCTCGGCCTCGGCGCTTATGCGGCCAACCTGCCGATCGGCCTGGCAAGGCTGCAATGGCTTTCGCGCCACAAATCACTCGGGCTCGCAATACTTGCCGTCGTGCTCCTCCGCGTCGCGTGGCGTGCCATTGATCGGCCGCCCGCGCTGCCGGGCTCGATGCCCGGCTGGCAGCGTCGAGCCGCAGCGGTAACGCACTGGCTGCTCTACCTCCTGCTGGTTCTTGCGCCGCTCGCCGGCTGGTTGCACGCCTCCGCAGCCGGACTGTCGGTCAACTGGTTCGGGCTCTACCTCGTGCCCGACCTCATCGCAAAGAATCCCGAACTGGCCGAGTTGTTCAAGCGGTTGCACTACGCGCTCGTCGCGCTGCTTGCCCTGCTCGCCGCCGGGCACATCGGGGCTGCATTGCGGCACGCGTTGTGGCTCCGAGACGGTGTCGCTCATCGCATGCTTCCCTGGAGGCCACGCAGTAAAAAATGAAGCCGCGCGCGCTTTTCCGCCTTCTCGCTTTCGCGCTTGTTTCGTCATCGGCGGCGGCCGAGGAGTGCTATGCGGTCCGCGCCGCGGGCAGCAGCGTGTCCTTCGAGGTACGGCAGGCAGGCGCGCCCTTTCGTGGCGCGTTCCGCCGCTTTGGCGGCGAGGTCTGTCTCGCGCAGGACCGGGTGGCGCGGATCGAGGTCTGGCTCGAGCCCGCATCGGTAGATGCCGGCCTGCCCGAGATCGACGCAGCGCTGAAGGAAAAGGAGTTCTTCGAGACTGCCCGCTTTCCGCGCATCGCTTTCACCGGGAATTCCGCCGAGGTGCGTGGCGAGCAGCAGACCGCGCGCGGCACGCTCCAAATCAAGGACCGGCGCCGCGATATGCAGGTCGCATTCCGCTTGCGTCGCGACGGCGACGGTCCCGTCGTTTCCGGCTCGCTGACGCTCAATCGGCTCGATTACGGCATCGGCACCGGCGAGTGGTCCGACACGAGGTGGCTCGGTGCGGAGGTCAAGGTGGATTTCAGCGCGAGACTGGCGGCAGTCAAGAATCCGGCCGTGCCAACGGGTCGCGACGCAGCATCACCTGTCTTCCCCAGATAGCGGGCACCCGGATCGCCCCCCTGCTGCATTGGTTTCAGCTGGCACGCGCCGTATCAAGACCGGTCACGAAGAACCCTTGACTCTGGAGTAAGCTCCAGGGTTTAGGCTATGTACGGTTTGGGCTGCATTGGAGGAGGAATGGATACGCGGGCTGCGGGACTGACGATTGGCAGGGTGGCGCGCAGCGCCGGGCTGGCGATTGATACCGTGCGCTATTACGAGCGCGAGGGATTGCTGGAGAAACCGGCGCGCACTGCATCGGGTTACCGGCATTACACGACCGATGCGGTCGCGCGGCTCAGCTTCATCCGGCAGGCAAAGGAACTCGGGTTCTCCCTGTCAGAGATCAAGGAGCTGCTCGCATTGCGGGTCACGCCGGGCAAGTCGTGCGTGGATGTGAGGGCACGAGCGGAAGCCAAAATCGCTGACGTCGACCAGCGCATCTCGCAACTTAACCGGATGAAGCGCGCGCTCGTGGAGCTCGCCGCCGCGTGCTCCGGCCGTGGCCCTACTAGTGAGTGCCCGATCCTCGACGCACTGGAAAATCGCGACATCAGAAGATGAAGACACTCGTCTTCATGATCGAGGGCATGTACTGTGCCGGCTGTGCCGAAACGATCAAGGGCCTGCTGGCTGTCGAAGCGGGAGTGAAGGCGTCGAGCGTCTCCTTCAAGGAAGGACGCGCCCGCGTGCTCTACGACCCGTTGGTGATTGACGAGGCGAAAATCGCCGCAGTGATCGAACGCATCGGCTACAAGATTGTGGCTGGCGAACGGTGAACGAGCTTGGTCTTTTCCAGCTGTTCGTTCTGCCGACCGGACTGGGGCTGGTCGGGTTCATCGAGCCGTGCTCGATCGGCTCGAGCCTGCTCTTCCTCAAGTATCTCGAGAATGCGGGCGCGGTTGAAAAGGTGAGGCAAACCGCGTTCTTCGCCGCCACGCGCGCGGCCTTCATCGGTCTGCTTGGCGTCGCCGCCGTGGCGGTGGGCAGTGGTTTCATCGCCTTTCAGAAGAGCGCCTGGATCGTGCTGGGCGCGCTCTACGCGCTGCTTGGCGTACTGCTTTTTGCGGGGCGCGCCGGGGCGCTGATGGTCGCGATCGGACCGGGGATCGCCAAGCTTTCAGGCTTGCGCGGTTCGGCGGGCCTCGGCGTGTTCTTCGGCCTCAATATTCCCGCCTGCGCGGCGCCGCTCCTCGCGGCGCTGCTCGCTGCGGCCGCGGCGACTGGCGCATCCGGCGCCACGTTGACCTCAGGGTTCGTCTCGCTCGCGGTGTTCGGCGTCGCACTCTCGGCGCCGCTCGTCGCAGCGGTGTTCTTCGCGCGTGCTCGGCGCGCGATCGACGTGCTCGCACACTGGGCGGGACGCTTTCCGAAGTGGTCGGGCGTGGTGCTAATCGCGCTCGGCGCCTGGTCCGTCTATTTCGGGCTTTTCGTCGAGGTTCCGCTCGCGTGAACGCGTGGTTGAAGCTCTGCGCTGGCATACTGATCGTGCTCGGGCTCGTCGCGGCTTATTGGATGCTGCGCGAAACCGGGGTGCTCGGCATCATTGTCGACGGCGAGGGGCTGCGCGCTCAGGTGGAGCGCCTAGGCGCATGGGGACCGCTTGCGATCGTCGTGCTGATGATGCTCGCGATCCTCGTGAGTCCGATCCCTAGCGCGCCGATCGCCATGGCCGCCGGCGCCGCCTACGGACACGGCTGGGGCACGCTCTACGTCCTGACGGGAGCCGAGGCGGGCGCGCTTGCTGCGTTCGCACTGGCGCGCGTGCTGGGCCGCACCGCGCTGCAGCGCTGGTTCGGCGAACGCCTGTCGGTCGGGCTCGCCGGCTCGCAGGACGCCCTCATGGGAATCGTCTTCGCGAGCCGCCTGTTGCCGTTCATCTCGTTCGATCTCGTCAGCTACGCAGCCGGTCTGACGGTGCTGTCGTCGTGGCGCTTCGCGCTTGCCACGCTCGCCGGAATCATTCCCGCGAGCTTTTTCCTGGCCCATCTCGGCCTCGAAATGGCGAGCGGCGAAACTGCACGCTTCCTGTACTCGGCCTTGGCGCTTGGCCTGATCACGGCTGTTCCGATCGCCCTGAAGCTCGCGCGCGATCGCATGCGGCGGCGGCGCGGGTGAAAATCCGATACCGCATCAGCGAGCTAATGCGCAGTTGATAGCACGGGGGACGGCCATGACCACCACCAGTCT
>DATICE010000144.1:0-10826 GCA_035456985.1 Burkholderiales bacterium | reverse complement strand
CGACCTCACCATCAACGCGATCGCCAGGGACGCGGACGGCCGCATCATCGATCCGTTCAAGGGCGCCGCCGATCTCAAGGCCGGCGTGCTGCGCCACGTGAGCCCCGCCTTCGCCGAGGACCCGGTGCGCATCCTGCGCGTCGCGCGCTTCGCCGCGCGCTTCGGTTTCCGCATCGCGCCCGAGACGATGAAGCTGATGCGCGAGATGGCCCGCAACGGCGAGGCGGACGCGCTGGTAGCGGAGCGGGTATGGCAGGAAGTTGCGCGCGGGCTGATGGAAGCGAAGCCCTCCCGCATGTTCGAGGTGCTGCGCGAGTGCGGCGCGCTCGCGCGCGTGATGCCGGAAGTGGACGCGCTGTGGGGCGATGCCGATGCCGGCCCTGAGGCGATGCGCGTGGTGGACGCGGCGGCAGTGGCGGGAGCGAGGCTGCCGGCGCGCTTCGCCGCGCTGGCGCGCGCGCTCGTTCCTCTCGCAGTCGAGTCGCTCGCCGGTCGGCTTAAGACCCCCGCCGACTGCCGGGAACTGGCGTTGCTCGCGGCGCGCCACGCCAACACCGTGCTGGACGCCGGCGAACTCGATGCGCAATCCGTGCTGGACCTTTTCAACACCGTGGACGCCTGGCGCAGGCCGGACCGGTTCGCCGAGCTCGTGACGGCGGCGCTTGCCGGGGAGCCCGATGCCGGCGCGGCGCAGGCGCGGCTCGAGCGCGCGCGGGCTGCGGCGGCCGCTGTCAATGCTGGCGAGATCGCAAAGGCTTCTGGAAACACCACGGCCATCCGCGACAATGTGGATGCCGCGCGGCTGGAGGCCATCCGCAGAACCCTGGAGATGCGTGAGTAGTGATGAGCGACAAAGGAGCGAAATGATCGATCTGTATACGTGGACCACCCCCAACGGCCGCAAGGTCTCGATCATGCTGGAGGAGATCGCGGCTCCGTATCGAGTGCACCCGATCAATATCGGCAAGGGCGAGCAGTTTGCCCCCGATTACGTGAAGATCAACCCCAACAGCAAGATCCCGACCATCGTCGATCCGGAGGGGCCCGATGGCAAGCCGATTGCCATTATGGAATCGGGCGCGATCCTCATCTATCTCGCGCGCAAGACCGGCAAGCTCTTCCCGCAGGCGGACCGCCCCAAGTATGAGGTGCTGCAGTGGCTGATGTTCCAGATGGGGGGCATCGGGCCGATATTCGGCCAGGTGCACCACTTCCTGCGTGCGGCGAAGGAGCCGGTGCCATACGCCATCGAGCGCTACACGAAAGAAACCCGGCGCCTCTACGGAGTGCTCAACGAGCGGCTCAAGGACAACGAATATCTGGCCGACGGCTACTCGATCGCGGACATCGCGACTTATCCATGGGTCGCGCGCTTCGAGTGGCACAAGACGGACTTGAACGATTTCCCGCACGTCAAACGCTGGTTCGACGCGATCTCGGCACGACCGGCGGTGCAGAAAGGGATGAATGTTCCAGCCATCACGAAGTAACGGCAGAAGGCGGACGATAGTGATGAATCCGGACCGCAGGCGCATATTGTTAGGCAGCGTGGCATTCCTCGCGGCGCCAACTGCGCTTGCGCAGCAGTGCAGGGTCACACCCCGCGACGCGCTGGGGCCGTTTTACAAGGCCAACGCGCCCGCACAGGCGGAGCTCTGCGCGGGCGGGGTGGGCGGAGGCCAGATACTGGTGGTTTCGGGGCGCGTGCTCGGGATGCCGGACTGCACGCCGCTCGCCGGCGCCCTGGTCGAAGTGTGGCAGGCGGACGCGCGCGGCGATTACTCGCAGGTCGGTGCGAAACAGGATGACGCCGGCTGCCTGCTGCGCGCGAGTCTCAGGACCGGAGTCGACGGACGCTACGCGTTCCGCACCGTGCTGCCGGGTGAGTATCCGGGCCGCCCGCGCCACATCCACTACCGCGTGAGCGCGAAGGGTCATGCGACACTGGTGACGCAGCTCTACTTTGCACGTGAGCGTGGCATTCCCCAGGAGCTCGTCGCCACTGCTGCGCAGAAGGACGGCATCCTTGCCGCGACCTTTGACATCACGTTAAGGGCGGGGAGCCGGGGCGAAGGGTAGCGCGGATCATGATCGACGGGCTGGTGCGCATCCTGGTGTTCCAGGGCATCGGGGAAGTCATCGCGAAATTCGTCGTCCCGCTCGTGCCCGGGCCGGTGATCGGGCTCATGCTGCTGCTCGCGTTCCTGGCCTGGCGCGGCCGAGTGCCGGAAGGCGTCGAGCTGGTATCCGCCGGCTTCATGCGCTACCTCGGCGTGCTGTTCGTGCCGGCCGCGGTGGGCGTTGTGCTGTTCTGGCCGCACCTGCAGCGGCAGGCGCTTGCTATTGCCATCGCCCTGGTCGGCAGCGTGGTCGCGACGGTTGCGGTGGCCGCGCTCGCCGCGAAGCTGCTTTCGCGGAGCGGTTCCGATGCGCCCTGATCTTCCCGCCATACACGAGATCTGGGTCTATCTCTCGGGCAGTCCGCTGCTCGCGCTGATCCTGACACTTGCGGCCTACCAGATCGGGGTGGTGATCTACGAGCGCACGCAGCTGAACCCGCTCGCGAATCCGGTGCTGATCGCCGTCACGCTGATCACCCTCGCCCTCGCCGCGCTCGACATGCCCTATGCGACCTACTTCGAGGGCGCGCAGTTCGTGCACTTCCTGCTCGGCACGGCGACCGTGTCGCTCGCAGTGCCGATCTACAAGGGCCTGCCGTCGCTGCGCGGGCGCCTGCTGCCGCTCGGCGCCGCGCTCCTCGGCGGCGGAGCGACCTCGATCGTAAGCGCTGTCTTGCTTGCACGTCTGTTCGGTGCGGACGAAACGATCGTCGGCGGTCTCTATGCCAAGTCGCTCACGGCTCCGATCGCGATGGGCGTGGCCGAGCGCATCGACGCCTCTCCCACGCTGACGGCGGTGTTCACGGTCACGACCGGCATCCTCGGCGCGGCACTTGGCCGGTTCGTGCTCGACGCGGTGCGGTGCCGCGAATGGTGGCAGCGCGGCTTCGCGATCGGGGTTGCCGCGCATGGAATCGGGACCTCCCGGGCGTTCAGCGTGCACCCCGAAGCGGGGGCCTATGCCGGGCTCGCGATGGGATTGCACGGGGTGATCGGGGCGATCGTGATCCCATGGGCGGTCTCAACGCTGCGCTGATTTGACGCAGATCAAGGCCGGCCCCGGTTCCAACGCCTAGACTATTCCCGTTGGCGCGCGAGCGGCTCGCGCGCGAAGCGGAGGCCACCATGTTCAAGCTGGCAGTGCTGGGACCGATCCTTACGGGCGGCATCGGCGTCGCGCGGCAATGCGTCGACTGCTATCGCTCGCGGCCGTCCTACGACGGGGATGCGTGCTTCGGATTCGGCCCGGGATGCCTGCAATACCGGCCGCAAATCCGCGAGCGAATCGCCGGACGCGCCGTCGATCAAGCCGCGCCCCTTCCAAAGCGCTAGGGCACGAGCACGGCGGCGCCGGTGATGCGCCCCTCCCGCAGTCGTGACAGCGCTTCGTTCGCCTGATCGAGCCGCAGGATCTCCACGCTCGTCTTGACCGGGACTCTCGGCGCCAGGGCGAGGAATTCCTCGCCGTCGCGCCGGGTGAGGTTTGCGACCGAGCGCACGACGCGTTCGCCCCACAGGATCTCGTAGGGAAACGCCGGGATGTCGCTCATGTGGATGCCGGCGCAGACCACGGTGCCGCCCTTCGCGGTGGCGCGGAGCGCGGCAACGACGAGCGGCCCCACCGGCGCGAAGATGATCGCCGCGTCGAGCGCTTCGGGCGGCCGCACTGTTGAATCCCCCGTCCACTCCGCTCCCAGATCGCGCGCGAAGCGTTGCGCTTGGGTGTCGCCAGGCCGCGAGAACGCGAACAGCCGCCGGCCCTGGTGGCGTGCGACCTGCGCCACGATGTGCGCTGCCGCGCCAAAGCCGTAAATGCCGAGGCGCTTCGCATCGCCCGCCATGACCAGAGCGCGGTAGCCAATCAGGCCCGCGCAGAGGAGAGGCGCAGCCGCCGCGTCGTCGTACTCCTTTGGCATCGCGAAGCAGTAGCGGTGGTCGGCGATCGTGTACTCCGCGTAGCCGCCGTCGAGGTGATAGCCCGTAAAGCGCGCCGCATCGCATAAGTTCTCGCGCGCGCTCGAGCAATAGCCGCACCTGCCGCAGGTCGAGCCGAGCCACGGCACGCCCACGCGCTCGCCGATCGCAAAGCGCTCCACGCCTGCCCCGAGCTCGACCACCGTGCCTACGATTTCGTGGCCGGGAACGATCGGGAGCTTGCCCCGGGCGAGCTCGCCGTCGACGACATGGAGGTCGGTCCGGCAGACGCCGCAGGCGCGGACCTTGATCAGTAGCTGCCCGCGACCCGGCCGCGGCGAGGGAAACTCGACGAGCTTCAGCGCCGTCCCCGGCGCCTCCAGCAACATCGCTTTCATTTGCTCTTGGATTCCGCCCGGGCGTGGCGTTGCAGGAACCGCACGATCTCCGTCGTGTCGAGAACCGGCGTGGTCTTGAGGGCGTCGGCACCGACCACCGTGTTCGTCCACGCCATGTGCTCCTTCATGCGCTCGACGACGCCGGGCCACTCGCTCCGGGTGTGGCGGCGGGGGTCCGGCAGGGCGTGGCACTGCGTGCAGGCGATGCTGAACATCTTTCCGGCTTCGGACTTGAGGGCGGGGTGGCGGGGGTCCATTTCCCGCTGCCCGTGTTTTTTCAGGTAGGCGACGAGCAGCCCGGTCTCCTGTTCGCTCGGCGCTTCCACGTTGTCCATCATCTCCTTCATGAGCGTGCCCATGTTGCCCTGCCCCTGCATGCGCCACACCATGCGCACGACGATGGTGGTCCACTTGTTGGGCGTATGCATCTGCGGGCTCGGCAGGTAATGGCACTGAACGCAATAGCGCGCGGCGAGGCGTGCTCCCTCGGAGCGCGGCTCGGGCAGCTGGTGCGGCTCGACCGCGCGCGGCAGGATGCGTTCAAGCATCTTGCCGTGGGGGGTCTGCGACCAGAGGTACTGGGCGCGCGCAACCCCCCCATCCATCCCCCCTTTATCAAAGGGAGGGAATTGAGGGGGGGTGGCACCGCGGGGCTCCGCCGCCGCCGCGAGCCCTGCACAACCTAGCGCGAGCGCGCCAAGGAGGCGCCGCAGGAGTTTCCAGCCGGGCATGTGTTGAATTCTAAATTGACCGGCCACGAGCCACCAGCCGCGAGTCACAGGTTCATAGCGTGTGAGACCGGTCGCCTTGCGTGAAGCCAAGCAACGGAGCGGTCACGTCCTTCCCGAGGGCGATCACCTTGAACAGCTCGCCCATTTCCGCGGGCGACAGCAGCTGGTGTGCCTGCGCCGCGAGCGGCGCGTAGGCCGCGGCGTCGCTCGCCGGTGTCTCCGCGAGGATCCCGGTGATGCCGCAGTTGACCAGGAACTGCGCCTGGCTGGTGTAACCGAGAAGTTCGAGTCCGCCCTCCCGTCCCGCCTGCACGACGGCCGAGAAATCGAGGTGCGCGGTCATGTCCTGCAGGCCGGGCAGGAAGAACGGATCGTCGTGCGCGCGGTGCCGGTAATGGCACATCAATGTCCCGCGGGCGCGCTGCGCATGATAGTACTCATGGCGCGGAAAGCCGTAATCGACGAATAGCGCCACGCCGCGCGCGAGAGCCTCACCCACGCTCCTGACGAACGCGCCTGCGATGTACTGGATCTCGCTGCGGTAGCCGTCCGCCGGAAAACACGCCGGGTCCGGTTCGGCCGGAGCCGGTCCCGGGTCCCGCGGCGCCCACTTGAAGTGCCCGCCGCTGAGCGTCACGCCCAGCTCGACGATGCGCGCGCCTTGCCGCTCGAATACGTGCACCGGCATGGCATCGAGCACCTCGTTGCCGAGGACGACGCCCTCGAAAGACGGCGGCAGCCGGCTCAGCCAGGCCACCCGCTCGAGCAGCCGCGGCGCGCGCGCGGCGAGCGTGTCCCTGCTGCGGTCGCGCAGGTCGGGGGAGAGTTCAAGGATCAGGTACCGTTCCGGGGGGCAGCCCAGCCGCTCGAGTTCGGAGAGGAGATCAGCGGCGAGCGCTCCGCTACCGGCCCCGATTTCGAGGATTTCGCGCAAGCCGAGCCCCGCGAGCTGCGCGACCTGCCGCGCCAGGGCGCGGCCGTAGAGCCGGGAGATTTCGGGCGCGGTGACGAAATCGCCGTCGCGCCCGAGCTTGCGGGCGCCGGCCATGTAATAGCCCAGCCCGGGCGCGTAGAGCGCGAGCTCCATGTAACGCGCGAACGGGATCCAGCCGCCACCACGCCGGATCTCGCCGGCGATGTGCCGCGCGAGCTTCTCGCTCGAGGCGGCCGCTTCCGGGGATGGCGCGGGGAGTTGCTCGGGATGCGAGGCCGTGGCCAACCGGGAAATCACAGGGAATGGACTACAATTCTACACGCTGAAATCGGGACGCGAACCACGCATGGAACAGTCACTTCAAGGGAAGGCGGTGCTGGTCACCGGCGGCGCGAAGCGCGTCGGCGCCGCGATCTGCCGGCGCCTGCACGCCGCAGGCGCCGGCGTGTTGCTGCATTACCGTTCCGCGGCGCTGGAGGCGCGCGCGCTGCAGGTGGAGCTCAACGCGCAGCGCCCCGACTCGGTGGCGGTGGCGCAGGCCGATCTCCTCAAGGTTGCAGCCGGCTCGCAGCTCATCAAGGCGGCGCTCAGGCATTTCGGCCGGCTCGACGCGCTCGTCAACAATGCATCGAGCTTCTTCGCTACCGCGATCGGCGAGATCACCGAGCAGGCGTGGGACGATCTCATCGGGACCAATCTCAAGGCTCCGCTGTTTCTCGCACAGGCTGCGGCGCCCGAGCTGAGGAAGAACCACGGCTGCATCGTGAACCTGATCGACATTCACGCGGAGCTGCCGATGAGGAACCACGTCGTCTATACCGCTGCGAAGGGGGGGCTGGCGGCGCTTACGCGCGCGCTCGCGCGCGACCTCGGCCCCGAAGTGCGGGTGAACGGGATTGCTCCCGGCACCATCCTGTGGCCGGAGGACGAGACGTGGCGGGATGATGTGTCACGCCAGCGCATCATCAGCCAGACCGCGTTGAAGCGCATCGGCGAGCCCGACGACATCGCTCGCGCAGTACAATTTCTCCTCGCGGACGCCCCGTACATCACCGGCCAGATCATCGCGGTAGACGGAGGGCGGAGCGTCAGCCTTTGATATCGCGCACCATCGGACGGAACAAATGGATACCCCCGCAATACGCGTAATACCCCGCAGCACACGCGAGCGCAAGGAATCGTACGAAGCGAACAAGCTGACGAAGCGCCTGCGCCGGCTCGCCGGCGAGGCGATCGCCGACTACGGCATGATCACCGACGGCGACAAGGTGATGGTGTGCGTTTCGGGCGGCAAGGACAGCTATGCGCTGCTCGACGTCCTCCTGTATCTGCGGAGCCACGCGCCGATCCGCTTCGAGATCGTCGCGGTGAACCTCGACCAGAAGCAGCCTGGCTTTCCGGCAGAAGTGCTCCCGGACTATCTCACGCGCCTGGGGGTGCCGTTTCGTATCGAGGCGCAGGACACCTACAGCACGGTGAAGCGGCTGATCCCGGAAGGGAAGACGATGTGCTCGCTGTGCTCGCGGTTGCGCCGCGGCGTGCTCTACCGGGTTGCGGGCGAGCTCGGGGCGACCAAGATCGCCCTCGGCCACCACCGCGACGATGGTCTCGAGACTTTTCTGCTCAACCTCTTTTATGGCGGGCAGTTGAAAGCCATGCCGCCGAAGCTGCGTTCCGACGACGGCCGGCACGTCGTGATCCGGCCCCTGATCTATTGCGAGGAGACCGATCTCGCCGCATATGCAGAACTGAAGCAGTTCCCGATCATCCCCTGCAACCTGTGTGGCTCGCAGGAGAATCTGAAGAGGAACGAGATGAAGGCGCTTTTACGCGATTGGGAGAAGCGCCATCCTGGACGCGTCGAGACCATGCTGAACAGTTTGAAACACGTTCGCCCCTCCCACCTCCTGGACCCCGACGCATTCGATTTTGACCGCCTGCCACCCAGTCGCGTTGGGACCGATTCAGGTCTGTAAGCCACTGAATTTAAACAAAAGTAGTACCGATTTCCCAATGTATCCGGATTGGAAGTGAGAATCATTTGTCGTGTGCATTTTGTCAAAATAATCTTGTCATGCTAGTCTCTTGCTCACCATGAACTGCGCGGAACGCCTCGTCGCTCTCTTCGGCAGCCAGGCCGAAGTCGCGCGCCGGCTGCGCCTCGACCGCGCGGTGGTCAGCAACTGGGTGAAGTCCGGCTACGTGCCCGCGCGCTGGGCGATGGAAGTGGAGGCGCTGACCTCGGGCAGCGTTGCCGCGGTCGAGGTCCTCAACGAGGCGAATACCCGCAAGCCGTTGAAGCTCAAATCGCGGCCGGACGGAGAAAGCCTGTTCGGTTCGCCTCTCACAGGGAAAGACATCATGAGCGATTACGCGCCCGCCAAACGCATCACTTCCTTCCACCCGCCGCAGCGCACGCTGATGGGCCCGGGACCGACCGAGATCCACCCGCGCGTGCTCACCACCATGAGCCAGCCTGCGATCGGCTACCTCGACCCCGTCTTCATCGAGATGATGGAGGAGCTGAAGGCGCTGCTGCGCTACGTCTACCAGACGAAGAACCCGCTGACCTTCCCGATCTCCGGTCCGGGTTCGGTAGGCATGGAGTACTGCTTCGTCAATCTGGTCGCGCCCGGCGACAAGGTGATCGTGTGCCGTAACGGCGTCTTCGGCGGGCGCATGATCGAAAACGTCGAGCGCATGGGCGGCATCCCGGTAGTGGTGGAAGACAAGTGGGGCGAGCCGGTGGATCCCAACAAGCTCGAGGACGCGCTGAAGAAGAATCGCGACGCGCGCCTAGTAGCTTTCGTGCACGCGGAGACCTCCACCGGCGTGCAATCGGATGCGAAAGCGCTGGTCGAGATCGCGCACCGGCATGACGCGCTCACCATCGTGGACGCCGTGACCTCTCTGGGCGGCACGCCGGTGCTGGTGGACGAATGGGACGTCGATGCGATCTACTCGGCCAGCCAGAAGTGCCTGTCGTGCACGCCGGGGCTTTCGCCAGTGTCGTTCTCCGAGCGCGTGGTCGAGTATGTGAAAGCGCGCAAGGACAAGATCCATTCCTGGTTCATGGACATGAACCTGCTGCTCGGCTACTGGGGCGCGACGACCCGCACCTACCATCACACCGCGCCGACCAACGCGCTCTTTGCGTTGCACGAGGCGTTGCTGCTGATCCACGAGGAAGGCCTTGAGAACAGCTGGGCTCGGCACCGGCGCCACCATACGGCGTTGAAGGCCGGGCTGGAAGCGATGGGCCTCAAGTTCCTGGTGAAGCCGGAGCACCAGCTGCCGCAGATGAACGCCGTGCTCTGTCCCGAGGGGGTGGAGGAGGCGAAGGTCCGCCGCACGCTGCTGACCGAGTTCAACCTCGAAATCGGCGCCGGGCTCGGGCCGCTTGCCGGCAAGATCTGGCGCTTCGGGCTGCTCGGCTACTCCTGCCGGCCGGACAACGTGATGCTATGCCTGTCCGCGCTCGGCTCGGTGCTCGAAGACCTGGGCTATCCCGTGCACGTCGGCGACGCGGAGGCCGCTGCGCACGCGGCGTATGCCGCCATGCACGCCAAGGCTGCGCAGGCCAAAGCGAAGACTAGGAGCAAGGCCGTAGCCTGACGCGGTAAGCCTGGCGTCAGAAGAGTCCGAAAAGGGGCCGGAATCGGGCCTGAAGTTAGCGGTCACTTCAGGCTGATTTCCCTTATGAATCAGCGGATGAAGAGCGCGGCAAGCCCGAGCAGCATGCCCATGCTGACCACGTCGGTCGCGGTGGTGAGAAAGATGCTGGAAGCGGTGGCGGGATCGAAGCCGAAGCGCTTCAGCAGGATCGGGATCAGCGCCCCGCAAACGCCGCTCGTCACGCATGCGCCGATGAGCGCGGCCCATACCACGAGCCCGAGCTCAAGGGCGTGCGGATTCTCCTGCAGAATCGCCATTACCAGCATGCCGAGACCCGCGACGAGACCGGTGACAACGCCGTTGTAGAGCCCGAGCCGCGCCTCCTTCGCCACCAGTTCCCGCTCCTTGCCCGCCTTGAGTTCGCCGAGCGTGATGCCACGCAGCGTTACTGCAAGCGCCTGGCAGCCGGTATTGCCGGACTGTCCCGCCAGGACAGGCAGGAACACAGCCAGAATTACCAGGCGATCCACCGTGCCCTGGAAGACAGCGACCACCGCGCCGGCGACGAACGCGGTGAGCAGGTTCAACTGGAGCCATGGATGGCGGAACTTGAAGCTCTGGCTAAGCGGTGTGGCGAGGCGCTCCTCCTTCTCGACGCCCACCAGGGAGCCGACCTGGGCGGTGATCTCGATCGCCTGCTCCTCGAACATCGCCTGCCCGCGCACCAGCCCGATCAGCAATCCGCTCGCGTCGCAGACCGGATAGACCGGGTAATGGCGCTCGAGCACCGACTTCATCGCCTCATTGAGGCGCGTCTCGGGCTTGAGGGTGAACACCCGGCGCAGCATCAGCGTTTCGAGCTGCGCGTCATCAGGCGCGAACAGCAGATCGCGCATGGTAATGAGGCCGCGCAGCTTGCCGGCCTCGTCGGTCACGTAGCCATAGGTGATGAACGCGACCTTGATCAGCGCCCGCAGCTTCTCGACAGTCTGGGCGACGGTCATCGCGGGTTGGAACACGGCGTAAACCGGCTCCATCAGCCTGCCGATAGTGCCTCGCGCGTAGACCTGGTTGCGCTTCCATTGCTGTGCGACCTCGGGCGCTATCGCGTGCA
>DATICE010000143.1:0-4410 GCA_035456985.1 Burkholderiales bacterium | reverse complement strand
CAGTGGCGCGGACAGCGTGGCGAGATGAGCGTGGACGTGCTGGACCGGGACGATCGTTTCATCAACGGTCTCAAGCTGGAAGCCTCCGTGGTGGACCCGTCCCGGCTTGCCCGGCGCGTTGAGCTCGAGCAGATCGCGCCGGGGCGCTATCGTGGTGAATTGTGGGTGCCTCGCGCCGGGCGCTACACCATCACCCTCACCGGGCGTGCCGGTGAGATGCAGGTGGGCCCCAGGACCTTTGGACTGGCGGTTCCATACTCCTCGGAGTATCTCGACCTGGGCGTGGATCGACGACTGTTGCGTGACATCGCCCGCATTGCCGGTGGCCGCACGCTCCCGCTCTCCGGTGCCAGCCTGAGCGCCGTGACCGCGCTCCCGCCGGAAGCGTCCGGCCCGCTGTCGCGGGTCTGGTGGCCGTATATTTTGGCGGCCCTGATTTTCCTGGTGGCCGAGGTGGTGGCACGCAGGGCGCCGCTCCCCGACGACTGGGGCGCGCGCTGGTCGCGATGGCGCGGCGCACGCGGTGGCACCGACGCACCGGAACCTGAGTACAGCGCGCTAAGCGCCGCCATTGCCCGGGAACGGGCAAGGCACCTGGCGGCCATGCGCGATGGCATTTACCTCAACGCCGACGATTCTGCCGCACGCGCACGGCTCTATCTTGCTGCGCGCCACAGCCGCGCTCGTTGACCGCGGGAGGATGAGAGATCCTTCTGACTTCTGCGTTCTGACTTCTGCCTTAGTACAAGTGGCACGCCACCATGTGGCCGCGCGAGATCTCCTTTTCGACCGGCACGATCTTGGAGCACTCGGGCCTGACGAACGGGCAGCGGGGATGGAAGCGGCACCCTGAGGGCGGGTTGATGGGCGACGGGACCTCTCCAGTCAGGATAATCTCCTCGCGCTGCTCGTCCGGGTGATCCGGCAAAGCCGCCGAGAACAGCGCTTTCGTATAGGGATGCAGCGGATTGCTGAAGAGGTCCTTCGTTTTAGCCTTCTCGACGATCTTGCCCAGGTACATGACCGCAACCTCGCCTGCCATGTAGCGGGTCGTCGCCAGGTGGTGGGCGATGAGGAGATAGCTCACGTTGTACTTGCTCTGGAGATTCACCAGCAGGTTCATGATCTGCGCCCGGATCGAAACGTCCAGGGCCGACACCGGCTCGTCCAGAATGATGAGCTTCGGCTTCGACACCAGGGCACTCGCCACAGCGATGCGCTGACGCTGCCCGCCGCTGAACTCATGGGGGTAGAAGTTGGCCTGCTGCGGGCGCAGGCCGACAGAAGCCAGCACCTCGGCGACGCGATCCTTCACCTCCTTGTCGGAAACCGTCTGATTGACGACGAGCGGCTCGGCCACGATATCCCGCACGCGCATGCGAGGGCTGAGAGAGGACCAGGGATCCTGGAACACCGCCTGGACCGTCGTGCGGTAATGCCGCAGGTCGTCGCCGCTCAACGTATGCACATTCTTGCCCTCGGCAAGAACCTCACCGGACGTCGGCTCTTCCAGGCGCAGCACAAGCTTTGCGGTCGTCGTCTTGCCGCAGCCCGACTCGCCGACGAGCGCCAGCGTCTCGCCCTGAGGAATCGAGAAACTGATGCCGTCCACGGCCTGAACCCAGCCCATCACCTTCGTCCACAGAATGCCCCTGTTGACGGGAAAGTGCTTCTTCAGCGCCCTGGCCTCGAGGACCGGTGTGGTCGTCATACGTGTCCCGCTTTCCAGCAGCTTGCGATGTGGCTGTTGCCGACGGTAACCGGTCGGGGATACTCGCGCCGGCAGCGATCATCGGCGTGCGCACACCGGGGAGCAAACCGGCACCCCTCGGGCAGGTCCCACAGGGCGGGAGGCTGGCCTTCGATCGAGTAAAGGTGCTCCACATCATCGTCCATGCTGGGCACCGAGTTCAGCAGCGCCTGGGTGTAGGGATGCGACGGATGATTGAAGATGTCCCGCACCGATCCGCTTTCCACAACGCGGCCCGCATACATTACCAGCACGCGATCGCACATTTTCGCGACGATGCCGAAGTCGTGCGTAATGAAGATGAGCGCGAGGTTCGTCGCTTCCTGAATTTCGCGGAGCAGGCGCAGGTACTGCGCCTGTATGGTGACATCGAGCGAGGTGGTCGGCTCGTCGGCGATGATGATCTTGGGCTCGCAGGAGATGGCGATCGCGCCGACCACGCGCTGCTTCATGCCGCCGCTGATCTGGTGCGGGTAGTCAGTGACCCGCCGCTCGGGAGCCGCGACCTTGACCTGCTTCAGGCCCTCGACCGCCCGCTGCACGAGCGTTGACCTGCCTTCGTCGGCGTGCTGAATCTCGATCGACTCGATCAACTGGTTGCCGACCGTGAACACCGGATTGAGAGAGGTCTGCGGATCCTGCAGGATCATGGAAATGCGGCGGCCACGGATCTGCCGCATCTCCTGCTCGGATTTCGGGACGAGATCCTCGCCTTCGAGCCGGATCGCTCCCTTGACGATGCGGGCCGCCGGCCGCGGGATGAGTTTCAGCAGCGAGAGCGCCGTCATGGTTTTCCCGCAGCCCGACTCGCCCACGATGCCCAGCACTTCTCCCTGGCGCAACGAAAAGCTCACCCCATCCACCGCTTTTACGGTGCCGAAGCGGGAGAAGCAATAGGTGTGTAAGTCCTCCACCTCCAGGATCACGTCGCCGATCCGCCGCGACATGCGCCTATCCTGCCCCGATCCCGCCGAAATCCACGCGCATTGCGCCCCCTGCTTCAATTCCTGCAATTCTATACGTGCTGGAACAGAAGCGAGGGGAAGAGTTGCCTCTTCCCCTCGCTGCGATGCGCGCTTACTTGACGAGCTTGATGAGCTCGAAATGCGACGAGCGGCCGGCGGCGGGACCCGGGTAAACCCAATCCGCGACGACCTTCGGGTTCGCGAAAACCTCGTTCCGGAACCAGAAGAGCGGGATGTCAGCGTACACCTCCTGGAGGTGATCGCCGATTGCCATCATCAACTGATTCCGTTGCTTGGCATCCGTCGACTTCTGCACCTCGTTGAACGTCTTCTCGAGGAAGTCGTCCTCGTAGTGGTGGTTGTTGCCCTTGCTGTAATAGAAGTTCCGGATGCCCTGGTCGGACGGACGCCAGCCAATGATGTTCGGCCACATGAAAGTCTTGCTCTGCTTCTTGCGATACGCCGTCCGGATCTTGGCCCAGTCGTGCATCTGCACCTCGGCCTGGACCCCGACGTTCCTGAAGTAGATCGCGAGCGCGTCGGCAATCGCCGGGCCTTCCGACTCGCCCGGCTCAGTGAACGCCCAGATCTGGAACTTGAGAGGTTTTCCGGGACCGTAACCCGCTTCCTTCAGCAGCTGCTTCGCCTTCTCGGGGTTAAACGCATAGAGCTCGTTGAACCGGCTCTCCCACTTCGGATTCCAGCCCTCGGAGGTGGGCACATACAGCGAAACATACGCGAGGTCCGCCCGGCCGGCGAACACCGTGTTCAACATCTCCTTCCGGTTGATGGCCATGTTCAGAGCCTGGCGCACCCTCTTGTCGACAAACGGGCCTTTCGGATCGAAATCCTTGTCTCCCGTGATGTGCCACTGGCCGCCCAGGTACACCGAAACCCAGTCAACCGCCAGCGAGGACTGGAAGCGCCTGAGACCCTTGGCGAGCGCGTCCTTGTGCAGCTCGCGCGGCAGGTCGCCGATGTGGACATCGCCGGAGAGCAGCAGGGCGAGACGCGTGGCTTCCTCGCGGGCGATCCGGAACTCCAGCTCCTCGAACTCGACCTTCCTGCGGGACCAGTGCTTGTCATTGCGCTTGAACAGGATGTTAAGGCCCGTCTGCCGCCCCGCGTACTCGAACGGGCCGGTTCCGGAGGGCCGCTTGTCGAGGCCTTCGATACCCTCCTTGTCCCACTGCGCCTTGCTGCTCATGCGCAGATCGCCGGAGCGCGAAAACGCAAACATACTGGTCGGCATTGCCGCGCTCTTGAAGCGGAAGACGACGGTGTACTTGTCGGGCGTCCTGATCTCCTCGACCGTTCTCCAGAACGGGGCCAGCGTCGCCGTCGAATCCTTGCGCAGCAGCAACGCGTGGTTGTGCTTCACATCGGCGGACGTGAACTCCCCGAAGCCGTGCTGGAACTGGACACCCTTTCGCAGATGGAAGGTCCACTCCTTGTAGTCGGGGCTGATCTCCCACTTCGTCGCCAGCGCCGGAATGTAGTCGCCGGTCTTGGGATCGATGCCGACCAGCGTCTCCCAGAAGGGCTCGAACTGGAGATGGTCGGGCCGGGCGATGGTCCAGTAGCGGTTGCTTTCGTGGAACCCCGCCGAGGCGAAAATGAGTCGCTTGACCGCCGCCTCCACGCTCGTCGGCACCGTACCCAGGATCGTCGCGAATACAACCAGCAGTCCTGCAA
>DATICE010000142.1:0-4439 GCA_035456985.1 Burkholderiales bacterium | reverse complement strand
CTCAAGGACACCCTGGTAAAGGCGTGAGCGAGGACGCAAGCCTCTGGGCGCTGTTCGCCGCCAGCTTTCTCGCGGCGACACTGCTTCCGGGCGGCTCGGAGGCAGTGCTCTACGGCGTGCTCAAGCTCCATTCCGATCAATACTGGCCCGCGCTCGGCCTCGCCACGCTGGGCAACACGCTCGGGGGTATGTCCTCCTATTTGATCGGCCGCATCATCCCGCAGAAAAAGGAGCTGCCCGGTCTCGCGGCCGTTCAGAAGTACGGCAGCCCCGCGCTGCTGCTGTCATGGGTTCCGATCATCGGGGACCCGCTTTGCGTCGCTGCCGGGTGGCTGCGGCTCAATCCCTGGCGGTCCGCGCTGTTCATGGGGTTGGGAAAGCTCGCCCGTTACGTGGTGATCGCATCCCTCGCATAGCGAAAAAGTGCCAGTATTTCAGGTTGGTCAAGAAAGCACTTGCGCAACGGCGGGAGCGGCTCTAAGCTGGCGCAAAACGTGAATTTATTCCGGCAGTTCCGGCGCTTTTTGGACCTGGGTGATCTAGTTCACATGCCCTCTAATTGCGGTTGGGCTAGCCTCTTTTCCGGAGCGGTGCGCTACTCGCCGGTTGCCGCGACCTCCCCTAGAGGTCGGCGCGGCTGCGGCGGGGTAACGCCGGGCCAGTGTCATCGACTCCGGGGGAACAAGACAGGCCTGAGCGTGTGCAACAGGAAACTCGCCTCATGATCATCCAGACGTCCGCGACCACCTCGACCCCGTTGCAGTTCACCGACAGCGCGAGCTGCAAGCGCTGGATCGAGCAGTTGACGCTGACTAACGTCCAGCTGACCCAGCAGGCCCTCACCGGCCAGCTCGCGAGCCTCGGTTCGACGCACATCGCCCCTCTCGAGCGCCTGAAAATCCTCGAGGCGCTGCGCGAGCCGGTGCACTTCGTGCAGGGCGAGTCCTCCAAGCGCTATGCCGGCCGGCCGCTGCCGCTCGAGGAGGGCGAGACGGTCGTGTGGAACAACGTCATCGTGCTGTGGCAGGAAATGAGCCTGAACTACCAGCAATGCCTGAGGGCTTACCGCGAGGGCGATCTGGCGATCGCGCCGCACGCGGCGTTGATCACCATGCGCTGCCTGCGTCTGCTCGGAAGCACCCTGCACGACTACTACCGCATCTATCGCCAGCCGCCGGGAAAGTTGTGGCGCGCGCTGCACGAGATGTATTCGTTCGCCGAGAGTCACGGCTTCGCTCGCATCCGCGTCCAGGACAGCTTCGCCCAGCGCGATCCTGATTCGAGCTGCGCGGAGAGCTATGTCCAGGTGCTGCTCGCGTATCTCGCCAATCCGTTCGCGCTGTCGGTACGCCAGATGGCGTTCGTCTCACGCTGGCTCGAGCGCTGGGCGAATCTCATCGGGCTTGCCACGCAGCCGCTGCCGACCAGCCCGATTCCCTCGCTCGCAGTTGATCTGACAGGTTCGAGCAGCGTGACGGTCGGGGCAGCCCTGGAGCCCCAGCCGCACTATCGTTACCTCGATCTCGAGCAGCTTTCGAAAACGCTGCGCCAGACCATTAACCTGCTCAAGCAGGGGCAGTCGCCGGGGCAGCTGGGGCTCGGGGAGGACGCGCGGCAGCCCGGATGCGAGAACCTGCTGATGGTTCTGTACGTGCAATGGTGCCGCGCCGGCACGGCGCGCACCGAGGACCGGTCCGAAGGCGAGGAGCCGGCCCGGGTGTGCTTCAGCCTGGTAGGCGCGCACCTCCACGTCGGCGGCGGCCGCGAATTCCGGCAGCCGGGCGATCTCTCCTCGCGCGAGAAGCAGGACCTCGACACCTACGGTTACATTACCCGGCCCGAGCACGAGACCGGCACGGCTGCGGGCAGTCCCCAGTCGCTCGAGTCGTGGCAGATCATCAACCACAGCGCCTCCGGATTCATGTGCATGCACCGCGAGACCGAAGGCAGAGGGCGCGTGAGCCACAACCAGCTACTGGCGGTGCGCCGGGCCGGTGGACGGCATTTTCACGTCGGGATGGTTCAGTGGCTGCGGATGGAGGAGAACGGCGAGATCTGCTGCGGCGTGCGCCTCTTCCCCGGCACGCCGCAGGCGATCTCGGTGCGGCCATCGAACTTCGCCCCGGGCGGCAACGGGCGCTACGAACGCGCGCTGCTGCTGCCCGAGGTCGCGACCCCCGCCACGCCGGCGACGCTGATCCTCCCCGCAGGCTGGTTCCAGAGCGGGCGCTTCGTGGAAGTTTTCTCCGACCGCAAACAGGTCGCGAAGCTCCTCAATCTCCTCGAAAAAGGCGGCGATTTCGACCGCGGAACCATCGTGGTCGTGTGATCGGTTATGATGCATCCCTCCGGGGGTGCTCATGGCCGGGCTCACCAAGTCCGTTCCGCTGCCGACTGAGATCAAGCTGCACCAGAAGTCGCGCGTCCTCGAGATCGCGTTCGCAGACGGCGCCGCCTTCCGCCTGCCGTGCGAGTTCCTGCGTGTCTATTCGCCGTCCGCGGAAGTGCGCGGTCACGGTCCTGGACAGGAGGTGCTGCAGACCGGGAAGAAGGAAGTGGAGATTCTGCGCATCGAGCCGGTCGGCCAGTACGCGGTACAGCTTCATTTCTCGGACGGCCACGACACCGGCATCTACTCGTGGGACCTGCTCTACGACTACGGCGTGCGGCAGGACGAGATGTGGCGGCAATACCTCCGGCGCATGGAGGAAGCGGGCGCAAGCCGCGAACCTCCCAAGGCAAAGGCGTGACACGAAAAACCACCGACTTCGGCTACCAGTCCGTCCCCGAGGACGAGAAGCCGAAGCGCGTCGCGGGCGTCTTTGACTCGGTTGCGCCGCGCTACGACTTGATGAACGACCTCATGTCGGCGGGGCTGCACCGGCTGTGGAAGCGCTTCGCGGTCGAGGCGAGTGGCGTGCGTCCGGGGGAGCGCGTGCTCGACATTGCCGGCGGCACGGGGGATCTCGCGCGCCTGTTCTTCCGTCGAGTCGGGCCGCAGGGCGAAGTCGTGCTCACGGATATCAATCCCGGCATGCTGCGGCACGGCCGCAACCGCCTGCTCGACGCCGGCATCGTGCTGCCGCTCGTGCAATGCGATGCGGAGAAGCTGCCGTTCCTCGCCGATCAATTCGACTGCGTAGCCGTCGCCTTCGGGCTGCGCAACATGACGCACAAGGAGGGGGCGCTCGCGGAGATGCGACGGGTGCTCAAGCCGGGGGGACGCCTGGTCGTGCTCGAATTCTCCAAGGCGTGGGCGCCGGTCAGGCCGCTCTACGACGCGTATTCGTTCGGACTGCTGCCGCGGTTGGGGAAGCTGGTCGCAAACGACGCAGCGGCCTACCGTTACCTCGCCGAATCGATACGCATGCATCCCGACCAGGAGGCGCTGAAAGCCATGATGGAACAATCGGGCCTGGAGCGCGTCGAATACTTCAATCTCGCCGCCGGGGTGGTCGCCTTGCACCGCGGATACAGGTTCTGATCCGGCGCGCGGCGCGCGCGGGAATAGGCGCGTTGTGCCGGGTGTTTACGACGGTGCTGCACCTCGCCCCTAGGGCTGGAGGATCACCATGAAAACAATCGAATTTCCCATCCGGTTTCTCCTCCTGGCGGCGATCGTTACGGCTGTTGCCGCGTGCGCGACACGACCTGTGGGGACACCCCTGCAGTCAAGCGAGTCCGCGGCAATGCCAACGTTGTCGGTCGGTGACAGCTGGACTTATCACGTGCGCGACGGTTTCACCGGGCTCGATCGCGGCACCCAGCACCACCAGGTGGTGGAGGTGACCGGCGATCGCATCGAAATAACGATTGCGCTCCCAAACGGTGTGAAAGAAGCGTGGACCTACGACCGCGGGGGAAACTGGCTGAAGCACCCGGCCCACGGCCTGCAGACCTTCGATTATTCGCCTCCCTATCAGGCGTTCGACTTTCCGATTGCGCCGGGCAAGACCTGGCGCGCGCGGCTGACCGCCACCGATCCTGTGACCGGGTGGCGGTTCCCGGTCTGGATCGACGGCGTCGTGCTCGGCTGGGAGAGGATCAAGGTGCCGGCCGGGGAGTTCGACGCGCTCAGGGTCAAGCGGGCCGTTTATTTCGATTACTACGATTATACGACGCGGGGACGGAGCGAGATCGTGGAGTACGAATGGTACGCGCCGGCCGTGAAACAGGCTGTCCGTCGCGAAGCTTCTGCCATTTATTTCAGCTATCTCGGAGGCCGGGACCCCCGCGGCTACCTCCGGACCGTCCAATTCAACGAAGGCAGCGGACGCAGATTCTTGCAGGATTACTACCTGATTTCGGAGCTGACGGCCTACTCGGTGCGCTGATCGCGGCGGCGCTATAATTGCTGCTGTTCAACGCCTGCCGGACCCAAGAGTATCCCTAGAGGAGTTATGAAGCTATTTATCTCGGCCATTATCGCCTTCGCCGGG
>DATICE010000141.1:0-10305 GCA_035456985.1 Burkholderiales bacterium | reverse complement strand
CCAGGTAATATGAGATTGTACTAAAGGGGCCAGGCTCACCTAATTCCGACGGAGCAAGCATGCCCAAGACACGCGTTTCCAGTCCCGCTGTTGCGGAACCGCCTCCCGGGCGCTGGTCGAACGCGATCCGCGCCGGGGACTTTCTATTCATCTCCGGCATGGTGTCGCGCTCGAACGACGGCAAAACCATCGAGGGCAAGGGCGAGTACGAGCAAGCGAAGATCATCTTCACGAAGATCAGGAACCTGGTCGAGGCCGCGGGCGGCACGATGGCCGACGTGGCGAGGGTGACGATCTACGTGGTCAATATCCGGCAGAACACCGAGGTCTGGCGCGCGCGGCAGGAATTCTTCAAGGGCGATTTCCCGGCCTCCACGCTGGTGCAGGTTGCTGCACTGGGCACGCCGGAGATCCTGGTCGAGATCGAAGCCATCGCGCACATCCCGCTTGGATGAGGTCGTTGGGGCTGTCGATTCCACATGCCCCTGTTCGACAAGATCAGGAGGGTGGATCCTCTTGAACCTTATAGGAGCACGAATATGGCCAGCAAAAACACGATTTGCCTGTGGTACGACGGCACCGCTTTGGACGCCGCCCGGTTCTACGCCAAGACGTTCCCCGATAGCTCCGTGGGCGCGGTGATGCGGGCACCCGGTGACTATCCCGACGGCAAGCAGGGCGATGTCCTGACCGTCGAGTTCACCGTGGCAGGCATTCCCTGCATCGGGCTCAACGGCGGGCCGCAGTTCAAGCACAACGAGGCGTTCTCGTTCCAGATCGCGACCGACGATCAGGCCGAAACCGATCGCTTGTGGAACGCGATTGTAGGAAACGGCGGCCAGGAAAGCGCGTGCGGGTGGTGTAAAGACAAGTGGGGCCTGAATTGGCAGATCACGCCACGCGCCCTCATCGACGCGATCTCCGACCCCGATCGCGCGGCGGCCAAGCGTGCGTTCGAAGCGATGATGGAGATGGGAAAGATCGACATTGCCGCGATCGAAGCGGCGCGGCGGGGCTGACCTATTCTAGCGTGCGTAAATGGGGTCAGAGTAAGATTTCCGGAATCCGGAAAAGTGACTCTGACCCCATATGCACGGAGAAGTTTTATCCGGGCAAGAGGTGACCGTGCTCGACGCCGCGCGGCGGTCAGTAGAGCACGTCGTCGACAGGAGCGAGCGGCGGGGGGACGTCCGTCTCGCCCAGCAATTGCCTCAGGTCGATCTCGATCGTGCGGCATATCGCCGAGACGGGCACATCGTGCACGCCACCCTCGAACGGGTCCTCGCTGCTGTCGCTGATCTTCTCCATCATGAAAAACACCCATGATATGAGCAGCGTAAAAGGTACGAGGGTATACATGAATTCATGGGTCGCCAGCGTGGAAAAACTGTGGGACACCGCTTCGCGCTCGAATACGTCCAGGAAAGCGAGCGGCAGCAGGAACACGAAGATCCAGGTAAAGACCGTGCCGAAATGGGCTATCTGGCGGGGGAAGGGCGTGTTCTTGATGCGCTCGCACCGGCCTTGCGCGTCGAGCAGCCGGCTCAGCACCTCGGTCATCGCCGCCTGCCGGATGCTGTCCAGCATGCCTGCCTGCGCGAGCTCCTGCAACCTTTGGGCCTGCCTGCCGATCACATAGGCCGCGGAATTGCTCCGCGTGCGCGCGGTGGCATACTCCTCGGGAGACAGGAATTTTTCGTAGACTTCCGGGACCGCAAGCAGCGCGGCGGCGGCGTCGACCGGCCGCCGCCGGGCGAAAATGCTGCGATGGCTGCCGGGCTTGAAACGCGATGTTCTGCGCAACTGATAGGCGAAGGCATAGGCGAAGCCGATCTGGCGATAGACGAGCTCCTTGCGGATCCCGGGCGGCGCTGTGGCCCGGCCGTCGTAGAGGAGCGAATTGACCTGCACCGCCCAGTCCCGGCTCGAGACGATGATCAGCCCCCAGTTCTGCCGCGCTTCCCACCAGCGGTTGTAGGATGAGGTACTTTTGAAGCCAAGATAGAGCGAGACCGCGATCCCGATGAGCGTCACCGGCAGCACGGGCATCACGAGCGCGGTCCATCCGGCCAGCTCGAACAACGTCACCACCGCCACGGACCATATCGCGATGATTGCCAGCTCGCGCCAGGAATCGGCCAGCATGTGCGAAAGCCTGATTTTCCTTCTGACGTACATAAGAGTCCTCGCAACACGGCCTTTCCGGGGGGCTTGGGACGCCGGCCCGCCGCGGCCTTGGCGCAGTATCACGCCAATGCCGGCGTGCGCGCCAGCGCGGGCGGAAACGCGCTCGCCGCAGGCGGGCAAATGGAGAGAACATGAGCGAGCATGAACGCTACATGGCCATGGCGCTCGAGGCGGCACGCGCGGCGGGGCGGGCGGGCAACCGGCCGATCGCGTCCCTCATCGTGCGCGAGGGCAAGATCATCGGCACGGGCAGCAACACGATGTTTTCCGACTTCGATCCCAGCGCGCACGCGGAGGTCACGGCGCTGCGCGATGCCTGCGGGCGCCTCAAGACGCTCGATCTCTCCGGCTCGACGCTCTACACGACGATCGAGCCGTGCCCGATGTGCTTCTGGGCCATGCAGGAGGCGAAGGTGGCGCGGCTCGTGCTGGGCGGGCGCTACGCGGGCCTCGGCCGCACCGACCTCGGGCGCTACAACGTCGAGTCGTTCATGGAGTTCACCGGGCGCCGCTTCGAGCTCGTCACCGGGGTCCTGCAGAAGGAATGCGAGGCGGTGAGGATCGAGTGGGGAAAGGCGCAGGAGCGTCGTGGATGAAGCTGCCTGAGAACTCCCTGTTCGCCATCCTGCTGCGCGCGAGGTGGTGGGTGAGCGTGCTCGTCGCGCTGGGCGCCTTCGCGTTGGTGCGGCTCTTTTTGAGCGCGGGCTATGCCTTCTTTGCCGCGTTGCCGTTCATGGTGATCGCGGTGGTGGCCCTGTGGAAACAGCTCCGCGTGCCGAGCGGCGCGCGGCTTGACGCGGCGATCGACGCACTGCGCGCGATGACGTGGGAGGAGTTCGCCCGCGCGCTGGAGCAGGGGTACCGGCGGCAGGGCTATGTCGTGAAGCGCGTGGAAGGCGCTGCCGATTTCGAGTTGGAGAAGGCGGGCCGATTGTTGCTGGTGGCGGCGAAGCGGTGGAAGGCGTCGAGCACGGGAGTGGAGCCCTTGAAGGAACTGGTGGCTGCGGGGAAGGCGCGAGAGGCAGCGATGTGCGAGTACGTGCTGGCGGGCGAGATGACTCAGAACGCCCTGGCGTTTGCAAAGAAGACGAATATCAACTGGGTGCGGGGCGCGGATCTGGTGAAGCTGGTCCGGGGATGACCCTCGGCATGCCTGAAAGGCGTCCCAGAAGATGCGTCCTGAAGAACGCGCAGCGCCTGAGACGCTTTCCTTCACCCCGCGGCGGGCGCGGGCTTCATCACGGCTTTGGAGCCGGCCGCAGGCGGCCTCTTGTGGCGCGGCAGGGCAAGCGCCAGCGGGATGCCGATGCAGGTCGTGAGGATCGCGGCGGCGACCGACCAGGTGTAGGCGCCGGAGAGGTCGAAGAGGAAGCCGCCCAGCCAGCCGCCCAGCGCCATGCCGGTGCCGGCGCCCACCATCTGGAAGGAATAGATCGTGCCGAGCGGCGCCGCTACGCCGAAGAGCTGGCGGTTGATGATGGGGAAGCCCACCATCTCGCCGCCGTAGCAGAGACCAAAGATCAAGGCGAACGCGTAGAACGCCCAGGCTTCCTGCGCGAAGAAGAGGAGGAAGATCGGCGCGCTCTGGCCGATCAGCGCCGCGGTCAGGAGGATGCGGCCACCGAAGCGCGCGGCGAGGATGGCGGAAGCAAAGCGGCTGACGGCGGACGCGCCCGAGACCGTGCCGAGCACCCCCGCCGCCTCCATCCCGGACACACCCTGCACGATCGCCATCGACACGATATGGGCGAGGATGATCGAGTGTCCGACGCAGCCCAGGTGGTGGATGGCGATCAAGAGCCATACCGGCCGCTTGCGCAGGATCTCGCGCACACCCGTCGTCACCATTCCGGGTGCAGAAGTGGCGTGCGGCTCCTTCGGCGATTTTTCCGCTCCGTAGGGCTTCAGCCCCATTTCCCGCGGATTGCTCCGGATCAGGAGGGAGAACGCGAGGAGAATTGCCCCGACGACGATTGCGATCAGCGTGAACGCCTGCGGCCAGCCGCGGGTCTCGATCAGCCAGCGGAACACGGGCGCAAAGATCATGGGACCGATGCCCATGGCCGCCCAGTAGATGCCGACCGCGAGGCCCATGTGGCGATCGAACCAGCGGGTGAGGATCACGGGCAGCAGCACGGTGAAGGCCGCGTGGCCCATTGATCCGACGAAGAACCCGTAATAGACGTAGAACTGCCAGAGCTCGGTGATGGTTCCGATGAGATAGGTGCCCACGGTGATGAGGAGCGCCGCCCCGATCATCAGCCAGCGGGCCCCGTAGCGATCGCCGAGCCACCCCATGACCACGACGGCGGGCAGTCCCACGATGAAGGCGATGGAATAGGCAGCCGAGATGTCGCCCCGCGACCAGCCGAAGAGCTCGACCAGCGGCTCGACAAAAACGCCGAACGAGCCGTGGTCGGCACGGCTCGCGATATTGAGCATGCACGCTGCGAAGAGAACGACCCAGGCGTAGTGCAGCTTGAACTTTCCGAGGGTGACCACTAAGTGGACTTTTCTTTCTTTCGTGTTCGCGGGCTAGTCGTGATTGTAGTAGAGCGCCGGAGATTGCGAGTTTGATCTGGCTCAACCCGCTTACAAGACCGGCCACCGCGGCGCGTGTTCAAGCGGGATTGCCCTGGAACCCCCCGCTGTCGTAACGTGTCCAAAACCGGGCCAGGCGGGTTGCCTGGCATGACAAGCGGGAGATTTTTTATGAGAGCAGGTCACACCCTCAAGAAGCGGCGCGGTTTTCTCCGGGCCGCCGCAGCGACGCTTGCCCTGAGCAGCCTGCCGGCCGCCGCGCGCGCCGCGAGCGCCTCAGCCGGAAAGATGAAGATCGGGATCGTCGGCTCGGGCCGGGTCGGCGGGACGCTCGGCCGCGTGTGGGCCAACGCCGGGCACACGGTGATGTTCTCCTCGCTCGATCTCGAGCACGACAAGGCGCTGGCGGCCAGCGTCGGGCCGAACGCCCGGGCCGGCACTCCGCGCGAGGCCGCAGCGTTCGGCGACGTGCTGCTGGTCTCGGTGCCCTACCACGCGCTGCCGAAGGTGGGGAAGGACCTGGGGGACCTGCTCAAGGGCAAGGTGGTGATCGATACCTGCAATCCGTTCCCCGATCGTGACGGCGATATCGGGAAGTGGGCGCAGGAGAAGGGCGCCGGTCTCGCCTCGGCGGAGCTGCTGCCCGGCGCGCGCATCGTGCGCGCCTTCAACGCGGTCGGCTACACGAGGATGGGGGAAGCCGCGCGGCGCGAGCCCCGCTTCGGCATGCCGATCGCAGGCGACGACGCGAAGGCGATCGCGATTGCCTCGAGCCTGATACGCGATATCGGCTACGAGCCCGTGCTGGTCGGGCCGCTCGCCAAGGGCAGGCACCTGGTGCCGCGAACGCCGCTCGCGGGGGAGCGCATGCCGGACGAGATCCGGAAAATCGCTGCCACCCTTGACTAAGCAACCCGCGCGGATGTCTCTTGAGTAGCGATACCCCCGAGTCGAGCCGCAAGGCGCAGATCGACGCTCTGCTGCTCAAGCTCCCGGGCGTCAGCGCACGGAAAATTCACGGCCTTGACGCCTACTTCGTCAGCGACCGGATGTTCGCCTGTATCAGCGACCGCGGCATCGGGCTGCGCCTGCCTGCCGCCACCGCGACCGAACTGCATTTCGCAAGAGACAACATCGTCCCGTTTCAGCCCGCCGGCATGGCAAGTTCCAGGGAATGGATACAGATTAACCGCGCCGACGCGGCCGACTATGAGAAGGATCTCGAGCTGTTTCAGGCCTCGATCGAGTTCGTGAAGGCTGGCCGGGGCCGCTAGAGCAAGGCAAGGATGAAGGATGAGGGATGAAGGATGAAGGCCGGAAGGATGACCCCCGCCGCGCGGAAATCGACATCTTGGATGGGCGATCCGGAGGATGACGACGAGGACGAGGAGGAGGAGAAGAAGGAGCAGGAAGAAGACGAGGACGAAGAGGAAAACGACGGGGAAGAAGAGGAAGTGCCGTGGCAGGTGGCGGGCAACGGCTGGCTTGACCCCATAAAAAAACCCCGCCGCAGCGGGGTCTCGAAAGCCGGCCAGGTGCGGGGTATCAGACGGTTTTCAGGTTGGTTGCCGAGGCCTTGCCGTTCTTGCCGGTCTGCAAGTCGAACGAGACTTTCTGGTTCTCGCTCAACGTGCTGAGGCCCGCGAGCTCGACCGCGGAGATATGCACGAACACGTCCTTCGAGCCGTCCTCGGGCTGGATAAATCCGAAGCCCTTGGTTGAGTTGAAAAACTTTACGGTGCCGTTGGTAGACATAATGTCCTCCAGATGTGGAGCCGCCGCGCGCGATAGTGCGCGAAGCATCAAAGTACCTGTGGGAGAGGACCGAAAATGCCAGCCGGAAACGGACTACAGACAGACCCAAAAGCGCATTCGACCCCGGCAGTATGCGCGCAAAACCTCCGCAGCGGCAGGAAATCTTTTTGAGTCAGGGCTAGTCGAGATCCGTAGTCACGACGCGCGGCGCCGCGGCCACGGTCTCTAGCTCGAAGTAGACCCGGCCGAGACAGACCCCACGATACCCGTGAATTATTCGGGGTCGCGGCCTTGCTAATCGCAACGGCGCCCCAATGTACAAACACTAGTCCAAGCACCAGGCATAAGACTCAAGCTACCCAGCAGAGCCAGAGCATGCGCTGGCATGCACCACCGATTTTCACAGGAGATCAAAATGTTCAATATCACACGCTTTAATCCGCTCGAGGAAGCATTCGAGAACGTGTTCCGTGGCGTGCCCGTGTGGCTGCCGGGACGCGAGATGCGTGCGCTTGCGCCGACGCAAGTCCGCATGGACGTAACCGAGAGCGACAAGGAGTACGTCGTGATCGCCGAAATGCCGGGCGTCACGAAGGAAGATATCAGCGTCACCATCGACGGCAACGAAGTGACGGTATCCGCCGAAGTGAAGCGCGAGAAAGACTTCAAGGACGGCGAAACGGTGCTCCGCGCCGAGCGCTATTACGGCAAGATCCTGCGCGTGTTCACGCTTGAGAATGAGGTCGACGAAGCGACCGCCCAGGCGAAGTACCTTGACGGCGTGCTGGAACTCAAGCTGCCGAAGAAAACGGTGGCGGCCGCGAAAAGGCTCGCAGTGAACTGAGTCGGGTCGTCAGTATCCAGACCCCGCTTCGGCGGGGTTTTTTTACGGATGAAGGAATGAGGGGGCCGCTGCTCACCCTAAGAGTGCACGAAACGTTGCGCGCTGCTGCGCGCGCCGGCGCACCGGCGGTTGAGTGCTCGCTGGACCTGGAGCGATCGACGACGACAGTCGCAGTGGGCGAGGCGGGGTGGAGCTGGCAGGGCAAGCGCTATCCGTGGCTGGAAGCCTGCAAGGACCGGACCATCTACTACTGGACCGGCGAGGCGTTCGAGCCGGTGGCGCGTTTCACGACGTCACTGGTCAAGCTGGTGCCGACGGAGTGGGGGCCGCCGACGTTCGAAATCGATGGCATCAAGATGCTGGCCACGGCGCAAGGCTCGCCCTATGAGGATGCCGAACGCAAGGTCGGCCTGATTCAACCGCGTGGCAAGGTGATCCTGGACACCTGCGGCGGCCTGGGCTATTTCGCCGCGTGGTGCTTGCTGGGCCAGGCCCGGCAGGTGCTTTCTTACGAAAAGAGTCCCGACGTGATCTGGCTGCGCAGCCTCAATCCCTGGTCGCCCGCGGCGGGCGGCGCATTGACGCTGACCGAGGCTGACATCTCCGAGAGAATCGCCACGCTGCCCGCTGCGTCGATCGACGCGGTCCTGCACGACCCGCCGCGTTTCGGCATCGCGGGCGAGCTTTACTCGCAAGCCTTTTATGACCAACTGGCGAGGGTGCTCAAGCGCAAAGGCAAGCTCTTTCATTACACCGGCGCTCCGAACCGGCTCGCCGGCGGGCGCGATGTGCCTAATGAAGTGGCGAAACGGTTGCGGCACGCCGGGTTTGCCGCCAAGTTGAGCGGCGACGGCGTGCTCGCGGACAAAAGGCAAGGATGAAGGATGAGGGATGAAGGATGACCCTTACGCTTTGTTGAAGGATGACCCGGGACCGGCCGCCGTTGGTTAGCGGTCGGTCAACCATTCTCTGTCGGTCAGCGTTAGCTCTGGAATATCCGGAGAGGCTGGTCATGAATAATCACGTGCACGAGGACCTGGCGCTTCGAACGAGGCGATTTGCGCTGGCTGTTGTTCGTCATTACGGCACACTGCCCCACTCGACCGTATCTCATGTTCTGGGAAGACAGTTGCTTCGATCCGGGACCTCAGTCGGCGCACATTACCGCGAAGCGCGCCGAGCGAAATCGAACGCGGACTTTATCAGCAAGATTGAAGGCGCACTGCAGGAGCTGGACGAAACGGCCTACTGGCTCGAATTGCTATGCGATGCCGGTCTCACGCAAGAGGACCAGGCGGGCAATCTCATGGCCGAAGCGAACGAGCTGATATCCATCTTCGTCAGCGTGGTAAGAAGAGTAAAGTCGGCGAACCCGAACAACGTAAGGATGAAGACGGAAGGATGAAGGATGAGGGATGAGGGATGACCCCCGCAGTGCGGAATCAAGAACCAGGTCATCCTTCCACATTCATCCTTCATCCTTGCCTTGTCAGGTCATCCTTCCGCCTTCATCCTTCATCCTTGCCTTGTCAGGTCATCCTTCCGCCTTCATCCTTCATCCTTGCCTTGTCAGGTCATCCCTCATCCTTCATCCCTCATCCTTGTCCTTGGGAAATGCGCGTTCGAGCTCGGCCAGGGAGAGCTCGCGGAATTTTCCCGGTTGGAGCGCTCCCAGCTCCAGCGCGCCGTACGCCACTCGTTTGAGCCGCGTGACTTCGTGGGAGAGCGCGTCGAACATCCGGCGGATTTCGCGGTTCTTGCCTTCGGTAAGCCGCACGGTCAGGTGGGACTCCTTGCCGCTCGCCTTGCGCAGGATGACGGCTTCCGGCTGAAGATTTTCTCCCGCGTCGAGCAGTCCCCTTCGGAGCCGCTCCAGACTCTCCTCTGTTACTTTGCCGCGCACGGTGACCAGGTAAGTCCGGCTGATCGCGCTGCCGGGATCGGTAAGCCGATGGGCGAGACGCGTATCGTTGGTCAGGAGCAGGAGTCCGGAGCTCGCCCAATCCAGTCGCCCCACCGCGATCAGGTGCAATCCGGGTTCGGGAATGAGCGAAAAGACCGTCGGCCGGCCTTTTTCGTCCGAACGCGTGGTGATCACGCCGCGCGGCTTGTGCAGCAGGAAAGTCCGGTGAGCAGCCTTGGCGACGCGTGTCCCTTCGACCTCGATCCGGGCACGCTCTGGAACGACCGGGAACAGCGGGTCTTTCCGGAGAACCCCGTTCACCTTGACCTTGCCGTCCGCGATCCACTGTCGCGATACGGTACGAGAAGCGACCCCAAGTTTTGAAAGCGCCCGTTCCAGCGGCACGTATCCCGGCTTCATCCGGTTCATTGGCGTGATGATAACCTGACGACTCGCCACGTCTTCACCCCATCCGTCGTCACCCGTGAAATGGATTTCGACGTCATCGTCCTCGGCGCCGGCGGCAGCGCAGGATTAGAATCGTCGCTTGGGAAATGCCCAGGGGTCTCATGGCGGCGGCGCTCAACGAGGAATTGCTGAAGGGCAATAACTGCTTCGGCTGCGGCCCGGACAATCCGGACGGGCTGAGGATCCGCATCTTTCGCGACCCGGGCAACGCGAGCAGGCTCGTCGGCAACTACCGGCCGCGCGCAACGCAAACCGGATTTCCGCGGATCGTGCACGGCGGGCTCCAGTTCACCGCGCTCGACTGCATAGCCGCCTGGACGGTCCTGATCCTGCGCAACCCGGGCAAGTTGATGCCGCTCACCAAGAGCGCGACCACGCGTTATCTCGCGCCCGCGACGCTCGGCACGGAGCTCGCGCTCTCATCCGATGTGGTCGGCGAGGCGGCCTCGCCGCGCGAGCCGCTGCTCATCCGCTGCGCGATCCGCGATCCGGCGGGCGTCGTGCTGACCGAGGTCGATTTCGAGTACGTCCTGCTGCCGCATGAGCGCTTCCTGAAGGCGGTCGGGCTCAATGCGATACCGGATACCTACCGCCGGCATTTCGGCGA
>DATICE010000140.1:0-4392 GCA_035456985.1 Burkholderiales bacterium | reverse complement strand
CCGGCACTGCCGATCGACGCCCCCGAGGAGGAGTGGGAGGATGCCATGACGCTCAACTACACGCGCATCCGGCAGCTGACCCACGCCCTGCTGCCAGGCATGATCGAGAAAAAATGGGGCCGCGTCATCAACATCAGCGGCAAGTCCGAGCCCGAGCGCATGATCGCCGCGCACCCGGCCAAGGCCGCGATCCACGCCTGGTCGAAGGGGCTCTCGCGCGAGATCGGCCAGCACGGCATCACCATCAACTGCATCCCGCCGGGCCGCATCATGAGCGAGCAGATCCGCCGCAAGTACCCGCCGGAGTTCCGCGCGAAGCAGTCCGCCGAGGAGATCCCGGTCGGCCGCTACGGAGAGCCCGAAGAGCTTGCCGCACTCGCCGTGTTTCTCTGCTCCCCTCTCGCCTGCTACATCACGGGCGCGGTGCTGCCGGTGGACGGCGGGCTGCGGCGCTACGCCTTCTGAAGAAGGCGTGAATCGTGATTCGTGAAACGTGAATCGATTCTTGCTTTGAGGTTGCGCGCAACGGCGGAAACTCGAATCACCAATCACGACTCACGAATCACGCCTTTGGTCGTATAATCAAAGCGATCCGTTGGAGTGACGCTATGCAGACCAAAATCCCTTGCGTGATCATGCGCGGCGGCACCTCGCGCGGCCCGTTCTTCAAGCTCTCCGATCTGCCGGCCGACGTCCCGACGCGCGACGCAGTGCTGCTCTCGGTGATGGGCTCGCCGCACCAGATCCAGATCGACGGCATCGGCGGCTCGCACTCGGTCACCAGCAAGGTGGCGATGATCAGCAAGTCCAAGCGCCCGGACGCGGACGTGGATTACCTGTTCGCGCAGGTGCAGATCCACGAGGCCTTCGTCGACACCAAGCCCAATTGCGGCAACATGCTGGTGGCCGTGGGTCCGTTCGCGATCGAAACGGGCCTGGTGCCGGCACGAAACGGTGAGACGACCGTGCGCATCTTCAACGTCAATACGCAATCGCTGGTTGACGCGATCGTGCAGACGCCCGGGGGCGAGGTGAATTATGAAGGCGACGCCTCGATCGACGGAGTTCCGGGCACCGCGGCGCCGGTCAAGCTCAATTTCCGGAGCGCGATCGGATCGGTCACGAAGAAGATGCTTCCCACCGGCAAGCCGTCGGACATCATCGACGGCGTGGAAGTGAGCTGCGTGGACATCGCGATGCCCGTCGTGCTGATGCGCGCGGAAGCATTCGGCAAGACCGGGCACGAGACCGCCGTCGAGCTCGACGCCGACCGGGAACTGATGAAGCGCATGGAAGCAATCCGCGTCAAGGCCGGCGCGCTAATGGGCATGGGCGATATCTCGAAATCGGTGGTGCCGAAAATGGCCCTGCTGTCCAAGCCGCGCAGCGGGGGCGTCATCGCCTCGCGCTTCTTCGTGCCCGAGACCTGCCACAAGGCGCATCCGGTAACTGGAACGGTGTGCATCGCCTCGGCCTGCGCCATTCCCGGAACGGTAGCCTCCCGGATCTCTCCGCTGCCGCCGGCGCCCCAGGGCATGATCAGGATCGAGCACCCCCAGGGCATGATCATCATCGACCTCGACGTCGACTTTACGAATCAGCAGCAGACGCTGCGCCGCGCCGCGCTGGTGCGCACCGCGCGGCGGATATTCGAAGGCCACGTCTGCGTGCCCCAGAAGGTCTGGGCAGGCAAGCGCGCCACGAGACCGGCCACCGCAACTGCCTAGACTCCGGCAGTACGCCCCCTCATGAACGTTGCCGTCATCGGCGGAGGCTACGCCGGCATGGCGGCGGCTGTGACGCTCGCCGAGCGTGGAGTGCCGGTCACGGTATTCGAGGCGGCAAAAACCCTCGGGGGTCGCGCGCGGCGGGTCGAGCACCGCGATCTCGCGCTCGACAATGGCCTGCATATCCTGCTCGGCGCCTACACGGAAACGCTGCGCCTGATGCAGCTCGTCGGCGCCGATGCGGAGCGATTTCTTCTGCGAATTCCGCTCACCTGGCGTATCCACGACCGCTTCGCGTTGAGGGCGGTCGGCTTGCCGGCACCCCTCCATCTTCTCGCCGGACTGTTGGCCGCCCGTGGGGCGCCCCTTACTGAGCGGCTCTCCGCCGTGCGTTTCCTGCTGCGGATGCGGCAGCGGGACTACACACTGCAGCGGGACACGACGGTCATTTCGCTCCTCGAAGATCAGGATCAGGGCGGCTCCCTCATGGGCCTGTTCTGGTTCCCGCTGTGCGTTTCCGCGCTCAACACTCCTCCTGAATCCGCCTCTGCACAGGTCTTCCTCAATGTGCTTCGCGACGGTCTTGGCGGAAGCCGCGAGGCAAGCGATCTGTTGCTGCCGCGGGTCGACCTCTCGCGGCTCTTCCCCGACCCCGCCGCGGACTACGTGCGGTCGAAGGGCGGAGCCGTGCGGGCCGGGCATCGCGTCACGGCGATGGATGAGAGTAACGCTGGGTTTACCGTACGCTCCGACGGCCACGATCACGAATTCAGTCACATCGTGTGTGCCCTGCCGCCCTATCATGCGGCGGCATTCCTGGTCGGCATTTCGGCGCTGGCCGAAGCTGCGGAAGCGGTGGAGCAACTCGCCTACCAGCCAATCCACTCGGTCTACCTGGGCTATCCGGCGGAGGGAATTCTGCCGGCGCCCATGCTCGGCTTCGACAGCGGGCTGCTGCAGTGGGCGTTCGATCGCGGCGCGCTCGCGGGCCAGCGCGGCGTCATCGCCGCCGTCATCAGCGCGGAGGGCGCGCACCAGCACATCGCCCACGACGAGCTTGCGCGCCTCGTCCACCAGGAGCTGCAGCAGCAGCTCGGGCCCCTGCCTGATCCGTCATGGCATCGCGTGATCGACGAAAAGCGCGCGACCTTCGCCTGCACGCCCGGGCTCAGGCGCCCGGAATCGCGCACACCGCTGCGCAACTTCTTCCTGGCCGGCGATTACGTCGCGAGCGATTACCCAGGCACCATCGAATCCGCAGTGCGGAGTGGCGTGACCGCGGCGCGAATGATACTCGACCCAAGGCCGGCCGCGGCGCCCTCTATAATGCCGGAAAGCAACGGCCGGGAAGACGATGGCTGATCGCGAATCGATGCAGTACGACGTCGTGATTGTGGGCGCGGGTCCGGCGGGACTCGCCGCCGCGATCCGTTTGAAGCAACTCGCGGCGCAGCACCAGCATGAGGTCGGCGTCTGCGTGCTGGAAAAAGGCTCGGAGGTCGGTGCGCACATCCTGTCGGGGGCGGTGATGGACCCGCGCTCGCTCACCGAGCTCATCCCGAACTGGCGGGAGCTCGACGCTCCGCTCAACGCGCCTGTCAGCGAGGACCGCTTCGTGTTCCTCACCGAGCGCGGCGCATACAAGCTGCCGGATTTTGCGCTGCCCGCGTGCTTCAGGAACCACGGCATGCACGTGGTGAGCCTCGGCAACGTCTGCCGCTGGCTCGCCAAGCAGGCCGAGGGGCTCGGCGTGGAAATTTTCCCCGGCTTCGCAGCTGCGGAAGTGCTGCTGGGCGATGACGGTGTGGTCGCCGGTGTCGCCACCGGCGACATGGGCATCGGGCGCGATGGAAAACCGACCGCCACCCACCAGCCGGGCATGGCACTGCAGGGTCGCTACACGTTCTTTGCGGAAGGCTGCCGCGGGCACCTCGGCAGGCAGCTGCAGGACCGCTATCGCCTGCGCGCGGGCGCCGATCCCCAGGTTTACGGAATCGGGCTGAAGGAGCTCTGGGAAATCCGGCCGGAAATGCATCAACGGGGGCTCGTCATCCACACCGCAGGCTGGCCGCTTGCCCATGACACCTACGGCGGATCGTTTCTGTATCACCTCGAGAACAATCAGATCTCGATCGGCTTCGTCGTCGGGCTCGGCTACAGCAATCCGTATCTCAGCCCGTACGAGGAATTCCAGCGCTACAAGACGCACCCCGCGATCCGCCCGTTTCTGGAGGGCGGCAAGCGCCTCGCCTACGGCGCGCGCGCCATCTCCGCCGGAGGACTCCAGTCGCTGCCCAAGTTGACGTTTCCGGGCGGTTGCCTGGTCGGCGACGACGCAGGGTTCCTCAACGCCTCGCGTATCAAGGGCAGCCACGCGGCGATCAAGTCCGGCATGCTGGCTGCGGATGCGGCGTTCGACGCGCTCGCGGCCGAACGCTCCGCGGACGAACTGAGCGCCTATCCCGAGGCGTTCCGGCACAGCTGGCTGCACGACGAGCTCTATCGGGCACGCAATTTCAAGCCTTGGATGAGTAAGGGCCTTTACACCGGAACGCTGATGGTCGGCTTCGATCAGGTCGTGCTCGGCGGCAAGGCCCCCTGGACCCTGCGCCATCATCATGCCGATCACGAGACGCTGACGAACAAGCGCAACGCGCAGCCCATC
>DATICE010000139.1:0-4445 GCA_035456985.1 Burkholderiales bacterium | reverse complement strand
TGGAGCAGTCCACCCGCCGCGATCTTGAGGCTGAGCGGGACCTGAAGCCCGGCGCGCGCGATCCCGGCGCATTCGCGCAGTCCGTTGTTGAACATCCACCAGGACAGCTCGCGGGTCACGCCGGCGGCTTCGGCTGCCTCGATTGCCCGTGCCTCCGTCACTTCGCCGAGCTCCGCGTCGGTCCAGCGCAGCAAGCCCTCCAGCCCGGAGATCCGGCCGGAGCGCAGATCGAGCTGCGGCTCGAACGCGAGTCGCAGCGTGGCATCCTCGAGCGCGCGGCGTATCCGCGTCGCGTAGCGCATCTTCTCTTCCTCGCTCTCGCCGTGCGCCGGATCGTAGAGAACGACGCGCTCGCCGCCCCTGCGAGCAGCGCGCACCGCGAGCTTGCCGTTGCGAACGAGCGTCTGCGGGTCCGCGCCGTGCTCCGGAAACATCGCGATGCCGATCAGCGCGTCGGAGCCGAACGCGCGGTCGCCGATTGCGATCGGCGCTTCGAGCGCGCCGAGGATCTTGTTCGCGGCGAGTATCGCCACGCCCTCGCCGGCAATGCGCGGCAGCAGGCACGCGAGCTGGTCGCGGCTCACGCGGCCCAGCTGGTCCTGCTTGCGCAGCACCCCTTCGCGCATGCGCCGGGTGACGCGCAGCATGAACGCTTCGCCCCTCTGCAATCCGAGCAGGCGGTCCACCTGCTCGACTTGCTCAACCTGGATCAGGAGCAGCGCCAGCTGCTTGTCCTCCCGCTGGTGGGCCTCGATCGTCGTGCGGAAGATATCCATGAACGCGGCATACTCGGGTGTCGGCAGCGTTCGTACCACGCCGCCGCCTTCCGGGCTACGCGTGGAAAGCGAAGCCAGTAGCGCGATCTGCAGGAACACGAAGCGCTGCACCGCGAGTATGCTTTCCGCGCAGCGCTCCGCGTCTCCGGCATACAACCGGAACGCGCCGCGTATCATGGCGCTCTGGAAGCGCAGGCAATCGCGCCGCATGCGCTCGATCGGCTCGGCCTCGGCATCGAGCGCCCATTCGCGGAGCGCTCCATACACCGGCTCGACATCGGCGCCGCCCGAGGATTCCACCTTGCCGAATGCGGGAGCAAGCGCGCCCGCGGCCGGCACAAACAGGTCCGGAGCACGATCGCGCACCTGGCCGAATACCGACGCGACCCGCGCCAGGGTCTTCACGTCGGCGCCGAACTCCTCCGCCAGGCGTGCAACAAGCGCACCCAGACCGGTGTCCGGTTGCTCCTCCTGCCCGGCGGCGGCCGGGTCCGGCGCGCCCGCGCCGCCGTCAGAGGAAGAACTCGGCGGCATCGATTGCAACGCTGCCCTTCTCAAGGGTACGCTTGATGCGGTACGGCAGGTCCGGACCCGCTTTCGGCTCCTTCACCAGGTCGAGAATCTTCTGCGGCCGGATCGGGTTCCCCTTCCGATCGAGCACCAGCATTACGCGCGGCTGGAGTCTCCGCACCAGGTTCTGTGCGATCACGATCCCGACCTCGCCCGTGTTCATCTCCACGGTTGCGCCCACCGGGTAGATGCCGATGCACTGGATCATCTGCTGGACGAGGGAGCCGTCGAACTGCGTGTCGCGCCAGTCATAGATCTTGGAGAGCGCGTTCGAGGGCGAGAGCGCCTCGGCGTAGGGGCGCGGGCGCGTAAGGGCGTCGAAGCAGTCGACGAGCCCGGCGATGGAGCCGAACAAGCCGATCTCCGGGCCGCGCAGCCCCGCTGGATAGCCGCTGCCGTCGTAGCGCTCGTGGTGCAGCGACGCCAGCGCCGGCAACTCGGCAGGCAGTCCCGCCGTCTCCTTCAGGATCGCGACCGATTGCTCGACATGGGACCGGCAGAGCCCCTGCTCCTCCTCGGTCAATGGGTCCTTCTTCTCCAGCAATCCAGCGGGCAGGCGCACCTTTCCGACGTCCTGCAGCAGCCCCAGCATGCCGAGGAGATCGAGCTGGTCGCGCGGCAACTGCAGGTAGCGGCCGAACGTGATCATATAGATGGAGACCCCGAGCGCGCGGTCGAGCGTGAGGTCGCTCTTCTCCTTCAGCTTGGAGAGCAGCAGCATGGCGTCGGGATTGCGCACGACGCTGTCGGTCATGCTCGTGACGGCCTCGCGCACGCGCGGCGCGTCGATCACCTTGCCGACCCTGATCGAGCTGAACACGTCCTTCAGCACGACCTCGGTCCTGGCCTGCGCCGTCCGTGCGGCCGGCAGCTCTACGTCGACACTGACTTTTTCCTCGTAGGTGACCCTGCGCGTGATGGTCGCGAGAACGCTGTCGGGCTTGAGCTTGGTGCCGGGCGGAATCGTCTTGGGCGGAAAGCGATCCGCCGGTTCCGGGGCCTTGTCCTGATCGACGTAGACCTTCCTGCAGTACTTCTTCAGCGTCTCGAGCTGCTCCTCATCCTCGAGCACGAACCCCTGGAACTTGAACGGCGTGTCCGTCCACGGGCGGTCGAGCTCGAAGATGTACATGCCGAACTGAAGCTGTTCAACGGGGACTTCTTTTTTCATGGCGGCGGAGCCCGTTCCTCCTGGAGCTCATCCCGAAACCGAAAACAGATGGGATTCTCCGTCCTGCGGGCCCGGTGCGCAAGCGGCGCTGGCGCGGCGCAAAACGGCGTCAGAACTCGAACACGTGGTTGTTCTGCAGCGGGCGCGGCCGGTGATTTCCGGGAAGCTCCTCGATCTCCTGCATCGTCAGCTCGATTTCGCTCGGCTTTAAATGCGTGATGTAGATCTCGGCCGGGCGCTTCAGCTTCGCCAGCTCGTCGGCGAGCATGGATGGGCACAGATGGAGGGCGAGCTTCGCCAGCTCGCGGTCCTTGTCCGAATACGCTGTCTCGATGATGAGGTACCGGAGATTCGCGATCCGGTTCACCACCTCCCACAGCGCATCATTCGGACCGGTGTCGCCGGTGAATACCAGGCTGCCCTTCCCGCTGTCGAGCTGGTAGCCGACCGCGGGAACGGTATGAATCGCCGGCAGCACGGTGATTTTCCGGCCAGCGAGCGCGATCACCTTCCCGACCGAGACCTCCTGATAGCGCAGGAACGGCTGCTCGGGCGTCGGGATCACGGTGAAATCCGGCCAGATGTCCCAGTTGAAAAGGTTCTTCTTCAGGATGGCGATCGTGGCAGCCGTCGCGTACACCGTCACCGGTTTCGGCCGCAGCGCGCCCACCGAGTCGAGGAAGAACGCGATCGAGTTGACGTGGTCGAGATGGGAGTGGGTGACGAAGATGTGGTCGATCAGCGTGAGCTCGGCGAGCGAGAGATCGCCGACACCGGTCCCGGCGTCGATCAGGATGTCGTGATCGACCAGGAACGACGTCGTCCGGTTCTGCTGCCCGCCGATGCTGCCCGAGCAGCCAAGCACACGCAGGCGCATCGGCTAGCCCTTCAACCGCCAGCGCCCGGCCGCGACATCATCGGACGCGCGGGCCTCGACCCAGCGCGCGCCGCCACCGGTTTCTTCCTTCTTCCAGAACGGTGCCCGGGTCTTCAGATAATCCATGATGAATTCGCAGGCGGCGAAGGCGTCGCCGCGATGCGCGCTCGCCACCGCCACGAGGACGATCTGGTCCGCGGGGTTGAGCCTTCCGACGCGATGGATCACCAACGTGTCGAGGACGCTCCAGCGCGCCTGCGCCTGCGACACGATCTCTTCGATCGCCTTCTCCGTCATTCCGGGATAGTGCTCGAGCGTCATTCCGGCGACCGCGCTGCCCTCGTTGACGTCGCGCACCACGCCGACGAAGCTCGCCACTGCTCCGATCGCGGGCCTGCCACGTCGCAACGCGGCAATCTCGGCGCTCACGTCGAAGTCAGCGGTCTGGATTCGAACCGTCATGCGCAACTCTTGAGCCTATCCGCCGGTTACGGGCGGGAAGAAGGCGACCTCGTCGCCATCCGCGACCGGCGTGTCGCCCGCGGCCACCGCCTGGTTGACCGCGGCGCGCACCGGGCTGCCCGGTGCAAGCACCTTCTTCCACTCACCGCCCCGCGCAATCAATAGCGCGCGTACTCCCTCCACGTCGTGCACTGTGGCGGGCAGCGCAATACGCTCCGAGCCGGTGCCCAGAGTCTCGCGCAGCCGGGCGAAATAAAGCACTGTAATCACGGGAATATTTTACCTCATGCCGACGTGCCGCAACACGAAATCCGCGATGGCGGGCGCATCATCGAGATCGAACTGCGGCAGCTTCGTATCCACCCGGCGGTCGGCCGCGATCGCGACGATGTCGCGATCCTGCGAATGGAGCAGCGGTTCGCCGGTCGCGGCGCGGTAGACCTCGAGCTTCGGCACGCGCTCGCGCTTGAAGCCCTCGATCAGCACGAGGTCGCATGGGGAAAGACGTTCGATCAGCTCGGCGAAGCCCGGTTCGGGTGCCCCGCGCAGCTCGTGAACCAGCGCCCATCGCCGCGAGGAGCTGACCAGC
>DATICE010000138.1:0-3090 GCA_035456985.1 Burkholderiales bacterium | reverse complement strand
ACAACGCGCCGGTTGCATTCCAGGCGCAGCAGAACGTGCTGCTCGAGCTGCTGGAGGTGGCGGGCGGCGGCTGGTTGAAGGTCCGGCATCGCGACGGCCCGTCGGGCTTCATCCGGATCTCCCAGGTGTGGGGCGCCTGATTCTTCGTCCCCCATCCCCAGGATGAGAATCGCAGTACTCGGCGCGGGCGCTTGGGGCACGTCGATCAGCGTCAATCTGTGCGCGCGTCACGAGGTGCGCCTGTGGGCGCGCGATGCAGCTCTCGTGGCGGCGCTGCGCGCAGGCCGCAGCAATCCGCGCTATCTCCCAGGTATCAGCCTGCCACCCCCGCTTGTGCTGGAGGATGATCTCTCCCACGCCCTCGACGGCGCCGAGCTTGCGCTGGCGGCAGTGACGACCAACGGCTTGCGCGAAATGCTCAGGCGGGTAAAGGCGGCCGGGCGCAGCGCTCCGATCATCTGGCTGTGCAAGGGCTTCGAGAGCGAGCAGGCCAAGTTGCCGCACCAAGTCTGCGCGGAGGAGGTTGCGGCTTCGGTGCCGCGTGCGGTGCTCTCCGGCCCGAGCTTTGCGGAGGAGGTGGCGCGCGGACTTCCGGCTGCATTGACGCTCGCTTCATCCGACAGCACTTTTGCGCGCTTCGCGGCGCCCGCCCTGCATGGCCCGGCGCTGCGCGTCTACCTGAGCGAGGACGTGACGGGCGTCGAGGTCGCGGGCGCGGTGAAGAACGTGATGGCGATCGCAGCCGGCGTGAGCGACGGGCTCGGCCTCGGGCTTTCCGCCCGTGCCGCGCTGATGACGCGCGGACTCGCCGAGATGACTCGCCTCGGGGTCGCGCTCGGCGGGCGGCCCGAGACCTTCATGGGGCTCGCGGGAGCGGGCGACCTGATACTCACCTGCACAGGCGATCTTTCGCGCAATCGTCGGGTTGGGCTCGCTCTCGCGCGCGGCACGCCGCTCGCCGCGGTGCTTGCCCAATTGGGCCACGCCGCGGAAGGGGTGTACACGGCAAGGGCGGTCGTGCGGCTGGCGGATGGCTTGAAGGTCGATATGCCGATCACGCGCGCGGTATGCCGGGTGCTCGACGATCCGCGGCAGGCGCGCGCGGCGGTGCAGGAGCTTCTGGCGCGCGAGCAGAAGAGCGAGTACTGACGGTTCTCCCCGCCGGAAGCCGCTTGCTGCACGCTTCCTCGCACTGTGGAGCGGTCGCGGGTTGCCGTTCGCAGCAAAACAAGATAGGGTTATAGATCAAAGGCATGGAGCTCAATGATGGCGTTGCAGCCGGAACAAACAGAGCGGCGGACGGCCCGGGCTGAGAAGCTTCGACTCGGGCAGATCCTCATTCAGCAGAAGCTGCTGACCGAGGAGCAGCTGAAGAGCGCGCTCCAGGACCAGAAACAACTCGGGCGCCGGCTGGGCCGCGTCCTGACCGACAAAGGGATCATCACCGATGACCAGCTCGCGGAGGCCCTCGCCCGCCAGCTCAACCTGTCCTACGTCGACCTCAAGCGTTACAACATCAAGCGCGAGGTCGTGCTCAAGCTGCCGGAGTCGGCGGCACGGCGCTTCCGCGCGCTGGTGCTCGAGGACACCGGCGCGGCCTGCCAGGTCGGCATGGCCGACCCCACCGATCTCACGGCGTACGATGAAATCGCGCGGATACTGAAGCGCAACGTCGAGATCGTCGTGGTCTCGGGAGCGGAGGTGGTGCGAGCCCTCGATCGCATCTACCGCCGCACCGAGCAGATTGCGGGGCTCGCGCAGGAGCTCGGAGCCGAGCTGGGCGAAACCAATGTGGTGGACTTCGGCACGCTGGCGGTGACGCCGGGGCTGGAGGAAGCGCCGGTGGTGAAGCTCCTGCAGACGGTGTTCGAGGACGCGGTGCAGCAGCGGGCTTCCGACATCCACATCGAGCCGCTGGAGAAGAAACTGCAGATCCGCTTCCGCATCGACGGCGTGATGCACCTGCAGACGCAGGCCGATCCGAAGATCGCCGCCGCCCTGGCGCTGCGCCTGAAGCTCATGTCCGGCCTCGACATCTCGGAGAAGCGGCTGCCGCAGGACGGGCGCTTTGGCGTGAAAGTGCGTAACACCCAGATCGACGTACGGCTCTCGACCATGCCGACGCAGTATGGCGAATCGGCGGTCATGCGGCTCCTGAACCAGTCGACCGGCGTGCTCGGCATCGACAGGATCGGCATGCCGGCGGAAATGGTGGAACGGATGCGCACGGTGATCAACCGCTCGAGCGGCATGGTGCTCGTGACCGGCCCCACGGGCAGCGGAAAGACGACGACGCTTTACGCCGCGTTATCCGAGTTGAATACCCCCGAGAGGAAGATCATCACCGTCGAGGACCCGGTCGAATACCGGCTGCCCGGCATCAACCAGGTACAGGTGAACGAGAAAATAGACCTCGGCTTCGAGCGCGTGCTGCGTTCCGCCCTGCGCCAGGACCCGGACGTGATTCTGGTGGGGGAAATGCGCGACAAGGCAACGGTCGAGACCGGCATGCGCGCGGCGATGACCGGCCACATGGTGTTCTCCACCCTCCATACCAACGACGCTGTCTCGACGCCGGTGCGGCTGATCGATATGGGCGCGCCGCGCTACATGGTGGCGCTCTCACTTCAACTGGTGCTCGCGCAGCGCCTGGTGAGCGTCGTGTGCGCAAGCTGCGCGAAGGAGCACAAGCTGGCTCCGAACGAGCGCGAGTGGCTGCGTCTTGAGTTCGGCGATGCGGTGGACCGCCACCGCTACGTGAGCGGCAACGGCTGCTCGCACTGCAACGGCACCGGCTTCTCCGGGCGCACCGGCGTCTACGAGATGCTGGAGATGACCAACCCGGTAGTGGCGGCGGCGAACTCCGACGACCTTCAGGCATTCATCAACGCGGCACGCGCGCAGATGGCCGGCAACACTCTTCGCCGCCACGCTGCGATCCTCGCGGCGTCCGGCAGGACCACGGTGGACGAGGCGATGCGCATCAGCCACCAGCTTGAAGACTCGTGAGGCTGCGCTTCCCAGCTCGAATCCCGAAACCGGAAAATTGAAGCGTGCCGCAATTCGCCTACACGGGGCGCGACGAGCGCG
>DATICE010000137.1:0-2220 GCA_035456985.1 Burkholderiales bacterium | reverse complement strand
CGCTTTCGTCCCGAGCTCGGCACCGGCGAGGAGGCGGAAGTGGAGCACATGCAGCAGGCCGCCGGCCTCGTCTGGCGCGCCCTGGTGCTCTGGATTTTCCTGGTCTTCGTCGTGAGCCTCGCTCACGCGCTTGGCTGACCGTGCGAGCGGGTCCAGTCTTCCTCCCGGTGCCCCGATATGGAACACCAATTCAGCGGTCGGCGAGATCCAGCAGCGTGGCTGTGAGCACCCGCGCGCCGGCGGCGAGATCCGCAGGGTGCGCGTTTTCGGCCTCGTTGTGGCTGATTCCTTTTTCGCACGGCACAAAGATCATTCCTGTAGGACATACCCGCGCCAGGTACATCGCGTCGTGACTCGCGCCCGAAGGCATGCGCCGGTGCGCGAGCCCCAGCGCCTGCGCGGCGCGCTCGACGCAGTCCACCACCGCGCGATCGAACACGCACGGATCGTCGTGAAGCGTGGGCGTGACCTTGACTGAGCAGCGTCTCGCGGCTTTCCGCACCGTCGGCTCGACCGCATTACCCAGGCGCGCGATCGTCGCCGGGTCGGGATGGCGCACGTCGACCGAGAACAGGACGTGGCTCGGCACCGAATTGGGCGAGTTCGGCGTGACCAGCATGCGCCCGACCGTGAAGCGCACCGTGTCGGCTGCATCGCGCGTGAGTTCGTGTAGCGCGTTGATGGCGGCGATTGCCTCGCGCAGCGCGTCTTTGCGCGGACCGAGCGGCGTCGTGCCGGCGTGCGCGGTCTCGCCGAAGAGCTCGACATTGAACCAGCGCAGCCCCTGGATGCCGGTCACGATTCCGATGGTCTTTCCCTCCTGCTCGAGCAGCGGTCCCTGCTCGATATGCGCCTCGATATAGGCGGCGGCGGGGGCGTTCAATTCGCGCTTTTCAGTCCCCGGCGTCGCCGCGAGTGTCTGCGCCAGCGCATCCCTGAGCGCGATGCCCTCGTTGTCCGTGACCTCGAGAAATTCAAGCAGGGGCTTCGCCCCGGTGTAAACCGCTGAACCCATGGTGCAAGGGGGGAAGCGCCCGCCTTCCTCGTTGCTCCACGCGACGAGCTCGATCGGGCGGCGTGTCGCGAGCCCCGCTTCCTCGATCGCTTCGAGCGCTTCCAGGCCCGCCAGGACGCCGTAAATGCCGTCGAAACGCCCGCCGCGGGGCTGGCTGTCCATGTGACTGCCGGTCATCACCGGCGCCGCGTGCGGATCGGCTCCGGCGCGCCGGATGAAGAGATTGCCGATCGCGTCGACCGCCACGGCGAAGTTGCGCGCGCGCGCCCAGGAAATGAGGGTCTTCCGCGCCGCGATGTCTTCCCGGGAAAACGCCGCGCGGTTGACGCCGTTGCCCGGAATGGCGCCGATCCGGGCCATCTCCATGTGGCGGTCCCACAGGCGTTGCTGATCGACGCGACTGATGGCGTCCTGGGCGTCTTCGCGCATAGAATCCGGCAGGCGGTAAGCGCTCAAGGGTAAGCGGGAATCGAACTCTCGTAAACTCTCGATGTGACGGAGTAGAGGAGTGCCAGCGTGGCGTTCGATCTCGTCTTACGGAATGCGCGGCTCGCGGACCGCATAGAAGCAGGCGCAACGGTCGATATTGCGTTCGCCGCCGGGCGCATCGCCGCCATCGAGCCGCGCATCTCGGGCAACGGCGAGAGCGTGGACGCGGGCGGGCGTTTCGTGTCGCCGGGGCTGGTGGAGAGCCATTTCCATCTCGACAAGTCGCGGATACTCGATCGCGTTGCGCCGCTTCCCGACCGGCGCGCGACCGACCACATGATGCGCACTTCCGCGGTGAAGCACACATTCACGGTCGAGGACGTCTACGGGCGCGCGAGCGCGACCCTCGAGCAGTGCATGCTGAACGGCGTCAGCCACATGCGGACGCACGTCGAGGTGGACCCCAACGTGGGATTGCGCGGTTTCGAAGCCATCGAGCGCCTGGCGCGGGATTATGCCTGGGCGATCGACCTTCAGCTCTGTGTCTTTCTCCAGGAAGGCTGGACCGACGTTCCGGGCGGCGAGGCGAACGTCGTGGCGGCGCTGAAGCGCGGGGCGCAGGTCGTCGGCGGCGCGCCGCGCTATGACGCCAACGGTCCCGAGCAGATCCGGCGCATTTTCTCGCTGGCGAAAGAGTTCGACGTGGACATCGACATCCACGGCGACGGCGGCTACACGACGCACGACATGATGATCTGGCAGATTTGCGACCTTAC
>DATICE010000136.1:0-3406 GCA_035456985.1 Burkholderiales bacterium | reverse complement strand
GACGCTTCCGGCTGCTTCAGCATCGGGAAACCGAGTTTCTCGCGGGATTCGTAATAGGCCTGCGCGACCGCCCGCGCCAGATTGCGCACGCGACCGATGTAGGCGGCGCGCTCGGTGACCGAGATCGCGCCGCGCGCATCGAGGAGGTTGAACGTGTGCGAGCACCTGAGCACCATCTCGTATGCCGGCAGCACGGAGTGTTCTCTCATCAGGCGTCTCGCTTCGGACTCGAACTGGCCGAAGTGCTGGGACAGCATCGCGGTGTCGGCAAGCTCGAAGTTGTAGCGCGACTGCTCGACTTCGTTCTGGTGGTAGACATCGCCATAAAGGACCGGAGTCGACGCACGCGTCTGCGCGCCGTCCACCCAGACGAGGTCGAACACGCTGTCCTTTCCCTGCAGGTACATCGCCAGGCGCTCGAGGCCGTAGGTCAGCTCGCCCAGCACCGGCCGGCACTCGAGGCCCCCGACCTGCTGGAAGTAGGTGAACTGCGTGATTTCCATGCCGTTCAACCAGACCTCCCAGCCGAGGCCGGCGGCGCCGAGCGTGGGCGACTCCCAGTCGTCCTCGACGAAGCGGATGTCGTTGCGGCGCGGATCGATGCCGAGCGCGTCCTGGAGCGAGCCGAGATAGATGTCCTGGAACTTTGCGGGCGAGGGCTTCATCACCACCTGATACTGGTAGTAGTGCTGCAGGCGGTTCGGGTTTTCCCCGTAGCGGCCGTCCTTGGGCCGGCGCGAGGGCTGGACGTAGGCGGCGTTCCACGGCTCCGGCCCGATCGCGCGCAGGAACGTTGCGGTGTGGAACGTGCCCGCGCCCATCTCCATGTCGTACGGCTGCAGCAGCACGCAGCCGTGCCGGTCCCAGTACTGATTGAGCTTCAAGATGATCTGCTGAAAGGTCAGCATCGGGGCGGCTAAATTCCCTGTCCGCATTCTGACTTGGGGAATCGCAAGGGGGCGTCGCCCCCTTTAGATTCCTCTAAGCCCCGAATCTTACAGGCATTCGTCAGGAGGCGGAACGCGCGGCCCGGCGTCCGAGCCAGCTGCCCACCGCGATCAGGATGGCGCACAAGCCGAGCATGGCGTAGTTGCCCCAACGCACGTACGGCGTCGCGCCGCCGTAACCCTGGACCGCGTAGGTGACGGTCGCGATCTCGAACTCGGGCGCCGCCGCGAGCACCTCGCCGCGCGGGCCGATCACCGCGGTGACGCCGGTGTTGGTCGCGCGTAGCATGGAGCGGCCGGTCTCGATCGCGCGCGCCTGCGCGATCTGCAGATGCTGCCGCGGCGCGAGCGACCGGCCGAACCAGGCGACGTTGCTTACGTTCGCGAGCACCGTTGCTTCCGGAAGCTGGCGGATGATCTCCTCGCCGAATGCATCCTCGTAGCAGATATTGATCGCCACGCGCTGGCCCGCAACCGCAAGCGGCCGCTGGTCGTGCGCCCCGCGCGAGAAGTCCTGCAGTGGAATGGCGAGCACGTTGACGATCCACGCCAGCACCGGCCGCAGCGGGATGAACTCGCCGAACGGCACCAGGTGCGACTTGCGATAGGCCTGCTGCTGCGCGCTTCCCAGCGAGACCACGCTGTTGAAGTATTCCCCGCTCGCCGTCCGCTCGACCACGCCGATCAGGATGTCCCCGTCCCGCGCGCGGGCGCTGGTGGCGAGCGCGGCGAGGTAATCCTGCGGCACCTGCTCGAGGAACAGCGGCAGGGCGGTCTCGGGCAGGATGATGAGCTTCCCGGGCGCGGACTCGGTCAGCAACCGATAGATTTCCAGCGTAGGGCGCACGCGCTCCTCACGCCATTTCTGGTCCTGGGCGACGTTGCCTTGCAGCAGGCTCGCGTTGAACGGCGCGCCGACCGGGGTCGTCCACTGGATCTGGCTCAGTCCGTATCCGGTCAGCCAGATCGCCAGAAGGATGAAGGATGAAGGATGGAGAATGACCCGGACCTTGTCCGAGGCGCGCAAGCCGAGGACGACGATAAGCCCCGCGCTGGCCGCGGTTGCCAGCGTGACGCCATATATTCCAAGGAGCGGAGCGTAGCCGGCCAGCGGGCTCTCCGGAATCTGGGAGTAGCCGGTCGCGAGCCAGGGGAAGCCGGTGAACACCCACCCCCGCATCCATTCCGCGAGCGTCCACGCCGCGGGGGCGAGCAGGCCGAAGCGGATCGCGCGCGAAGCGCGGAGCCTCGCGCAGGCGTAGCCCGCTCCTGCGGGAAAGAGCGCCAGGATCACGCAGAAGAGTAGTGTCGCGATTGCGGCGAGCGGTGCCGGCATGGCGCCGAAATCGTGCAGGCTGACGTAAACCCACGAGGCCCCGAACAGGAACAGCCCAAGACCGAACGCAAAGCCGCTCAATGCGGCAGCGCGCGGATTCCCGGCCTGCGACCACAGATAGAACAGTCCCGCCAGCGTCACCACCGGCAGCGGGAACATGTAGAACGGTGCGTACCCCAGCACGCTCAGCGCGCCGAGGATGAACGCTACGAGGGACGGGAAGCGAGAAACGAGGAGCGAGAACAGGGAAACCAGGAACGAAAGACCACCTTCGACGGGCAGGTCATCCTTCATCCTTCCGCCTTCATCCTTACTTCTTCTTCGCGACCTGCAGCATGTGCAGCCGCCGGCTGTCGGCGCGCAGCACCTTGAAGACGAAGTTGTCGAAGCTGATGCTCTCGCCGCGCTTGGGCATGCGTCCGAAGCGGGACAGGACGAGGCCGCCGATGGTGTCGAATTCCTGCTCGCCGTAGCGGGTGCCGAACGCGGCGTTGAAGTCGGCGATCGCCGTAAGCGCCTTGACCCGATACAGCCCGCCTTTCTCGGGCACGATGTTCTCCTCGACGTCCTGGAAATCGTACTCGTCCTCGATGTCGCCGACGATCTGCTCGATGACCCCCTCGATCGTGATCAGGCCTGCAACGCCGCCGTACTCGTCCACCACGATCGCCATGTGGTTGCGGTTCTTGCGGAATTCTTTGAGCAGCACGTTGAGCGGCTTCGAGCCCGGTATGAAGACCGCCGGGCGCAGCATGTCGCGCACGTTGAACTCTTCCTCCCCGGCGTAATAGCGCAACAGGTCCTTGGCGAGAAGGATTCCGATCACGTTGTCCTTGTTCTCCCCGATCACCGGGAAGCGGGAGTGCCCGGTCTGGATCATCATGGGGATGAACTGGTCGGGGGACTCCCTGATGTCGATGACGTCCATCTGCGCGCGCGGCACCATGATGTCGCGCGCCTGCATCTCGGAGACCTGCAGCACGCCCTCGATCATGGCGAGCGCGTCGGCATCGAGGAGATTCCGCTCGTAGGAGGAGCGCAGCAGCTCGACCAGCTCCTCCCGATCCTCAGGCTCGCGCGCGAGCCAGGCGCCGAAGCGCTCGAGCAGGGTCGGCTTGTGAAC
>DATICE010000135.1:0-11332 GCA_035456985.1 Burkholderiales bacterium | reverse complement strand
CATCGTCAAATGAGCAGCAATGGCAACATTCCGTTGCGCCTCTGCACAATGGCGGTTTTCTTGTCACTTGGAAGACTTGGCAATCAGTTCCGGGGACTCGAAAGCCAATCAAAATTCGAGGTCGCCTTTTTGATTCCACTGGAAAGCCCGTCGGAAGAGAACTGAATATTTCGTCTTCTGAAGGATCGCATGGCGCAGCGAAGGCGTACGGACTTCCGAACGGGGGCTTCGTTGTTCTTTGGCACACCTGGGAGCTCGGCGCACAGCTTCGAATTTTTGACGCCAAAGGTGCTGCCTCAACGGACCAAATTCTCATTGCGAAAGACCGAGACATTGGTCTCTCCTTGATGCCCTACGGGCATGTGACAAAGGACGGCATGATTAATGTCTTTATCAGCTACTCCCGGATCGATCTTCCCGAGGCCGCTCCGTTCGCCCTTGCCCGGAGCTACGATGCCCTCGGCACGGCCATTTCTCCTCTACTCGAACCGCCGGAGATCGAGCCGCTTCCTGGTTACAATGCTCTGTCCGAGCTCCTTGTCTTAGAAGTAGCGTCATCGCTGGAGTTGCTCCTAAGACACGCAAGAGAGAAGGACATCGTGTTTAGTTCGCTTTGCCGCCGTGAAGACTGGGGTTCTTTCGTGCATGCTAACAAATGGAAATCCATATCGCGCGAGCCACGCATGAAACGGTTTTTCCAAAAGGCATGCGAGCAGCGCCTTAAGACCTGTCCACCGGACCAGCCAGAACTAAAGCGAGGGACCGCTCTGATTGAACAGTGTGCTCAACCAAATTGACAACAAGTGACACCTAACCTTCCAATCCAGAACGGACGGGCCGCGAGCCGCCGTCCCAGGCACAGGTCATCGCTGCGGCCCGCCGCTGATTTCCGACGTTAGCCATCACTCGCCGCCCATTCCAGGTTTCTTGCGTCGCATGCTCCCCGCCACCAGCCGGTACTCGAACAGCCGGCACTCGAGCGCGCCGTTGAAGAGCGGCGTGCGCTTCGAGGCCTTGAGCCCGATCAGGCTGGCGAGGCGCAGGTCGGCCGTGAGGATGTAGGCAGTCCAGCCCGCGTAGCGCTGCTTCAACGCGTCGCCAAGCCTGGGGTAGAAGGCCGCCAACCCGTCGTCATCGCCGATCCTTTCGCCGTAGGGCGGGTTCATGACCGCGATGCCGGGCGTCGAAGGCGGGCTGCCGTCGAGGATGTCCATCTGCTTCAGCTCGACCGCGCCGGCGAGATCGAGCGCGGCAAGGTTGTTCCGTGCCATCCCCAGAGCCGTTCCGGACTTGTCGCTGCCGTAGATCGGGAGCCCGCTCGGCTGCCGGCTACGGCCACGCGCTTTCTCCTGCAGCGCCCGCCACAGCGCCGGGTCGTAGTTCGCCAGCCGCTCGAATCCGAAGGAGCGGCGCAGGCCGGGCGCCAGGTCGAGCGCCATCATGGCTGCCTCAACAAGAAATGTCCCGCTGCCGCACATGGGGTCGTAGAGGGGGGTGGGCGCAGACCACCCCGCGAGTTTCAATATGCCCGCCGCGAGGTTTTCCCGCAGGGGCGCCTCCCCGCCAGCGGCGCGCCAGCCGCGCTTGAAGAGCGCCTCGCCCGACGTGTCGAGATAGAAGGTCGCCTCGTCCCGCGTGAGGAACGCATGGATGCGGACATCCGGAGATTGCGTGTCCACGTCCGGACGGCTCCCGCGCTGTTCCCGGAAGACGTCGCACACCGCGTCCTTCACGCGCAGCGTGACGAAGTCGAGGCTCTTGACGGGAGACTTGATCGCCGAGACGTTGACCCGGATGGTGCGGCCCACGTCGAAGAATCGCGCCCACGGGAGCGCGCGCGCGGCCTCGAAGACGTCGTGCTCGCTGCGGTAGCGGGTGTTCCCCAGCTGCCAGAGCACGCGGCTCGCCACCCGGCTCTCGAGGTTGGCGGCGTAGCACAACGCGAGATCGCCGCTGAATGAGGCGCCGCCGTCAACGGTCCTGGCCTCGTGCGCGCCAAGCGCGGCCAGCTCTGCCGCGAGCACCTGCTCGAGCCCGCGCGGGCAGGTGGCGAAGAACCTTTCCATCAAGCGCGGGCGCGCCTGACGGGATTGCGCAGGACGCCGATGTCCTTCTGGACGATCTCGACAACGTCGCCGTCCTTGAGGTCCGGCTCGGTAGCGCCATCGGTGCCGAGCCAGACCACGTCGCCCGGCTGCAGCGTCATGTACCTTGAAATCTGCGCGATGTAATGCTGGGCCGAGAACAGCATCTTGTCGGTGCCGTACTCGGCCGCGGTCGCGCCATTCACCTTGATCGTGATCGTCAGCTTCATGGGATCGATGCCGGTGGCGATGAACGGCCCCATCGGCTTGAAGGTGTCGCAGTTCTTGGCGCGCCACAGCGTTCGGTCCTGCTTCTGCCAGGTGCGCTCGCTCACGTCGTTGCCAAGCGTGTAGCCGAGCACGCAGGAGAGGGCGTCCTTCTCGGAGAGGTTGCGCGCGGTTTTCCCGATCACGGCGACCAGCTCGCCCTCGAATTGGACCGGACCCGGCGAGTCTGCGGGAATGATGATTGCTTCGCCAGTCGCGACGAGCGCGTTGGCGGAGCGGTAGCCGATGTCCGCCTTCTCAGGCGGCTTGCGGTTGCCGCCGGTGCGCCGGTTGGCCCACTCGATGTGCGCGGCGTAGTTGAGACCGGCGCAGTAGAAATTCGCAGGCACGCACGGCACCAGCGTCCTCACCGAAGCGAGCGCGTGCTTCTTCGCCGTGCTCCGGTAATTGCCGAAGATCGAGCCCTCCAGCTCGCTCACCTCGCCGCCTTCGAAGGCGCCGAAGAAAACCCGCCCCTGCTGTTCGAATCGTCCGAGCTTCATGATTTCTCCCTCAAGGCGGCAGACGGCAAATGAGGAATGGGCGTGCGCCCACCCTCATTGCCCGAAGAACTGGCCTTCCCGAAATATACCAGCCGCAAGGGAACGCGCCGGCCCCGAGGCCGGTTAGTCCATCGGTTTCAGTTCGCCGAGGATGGTGGGAATCAGCTCGGACACCGTCGGATGGATGTTGACCGAGTGCTGCAGCACGGTGTAGGGCGCCTTCGCGTACATCACGTCGAGGATGCTGTGGATCGCCTCGTCACCGCCGACGCCCAGAATTGCCGCGCCGAGTATTTGCTTGGTCTCGGCATCCACGGTGATCTTCATGAAACCCTGCGTTTCGCCTTTTTCGACGGCGCGCCCCACGCGCGTCATCGGCCGCTTGCCGGTGAGGGCCTTGCGGCCGGAGCGGCGGATCTCGGCTTCGGTCATGCCGGCGCGCCCCAGCGGGGGGTCGATGAACAGGCCGTAGGCGGTGATGCGGTCTTGTACGGTGCGACGGACGCCATTGAGCAGGTTGTCGGCGACGATCTCGAAGTCGTTGTACGAGGTATGCGTGAACGCGCCGCGCCCGTTGCAGTCGCCGATCGCCCAGATGCCCGGCACGCTCGTGCGGAGCTCATCGTCCACCACGATGTAGCCGTGCGCGTCGGTCTTCACCCCCGCTGCGTCCAGGCCCAGGTCGTCGGTGTTCGGCACGCGCCCCACCGCGAGCAGCAGGTGCGAGCCCACCACCTCGCGCGCGCCGCCGGCGCAATCCAACTTGACCGCGATGCTCGTGCCGCGTTTCTCGACCGTCATGCATTCGGCGCCCAGCTCGACGTTGATGCCTTCGTTACGCAGGATGTCGAGCACACCCTGCGAGACGTCCTTATCCTCGCGGCCGATCAACTGCGGGAACTTCTCGATGACGGTGACCTCCGCGCCGAAGCGCCGGTAAATCTGCGCGAATTCGAGCCCGATGTAACTGCCGCCGACGACGATCAGGTGCTCGGGCAGAAAATCGACGTCCATCACGCTCGAGTTGGTGAGATAGGGCACCTGGTCGATTCCCGGGATCGGCGGCACCAGCGCGCGGCCGCCGGTGTTGACGTATATCCGGTCCGCTTGCAGCGTATCACCGTTGACGCGCACCACGCTGGGCGACTCGAAGCGTGCGTGGCCTTCGATCACGGTGACGTTGGCGGTGCTCTTCAACCAGCTCTCGACGCCCTTGGTGGCACGGCCGACCACCGCGTCCTTGCGTGCCTTGACGCGCTTCATGTCGACCTGGATCGGGCCGCCGACCATCACGCCGTAGTCGGCGGCGTGCCGGGCGAGGTGCGCCGCATACGCGCTGGCGACCAGAGTCTTGGTCGGCATGCAGCCGTTGTTGACGCAGGTGCCGCCGTAGCGCTTGCGCTCGACGATTGCGACCTTCTGTCCCATGCCCGCAAGCCGCGCGGCGAGCGACGGCCCCGACTGCCCGGTGCCGATGACAATGGCGTCGAACCGGGCCGTCATCGCGCGACCTCGTGCACGACGACGCCGTCCATCGTATCGACGTCGCGGGACCAGGGCGCCTGCTTCAGCGCGTGGCGGGTGTCGGAGTACCCCGCTTGCCTGCGGGCCTGGATGCCCGTCGGCGTGAAATCGATGTCCTTGGTGTGGTCTTCGCCTTCAACGCGTGGCGCAAGCAACGGGACGACGTGCATCACGGTGGCGCAGCCATAGCCCAGGAGTCTGCGCACCGCGGGGTCGTTTCTTTCGGATTCCGGAATATGCTGCCCGAGATCGCGGATGATGTGACGCAGCCGGTGGATCTGCTGCTGGCGGCCGATGTGGCTCTTCGCCCGGCTTGCGTACTGGATGTCCTTGTGGCGGCCAAGCACCTGCCAGATCGTCTCCGGCTCGGGGCCGTGCGGATGCCACATGTTGGCCGCGAAGATCAGCGAATCGCGCCGGGGCTTGTCATCGAGCACCACCTCGATCGGCGTGTTCGAGTAGACGCCGCCGTCCCAGTAGGGCTCGCCGTCCACGCGCACCGCCGGAAACGCCGGGGGCAGGGCCCCTGAAGCCATCACGTGCGTCGCGCAGATTGCGCGGTCGCGGGTGTCGAAGTAATGCATTTCCCCGCTGCCGACGTGAACCGCGCCGAGCGTCAGGCGCGGTTGCCGGGTGTTGATGCAATCGAAATCGATCAATTCCGCCAGGGTGTCCTGCAGCGGCGCGGTGGAATAGAACGCGGCACGCTCCACGCCGAGCGGTGTGTGCATCCCCCAGGCCGCGTCGGGGTTCGGGGCGAAAAACCCCGCGATGCCCTGCGTCAGCGTGCCGATGTTCGCAAAGACGTTTCCGACGCCCGACCACGGTGCGGCCAGCTCGCCGAAGGGCCGGCCCTGAACCAGGTCCCAGAATTGTGTCAGTTTGGCGAGCCGATGCTCGGGCTTGTTGCCGGCGATGATCGCGCCATTGATCGCGCCGATCGAGGTGCCGATCACCCAGTCCGGCTCGATCCCGGCCTCGTGCAGCGCCTGATAGACGCCCACCTGGTAGGCGCCGAGCGCGCCTCCGCCCTGCAGCACCAGCACGACCTGGCCGGGGAGATTCTTCCCGGAACGCAAGCCGCTACCGGCGTCCACGTGGTCCTGTGCCTTCTGGTTCATGCCGGGCCTCCATGTGCCTGAACGGAAACCGTGTTCTCGCCGAATCCCCGCCAATCCATCGGCTCCGGACGTTGCCGAGCTTGCGTTAACGCGGGCCGGACCGGCACGCTCCGCTGGTGCTGATTGCGGAATTGGACCCGCATCATGAACCGCTGGAGGGCGTCCCCGGCTTCCTGCCGCCGCCTGAACGGCCCGCGAAACACGGCGTCCTCGCTGAACTTCCGGGCTACGAATCCGGTCGCGACTTTCACGAAGTAGAACCCGGGCGCGAGCGGTGCCCGATCCCGCCGCCAGTAGACGCGTTCGCGCGACGAACCGTCGAGGAGCTTGAAGCCTCCGATGACCTGGACGATCTCGAAATCATCGTCGCGCGGCTCGGGCTGAGTCTGCCGGTCCAGGTTCATTGAAAAGTATCGCCGCGAGCCGGCGAGAAACGTTTCCAGATACTCGTGGCAGGACAATTGATCGAAGCGCGCCATGGATCTCTCCTCCCGACTAGTGCGCGGTCCAGCCGCCATCGACCGGTATGATGGCGCCCGTCACCGATGCCGCCAGATCGCTCGCAAGGTAGGCCGTGAGCGAAGCGACCTGCGAAACGGTGACGAACTGCTTGGTTGGCTGCGCCGCAAGCAGCACGTCCTTTATCACCTGCTCTTCGGTGATGCCGCGCGCTTTGGCGGTGTCCGGAATCTGCTTTTCGACGAGCGGCGTCAGCACGTAGCCGGGACAGACCGCGTTCGCGGTGATGCCGAGCTCCGCCACTTCCAGCGCGACGGTCTTGGTGAGGCCGGCGATGCCGTGCTTGGCCGCCACGTACGCCGATTTGTAGGGGGAGGCCGCCAGCGCGTGCGCCGAGGCGATGTTGATGATGCGCCCCCACTTGCGGCTCTTCATCTTCGGCAACGCGTGCCGGATGGTATGGAAGGCGGCGCTCAGGTTGATCGCCATGATCGCGTCCCATTTTTCGACCGGAAACTCGTCGATCGGCGCGACATGCTGGATTCCGGCGTTGTTGACGAGGATATCGACCGCGCCGAACTCCGAAATGGCTTTCTTGACCATCGCTTCGATGGCGGCCGGCTTGCTCATGTCGGCGCCGTCGTAGCGCACGGCAACGCCGTGGTCCTTCTCGATCTTCGCGCGCAGCGCCTCGATGTCGTCGGCGCGCCCGAAGCCGTTGAGAATGATATTGGCGCCGCCGGCGGCGAGCGTCTCGGCGATGCCCTGCCCGATGCCGCTGGTGGACCCGGTTACCAGAGCCGTCTTTTTGCCGTTTAACATGATGACCCCCCTCGAAAAATTGGCCGGACCCTCACGCCCTGGCTCAAGCCGGACGAATGGCAAGTCTCAGCATACGCGTTGGTCGGGGAAAATGTCTCCAGCTTACATTCACCGGGGTGACGCCGCCGCGGCAGCGTCGAGGACCTCAAGGATTCGCGCGCGCCTCAGCTCTACGCGGGATCGTCGCTTTCGCGAGCCAGGCGTGCAAGGCGCTGCAGCAGTTTCTTGCGCATGCGATCCGGCATCTGCGGGACCTGCAGATTGCGCAAGCTATCCCTTACCAGGGCCAGTTGCTCCACATAGGTGCGGCACGACGCGCAAGACTCGAGATGGCGCCAGATCTCGACTCTCGAGGCGGCAGGCAAGCGATCTTCGAGGAACTCGGTCCCCTGCTTTACCAGCTCCCGGCACGGGATTCGGCCCGCTTTTCGTTCAGTGGGCAAGGCTTTCTCGATATCGCCTGGGCAATGCTCATAAGTGTGGCAAAGCCGCAAGTACTTACATCGCGATGGCCGTTCCCGTGCAGTGAAATCTCCACCGCCTGCCGCACCCGCTCGCGCGCGCGGTGCAGCCGCACATACAGGTTAGTATCGGTGATCTTCAGGCGCTTGCATATCTCTTGGGATTCGAGGCCTTCCACGTCCTTGAGCACGAGCACGTCGCGCAATCCCGCCGGCAATTCATCGACGGCGTTGCTCAGCGCTTCGAAGGCCTGCCGTGATGCCAGCAGTCTCTCGGGAGTCTGTTCGTTCCAGGGCTGTGGCGGCAGGGCCCAATGGCCGGCCAGCTCGCCGGATGCGTGAAAGCGGGCCGGGTCCACCGCTTCTTCCCCTTCGTCATCGTGCGATTCGAAGGCAGAGAACGTAATATGCCTGCTTTCCCGGACGCCGCGATCCTTGGCCTTGTGAATCAGAATCGCAAATATCCAGCTTTCCAGTGAAGACCGGCCTTCAAACCGGCTGATGCCGTCGATCACGGCCATCCAGGTATCCTGCACCACTTCCTCAGCCGTGTCGCGGTCGGCCACGTATCTCATGGCCATCCTGATCAGGGCGCCGTGGCTCTGCTTCACCAGTGCTTCGAAGGCGCTCTCATCGCCTTGCCGGAGCCTGGCGATCAGTTGGCTGTCGCTTTTCGCGGTGCCGGATACCCTGGCGGGCGCGGGCTCCCGGCTCGCGTGCTCAATGTGGCAGAGCGGTTCCCCATAGGTCATGGCGTGTGCGGTCATGGCCGATCTCCGTTCAGAAGAAGTTGAGTGACAAAGCCAGGTGCGTTCATCAAAGTGACATGCTCGCGCGGGAAGTTTTTCAAGACCTCGACGCCCCTGGCATCGACGAAATCCACGTGCGCGCAATCCAATTGGACATCCACCTCTTCGAGGAGATAGCTGTTGCAGACGCCATCGAGCAAGGCGGCCCATTCTCCGGTAATCTTTCCCTCCAGCATGAGCAGAACATCGCGCTCGCTTTCCAGGGTCTTGGTAATCTTGAGCATCACTGTCGCCACTCCTTTGTGTTCTATCGTCACAACGGTATAGAGCAATAGCGATGCCAGGAAGCTGACGAGGCCGAAATTAGTCAATAACTAACGGATTGCATTGAAAAATCCGCCGCGGCTACCGCGCGGGGTACGGACGACCGCGAAGGCTGCAGTCCCAAAATATTGGGAGCCTCCCAATTCATTGGGAAACGATTTTGGGATCGAATCGGGAGTAAGGGGAGAGCCGGTACTACTTCGCAGCGCGCGTAATGCCGAGCTTCTTCATGCGTGCTTCGAGCGTGGTGGGCTTGAGCCCCAGAATGGCTGCCGCGCCCTTGTCGCCACTGACGCGCCAGTTGGCGTGCTCCAGCACCCGAACGATATGGTCGCGTTCGAGTTCCTCGAGCGTCGGCAGCTGCCCGCCTTCCGCTGTCTGGCCGGGCGTGGCCAGCCAATCCACCGCGGCCAGTTCGGGACCTTCGGTGACGATCACGGCACGCTCGATTACATGCTGAAGCTCGCGGATGTTTCCGGGCCAGTGATGCCGCCGCAGCGCCGTCCAGAAGCGTTCGGGAATCCGCTCGATTTTCTTGCCCTGCGCGGCCGCATACTTGTGCACGAAATACTGCGCTAACTGCGGCAGATCACCCTCGCGTTCGCGCAGCGGCGGCAAGTGAACGGGAAATACATTGAGCCGATAATACAAATCGGGGCGGTAATGACCGGATTTCAGGAGCCTGGCCAGATCCCGGTTGGTGGCCGCGATCAGGCGCACGTTCACTTTGATTGTCCCGGCGCCTCCGACCCGCTCGAACTCACCCTCCTGCAGCACGCGCAGCAGCTTGGATTGCAGATCGAGCGGCAGGTCGCCGATCTCGTCGAGAAACAGGGTCCCCTTGTCGGCGAGTTCGAAGCGGCCGATCCTGCGCGCGAGGGCGCCCGTAAAGGCGCCCTTCTCATGGCCAAACAGCTCACTTTCGATGAGTCCCGACGGAATCGCCGCGCAGTTGACCTTGACCAGCGGCCGGTCCTTGCGCGCACTTAGATTGTGGATGGCGCGGGCGATCAGCTCCTTGCCGGTTCCGGTCTCGCCGGTGATCAGCACGGTCGACTCGGTCGGCGCCACGCGCTCCACGCTGCTCAGGACCTTCTTCAGCGATGGGGACGATCCGACCAGCTCCTCGAAGTTGTGGCTGACCTTGATCTCTTCCTGCAGGTAGAGGTTCTGTGCCTCGAGCCGCGCCTTCTCCCGCTCCATCAGCACGCGATCGGTAATATCGAGGAACATCGTGCGGGTGTAGGTGCCGCTGGGGTCGGGCCGCGACCACCACTGTATCCACAGCGGCTTGCCGTTGTCCCGACGACGCAGTTCGAGCACCACGCCGCTGGTGTCCGTGCCGCGTCCGATCGAGTCGAACGCCTCCTTCAAACGGCGCTGCGCGTCCGGCGTATCGGGAATGAAAGTCTTGCCGTAGGTGCCCTCGATCTGATCCGGCGTGATGCCCAGGGTCTTCAGCGCCGTGCGATTGGCGCGGATAAACCGGGAATCGAGTCCTTCGTGGACGTAGGCGATCGGCGCCTCGTCGAACAGATCGCGCAGCCGCTCTTCGTTATCCTTCAACGTCGCTTCCAGGTGGGTGCGTTCAAGCTCCGCGCCGGCGCGCGCGCCGAATATCCGGAAGACGGAAAGATCGAACTGATCGAGCGGCATGGGCTTCACGTCCATGACCGCCAGATGCCCCAGCACCTGGGCACTCGAATTCGTGACGGGAATCGCCAGATAGCTCGCGACCGCGAGATCGTCCAGCGCCTGCTTGTGGCCGGGAAACCGGTCGGCCACCTGTTCCGCGCAATGGTACAGCTCGCCGGCCAGCACCCTTTCGCACGGCGTATGGACGATGGCGTATTCGATATTGTCCGTGAAGCGGTCGCCCGCCCAGAACGCCAGCGTGCGCACCTTCGCCCGATCCACGCAGAACTCGGACACGAATGCGTACTTCACGCCCAGCGCCTCCGCGAGGTTCTTCACCAGCGAGCGGAAAAATCCGGCGCCCACCTCGCTCGCCGTCCCCTCGAAGATGGCTCGCAGCGTCGCCGCGCGCTTCTCGAGGGACGCCTCCATGACCTGGCGGTTGATCTCGACCCCGGCGCGCTCACCGAGCAGCTTGAAGACGTTGATTTCGTCCTCCGTCAGCGTCATCGGCTTCACGTCCATTGCAACCAGATGACCGAGCACTTCTCCTCTCGGGTCTTTCAACGGGACCGCCAGATAACTCGTCACACCGAGCGTTACCAGGTCATGGTCGGCGGGAAACAATTGCTGCACGTCCTGCGCGTAGTGGCAGGTTGCGCCCTCATCAATCACCTTCTTGCAGGGCGTGCCTTCGAGGCTGTACTCGACCGTGTCCAGATAGCCGTTGCCCTTCCAGAAGGCGAGCGTGCGAATGCGGGATTCGGGGAGGAGGAAGCCCACGAAGGCATAGCGTATGCCCAGCGCCGCCGCGACGTGGCGCACGAGCTCGCGCAAGAAATCACCGCCGGTCGAGACGATCGTGCCTTCCACCAGGGAGCGCAGGAACACGTCTGCCCGGTAGCGCGCGCTCGACACGGCTTCCTGGCCGAACCTGCCCTCCGCAAGTTCCTGGCGCGTTCTGCGCAGCTCCAGCTCGGTAACGACCTCGGCGCCCAGCACACGCAGCGCGTCGGCCTGCTCCTGCCTGAGAGGACGGGGCGCTCGATCGAGCACGCAGAGCGTGCCGAGCGCGTCGCCATCAGCCGTGGTGAGCGGCACGCCCGCGTAAAAGCGCACGTGGGCGGCGCCCGTGACCAGCGGATGGGCCGCGAAGCGTTTGTCCTTCGTGGCGTCCGGCACGACGAAAATATCCGATTGACGAATCGCGTAGCCGCAGAACGCCGGCGTATCCGGTACTTCGACACCGGTGAATCCGACCTTCGCCTTGAAGAATTGCCGGTCGCCGTCGATGAAGGTGATCGCGGCGTAGGGTGCCTCGCAGATCTGCGCAGCCAGCTTCGCCAGCCGGTCAAAACCCGGCTCGGGGGCGGTATCGAGAAT
>DATICE010000134.1:0-3367 GCA_035456985.1 Burkholderiales bacterium | reverse complement strand
GAGCACTATCCAGATCGCGAGCCCCGCGATGATCGAGGCGAGCGCCCCCTGGGCAGTTGCGCGCGGCCAGTAGATGCCCGCCGCGAGCGGGACAAACGCCGCTACCAGCGTGACCTTGTAGGCACCCACCACCATCTCGTAAATGGTCGAGTCGGAGTTGAGCGCGAATACGGTGACGCCCACCGCGAATATGGCAACGACGACGCGCATCGTCATCAGCAGCCTGCGGTCGGTGACCTCTCCGCGCAGGAACCGCTTCACGATGTTCTCGGTGACGATTACCGAGGGCGCGAGGAGCGTCGCGCTCGCCGTGCTCATCACGGCCGACAGCAGCGCGCCGAAGAACAGCACCTGTGCCAGGAGCGGAGTATGCGTGAGGATGAGCGTTGGCAGGATCTGCTGATGATCCTTCTCTATCAGCCGCGCGACCATCGCGGGATCGATGAGCAGCGCCGCGTATGCGATGAAGATGGGGATGAATGCGATCAGGAAATAGGCCGTGCCGCCCAGCACCGCTCCGGCAACCGCTACGCGCTCATTGCGGGCGGCGGTCACGCGCTGGAACACGTCCTGCTGCGGGATCGAGCCCAGCATCAGCGTGACGGCGGCTCCGGTAAAGGCGAGAACGTCGCGCGCCTCCGGCTCTGGCCAGAACTCGAGCTTCCCCGCGGCGTGCGCGTGGGCGACCACCGTGCCCGTGCCACCGGCCAGGCCGGCGACGAGCACGAAGATGTAGAGCAGCCCGATGACGATGACCGCCATCTGCACCATATCCGTCCACGCCACCGAGTACATCCCTCCCCTCAGCGTATAGGTCAGCACGATCGCCGCCCCGATCACGGTCCCGGCGCTCATGCTCACCGCGCCTTCCGTCACGACGCTCAGGACGAGCCCGATGACCACGATTTGCGCCGACAGCCAGCCGAGGTACGACACGGCGATGCACACGCTGGTCAGCAGCTCGGCGGTCGCATCGTAGCGCACGCGGTAATAATCGCCGATGGTAAGGAGATCCATGCGGTAGAGCCTGGCGGCGAAGAAGAGGCCGACGAAAACGAGGCACAGGCTCGCGCCGAACGGATCGGCGACGATGCCGCGCAAGCCCTCTTTCAGAAAGGTGGAAGAGGTGCCGAGCACCGTCTCGGAGCCGAACCACGTTGCGAACACCATCGTCGTCACGATGTAGAGCGGCAGCGTGCGCCCGGCCACGACATAGTCGCGGGTGTTGTACACGCGCCTGCTCGCAGCGAGCCCGATGGCGATGGACAGGACGAGGTAAAGGATGACGAAGGTGAGCAGCATGCCGAATTCTCCGATTCAATAGCAATGCCGGACGCGCGCGTCAGAATAGCATGATGAGGAGCGCGGCGACGAGCGCGAGCAGGCCCGCGATCACGGCGAGCAGCCGGGTCTGAGTCTCCCTTTCTCGAGCAAAGTCCACGGTGGCCGGATCAGGCCGCTGCAGCGTCTGGTGCGTGAGTGCCTGGTGCAGCAGCCGCGGCAGCTGGGGCAGGATCGTGCTCCAGTAGGGCGCTTCCTGCCGCACGCGCTCGACGAAGCCGCGCCAGCCCACCTGCTCAGCCATCCAGCGCTCGAGAAAGGGCTTCGCGGTTTCCCACAGGTCGAGCTCGGGGTCGAGGTCGCGCCCGAGGCCCTCGATGTTGAGCAGCGTCTTCTGCAGCAGCACGAGCTGGGGCTGGACCTCGATGTTGAAACGGCGCGAGGTCTGGAACAGCCGCAGCAGCACGCGCCCGAAGGAGATTTCCTTCAGGGGCTTCGCGAAGATCGGCTCGCACACCGCGCGGATCGCGGCCTCGAAGTCGTCCACCCGCGTGTCCTTCGGCGCCCACCCCGACTCGATGTGCGCTTCCGCCACGCGCCGGTAGTCGCGGCGAAAGAACGCGAGAAAGTTCTGCGCAAGATAGTTCTTGTCGATCTCGGTCAACGTTCCCATGATGCCGAAGTCGAGCGCGACGTAGCGGCCGTCGGGCGCGACCAGAATGTTCCCGGGGTGCATGTCCGCGTGGAAGAATCCGTCGCGGAAGACCTGCGTGAAGAAGATCTCCACGCCCGCGCGCGAGAGCCTTGGAATGTCGATGCCCTGCGCGCGCAGCTCCCCGATCTGCGAGATGGGCGTGCCGCGCATGCGCTGCATCACCATTACCTCGCTCGAGCAGTGGTCCCAGTAGATTTCGGGCACGATGAGCAGCGGCGAATCGGGGAAATTGCGCCGCAGCTGGCTCGCGTTGGATGCCTCGCGCAGCAGATCGAGCTCCACCTCGAGGTGCTTGGCAAACTCGCCGACCACCTCATGCGGGCGCAGCCGCCGGCCGTCGGCCCAGAGCCACTCGATCAGCGTGGCGCCCGCATGGAGCAGGGCGAGGTCGCCGGCGATGACGGCCGCGATGCCGGGACGCAGCACCTTGACCGCGACTTCGGTACCGTCGGTGAGCCGCGCAAGGTGCACCTGGGCCACCGATGCGCTTGCGACCGGCTCGCGCTCGAACTCCGGGAACACCTGCTCGACCGGGCGGCCGTAGACCCGGTTGAGGGTGGCGATCACCTGCTCAGTGGCGAACGGTGGCACCTGGTCCTGCAGCTTCGCCAGCTCGTCCGCGATGTCGGGCGGCAGGAGGTCGCGGCGGGTGGAGAGCACCTGGCCGAATTTGACGAAGATCGGCCCCAGCGCTTCCAGCGCCCGGCGCAGCCGCACAGCGCGCGGCTCCGTGAGCGTGCGCCAGAAGAACAGCGCGTTGACGAGCGCGCGCAATCCGCGCACCCGCTCGTGGCCGAGGTAGAACTCGTCGAGGCCGTAGCGGATGCTAACCGACAGGATCCGGAGGAGGCGCAGCAGCAGCATCCGGCGATTGTAACCGCCGCCTTTCGGCGGCGGGAAGGTCACCGCCGCGCTACAGCGGTTTTCGCGCCAGCTGCTCGATGCGCTTTTCGAGGCGCGCGGCGTCGTCGCGCAGCTGGTCCACCGCGCGGCCGAACTCCTCGAGGTCGCGCGCGCCCGCGATCAGCGGCTGCTCCTCGGTCCAGTACTCGGCGAATGCGCGCGCGGTGTTCTCCGCAGCCTGCCCGCTCCAGCGCTGGAAGGCCCTTCCGGTCTCCGCCATGCGGTGCGCGGCGATGTCGCCGAAAACGCGGGAGAGATCCTCCTCCACGTCCCAGCGCAGGTTGCGCGCTACGTGGTGGATGGCGGACGCGAAATCGGTATCGCCGGTGATGCTGATCTCCCGCCACGCGCTCTCGTCGCGGGCGGCGAGCCGCAGCATTAGCCCGGGGCCAAGCCGCACGATAGCGGTGGAGCCGGCCTCGGCATCGGCCGGAGCGACTTCACCGTTCTCCAGGACGGTGAGCGCTA
>DATICE010000133.1:0-22254 GCA_035456985.1 Burkholderiales bacterium | reverse complement strand
CGGCGTATTGCGGTAGTGCTGCCTGAGCTTGCGGGTGACCATATCCGCGCGGTCGCGGCCGAACGCGTGCGGCAGGGTCTCGAAGCGGTAATCCTCCTCGACGGCGTCCACCATGATGTAGGCGGGCATGTCGGGGAGCCGTGCGAGGTACTCCTTGAAGTCCGCCTGGCCGCCTTCGTCATTGGCGAAAGTAAGGCACTCGGCGATCCTCCCGCCGCGCCAGTGCGCAGTCGTAACGACCGGCGCAGAGACGCCGATGAGGAGCTTGTCAGCCATTCAGGTTCCGTGAGCGATAAATGGTGAATGGTAAGGGGTCACGTGCTTCGCACCGCGGCATATCGTCACGACTCGACATATAGCATTCAGAATCAGTAGCTTAGAACTTTATCTTGCCCAAAATATCATACACCGGTCCCAGCACGGCCCAGACGACGAAGGCGAGCAATCCTCCCAGTACGACGGTCATCACCGGCCCCAGCATTTTCTGTGCCCTGTCCACGGACTCCTTGACGTCGCGGTTGTAGAAATAGGTGATATTCATGAGCGCGCTGTCCAGCGCGCCGGTGCTCTCGCCCACCCGCAGCATGCGAATGACGAGCGGCGGGAAGACCCCCAGGTTCTGGAAGGTCTCGCTCAGGCTTTCCCCGGCGGTGATCTGCTGACCCGCCCGCACTAGACCGTCCGAGATGACCCGGTTGTTCACGACATCTTCGCTCGTCTTGATGGCGTCGAGCACGGTGATGCCCGACCGGTAGAGAAGCGCGAAGACGTTCGCAAAGCGCGACAGGATGATCTTGAGGAGCGTCGGCCCGATGAGCGGCAAGCGCAGCTTCGCATAGTCCCACGTGTAGGCGGCGCGCGGGCTGCGCTGGACCGCCATGGCGAGCACCGTGAACACCACGACCGGAAGCCCGAAAACCACGTACCAGTATTGGGTCATGAATTCCGAGATTGCGATGAGCACCCGGGTTTGCGCGGGAAGGGCGAGGCCCATGGTCTTGAACAACTGCGCGATCTGCGGCACGAGGAAGATCAGGAGCGCGACCAGCACGCCGAGCACGACGATGAGCGTCATGAGCGGCAGGATCATCAGCCGGCGCGTCTGTGAAATGAGCTCGTCGAGCCACTTGAGGTTGTCCGCCAGGTTCTTGAACACCTCCGGCAACTGGCCGGACAGCTCGCCCGCCCGGACCAGACTGACGAAGACGTTGTCGAACACCGTGGAATGGTTGGCCATGCATTGCGAAAGCACCTTGCCGCCTTCCATGTCCTCGGTCATCGCGGTCAGCACGTCCCGGAAGCGCGGGTTGCCGATCGATTCTCGCATGTCGCGCAGCCCGTCGAGGATCGGAATGCCGGAGCGCGCCATCTGCTCCATGTCGAAGCAGAAATTGATGAGGTCCTGGCGCGTGATCTTGCCCCCGCCAGCGAACATGCGGGTCTGGCGCTCGATCTGCTGGAAGGTGATGAGATCGAGCCCCATGCGCCGCAGGCGCAGCTCGAGGTCCACTTCGTTGACCGCCTCGAGCGCGCCGCGCGCCGGCCGGCCGGTCTTGTCGACTGCCTTGTACTCGTAGGAAGGCACGGTTCCGCGCTAGCGGTAGCGCCCGGTTAAATCGATCTCGCGCGCCACCTCGGTCAAGCTCGTCGTGCCATCGATCGCGCGCTGCAGGCCCTCGTCCGAGAGCGAGCGAAAGCCCTTGGTCATGGCCGCGGCGCGCAGCTCTTTCGCTGTCGCCCTGCGCGCCACCAGCTCGTCGAGATCGCTGTCCATCACCAGCAGCTCCATGATGGCGCTGCGGCCCTTGAAGCCCTTGTTGTCGCATTGTTTGCAGCCGACCGGGCGGTGCAGGAAGGAGACCTTTTCCCCGGCGGGCCCGAGCAACTGGCGCTCCTCCCGGGACGGCGCGTAGGCTTCCTTGCAGTGCGTGCACAGCACGCGCACCAGGCGTTGCGCAATCACCCCGATGATGTTGCCGGCCATGATGTCTGGCTGAATTCCGATGTCGGACAGGCGCGGGAAGGCGCCGAGCGCCGAGTTCGTGTGCAGCGTGGTGAATACCTGGTGGCCGGTCATCGCGGCGCGGAACGCCATCTCGGCAGTTTCCTTGTCGCGCACTTCGCCCACCAGGATGATGTCCGGATCCTGGCGCATGATGGAGCGGATGCCGTCCGCGAAATCCATGCGCGCGACCTCGCCCACGGAGGTCTGCCGCATCAGGGTCAAAGGGTACTCGACCGGGTCCTCCAGCGTCATGATGTTGACGGTCTCGTCGTTCACCTGCGCGAGCAGGGAATAGAGCGTCGTGGTTTTTCCGCTGCCGGTCGGGCCGGTCACGATCAGGATGCCCTCGGGGCGCGCGAGCATGAGGTTGATCTTGTCCGTCGCCGGCTTGGCGAGCCGCATGCGCTCGAGGCTGATGATCGATTTCTCGCGGTCGAGCACGCGCAGCACGATGTTCTCGCCGTAGATGGTGGGCTGTGTGGACACGCGGAAATCGATTGGCCGGCCGTTTAACGTGAGAGAGAGCCGTCCGTCCTGCGGCGCGCGCGTCTCGGCGATATTCATCTGGCTCACAACCTTCACCCGCACCGTGATGCCCGGCAGGTAGGTCTTGTGGAGGCTCCTCACGGTCTCCAGCACACCGTCGATGCGATAGCGGATGCGCAGGAAGGCGTATTCCGGCTCGAAGTGGATGTCGGAGGCGCCGCGCTTGACCGCGTCGACCAGCAGGGCGTTGACGAGCCGCACCATCGGCTGCGTGTACTCGTCGCCGCCGCCTGCCGCCTGCAGGCTCTCGTAGTCGATCTCGCCGGTCTCGATCTCCTTCAGGATGCCGTCGACCGAGAGCTCGTAGCCGTAAAAGTGGTCGGTATAGTCCTCGAGCTGCGCCTCGCTCGCGAGCTGCGTCTTGATCTCGATCTGGGGGCCCAGCATCGCGCGCAACTGGTCCATCGCCACCACGTTGAAGATCTCCGTGGTGGCGACGGTGAGCACCTGGTCCGCCGGATCATAGGCGATCGGCAGCACGCGGTTGCGGCGCGCGAAGTCCTGTGAGACGAGCTTCAACGCCTCGGGGTCGGCAACCACCTGCGCCAGGTCGATCGCCTCCTGGCCGATGGTGCGCGCCATGATGTCGCGGATGGCGCTTTCCGTGACGAAGCCGAGCCGCACCAGCAGGCGGCCAATGGGGATGTTGTTGTGGCGCTGCTCGGCGAGAACGATCGAGAGCTGATCGGTAGTAATCAGCCCCTGCTGCACCAGCAGTTCGCCGAGGCGGAGTTTCTTGCGCTGTTCGGCCATGCGAAACGGCCCGTATTCCGGAGCCGGCTATTCTACCTGCGCGACGAGATTGCCGATGCGCTCCTGGGCCTGTGCGAGGTTGAAGTTGGCGCGGCCCCTCACCGCCGCCAGCTGCATCGCGCGCTGGTAGAAACCGAGCGCAAGCCGGGGCTGGCTCACGTGCTCGAGCCCGACCGCGAGGTTGTAAGCGTAATCGGGATTTGCCGGCTCGAGGTGGTGCGCCTGGAAATAGGCTTGCTGCGCCGCCGCCCACTGCGACTGGTCCGCGTACAGGTTGCCCAGCGTGAAATACAGGTGCGCGGAGGGCTCGCGCGCGATGAGCTGCTTGAGTTTGGATTCCGCCGCGACCGGATCCGCGCGACCGAGCAACGCGATCAGCCCGCTTTGCGCGTACGCGTTCTGGGGCTCAAGCTCCAGCAGGTGCAGGTAGCGCCGTGTCGCCTCGTCGCTGTTGCCCTGCCGCACCGCCACCGCGGCGAGCCCGAGCAGCGCATCGAAGTTCTTCGGGTCGGCGCCGAGTACCTCGCTGTACAAGCGCTGTGCCTCGTCGAGCTTTCCCGACTGCAGTGCAGCGTAGGCCTGGGGGAGCGCCGGATTGAGGACCGGTTCGGCGTTGCCTGCGCTCACCACGACCGTGTTGCGCGCTGCGGGTTCGTCCGCCACCGCGGTGGCCGGGACCGCGGGCTGCGGCTTTGGACGCCGCGCCGCCGCCTCGGACTCGGCCGCGGCTTCCCTAAGCAGGGGAGCCGCTGGAAGAGGGCCGGCTGGAGCGGGCGCCTGGACGAGCGGTGCTGCCGGCCCCTTGGCAGGAGCGAGCGGCTGCTGTTCGATGAACAGCCCGGGATGTGCGATCTGTAGATAGACGTAGACGCCGAAGCCGAGCGCGAACACGCTAGCGATCGTTCCCAGCACCGGGAGCGGATGCGCGCGCACGTAAGCGATGACGTCTCGCCTGGCAGGCCGGCTTGCAGCAGTGGCGTGAATGATGGTGCTGGCCTGCGCCTGGGCCTGCTCGCGGGCAGGAGCTGCCGCGGCAACCGGGCGCGACGCGACTTCCGCCCTCGGTGCGACGGGCGTTTCCGCTGCAATCGGTTCCAGCGAGAGTTCCTTTGCCGGTGGAGCGGGCGCCGCCGCCTCAACGGCGACGGGCTCGGCGCGCGCGTCCATCCGGTCTTTGGCGGCCTTTTCCAAGGCCTTCATCAACAGGCTCATTGCGGCGCTGCGCTGGTCTTCGCTGGAGCGGGTTCCGGTTTCGGCAGGAAGCGCTGAAAGAACTTGAGCTCGTCGCTTTCGAGGGACGGATTGGCGACGACGATCGGGCGCAGGAATACAATTAGCTCCGACTTGACGACGCTTTCGGCGCGAAAGCGGAGCAGCTCGCCCGCCGCAGAAAGCTCGTCGGCTCCCGGAATCTGCTTGCGGGCCCGCTGCGTGCCGTCCTGCATCAGTCCGCCCAAGACCACCGTCTGGCCGCTGCCAACCTGCAGCACGGACTCCATTTCCCGCACCTGGACCTGCGGCACATTGTTGACGATCGCCGGAATGGTGCAGGTGCCGGCCGGCACCGGACCGCACGGATTGGCGAGCGCGGGATTGGGGTCGGGCACGAATGGCGCATCCGGATTCAGACGCGTCACCGTCGGGCGCACGGTCAACGACACCCGGCCGTCCTCGTTGACCTGCGGCGTCACGCTCATAACGAGGCCGACCGCCACCGTCTTCGCCGTGGTCGAGAAGCTCTGCAACGCTGTCGTTTGAGATTGGGTGGTCGAGGAGCTGACCTCGAAATAGACGACGTTATCCACTACCTTGAGCAGCGCGGTCTGGTTGTTGAGCGCCATCAGCTTTGGGCTCGACAGCACCCGCGTGTTACCGAATTCCTGCAGCAACGTCACCATTGCGCTGATGTTGCCGATCCTGGAGGTCGGGTTGACATAGCCGAACTGGAAGAAGTTGGAGCTGCCCGCACTGAGCCCGGTGCCGAAACCGGGGTTGGTCAGATTCTGTTGCAGCGTTGGCCCGCTCCCGGGACTAACCGGAAACCGGCTCCAGTCAACGCCTCCCTGGTACTTCTCGGAAAGCAGCACTTCAACGATAGTGGCCTCGATCAGTACCTGGCGCTGCACGGCGCTGATGATGCTGTCGATATGCTGCTGCACCAACTGGTGCTGCTTCTCGGTCGCGTTGACGGTCACCGTGCCGGAGATGGGGTTTACCACCACGTCGTCGGGAAGGAGCGATGCCTGCTGCTGGGCGCCGCCGCTCGAGGAGACCACTGACGCCGCAAGCGAGGGCGCGCCCTGCCCGGCGCGGCTCGCCGCTTCCATCTGCTTCACCCGCATCTCCTGCTCCTGCTTGATTAGCGCGAGGCGCTCACCTTTAGCTTCGGCGGTCAGGCTTTGCAGGCGCGTGGAATTGAGGATGGAGCGGATGTTGTCCCGCAACTGGTCCCAGAAGTCGTTCCTGGAAACGGTCCGCACCACCGTGCTCGAGCCGCTGGTGCCCGCGCCCGCGCCGCCCGCGGCCCCCCCGCTGGCGCCACCGACCACGGTCAGCTCGCCGGAAACGCCAATGGTCGACTGCGATTCACGTGCCATGTTCACGTAGTTGACGCGGTAGGACTTGACGTAAGGGGTATCCGGTGACACGACGATGGTGTTGCCCTCGAGGCGGTAGCGCATGTTGGACTGCTTGCTCACGCGCTCGAGGATCGCCGGCAGGGTCTCGTTGACGGCGTTCAGGCTCACGAGCCCGCTGATGCCGGGGTGCACGTCGATGTTCTGCTTCGTGTCGCGCGCGAGCGCGACCAGCAGGTCCTTCACCGGCACTTCACTCACGACCACGCTATAGGTTTGAGGCTTGACGGCCGGCTTGGGCGGCGGCACGAGATCGCTCACCCGGGTAGGTGGCGGGATGGCCTTGTCGGCTTCGGGCTTGGCAACGGGCCTAGTGATGTGGCCATCGGAAGGCGGTATGTAGGGCTTGATGTTGGCGCAGCCAGCAACGGCCAACGCCAGTGACCAGGCAAAAGCGGCGGCGGCCCGCGCGGACAGGGCGCGCGCTCCGGCTACGGCATGCAGCGGAACGGTTTTCGGACCCATCGCTTCTCCCTGCGCAATACCCACTTGACGCGCTATAAATCCAATGGCGCCGCACTCAGGACGCCTGCTGCCGCCTGAGTTCGCCACGGATGCCCTCCACCGTGCGCAAGATCGGCTGGTTGGCCTTGAGGCCTTCCGGCAATTTCTCTAGCACATCCTGTGCCGAGCGCCGGTCGTTGAACGTTCCGTAAAGCACGGTCAACAACGGGCGCCCATTTGCGCTAGTACGATACACAAAAACCTTATTCATTTCAACGAATTTGGACAAGTCATTGAGGTGCAGCTTTAGCTGTGTTGCGTCTGGTGTCCCGAGTAGCTGGATGCTGTATAAATGGCCAGATTCCGTCGCAAGCCAGTGTTCGGTGGCAGCCAGCCGGGCTTCGAGCAAGTCGGATTCCGCTGCCGTCGTGACTTCGGTCACGCTTGCGTGCCCCGCAGCAGAGTCCTTGTTCAGGCCAACCGCAGGGGAGCCGCGCGCGGGAGCCTCGGCTACCCCGGAATGCGCCTGAGGACGCAACTTGACCTGAGAAGTCTTAGACGATTCAGAGGCTTGCAGACCAATTGCCGCGGCGGAGGGACCCTGTACTTCGGCCTGCGGCGCCGGGATGCTCGTTGGCGTTCCGGTCGCAGGGGCAACCGCCAGCCGGGAGGAACTCGGAGTGCCCGGCCCGAAAACCATGTATCCACCGATCCCCAGGAGTGCGCCAGCGGCGAATACCGCCGTGCCCCACAGGAAGCGCGGCGCGGCTTGCGGCCCCGCGTCCTGGTTGAACTCGCTATCCCGGACGGCCGCCTCAACGTGCTTGGGGCGAACCGTGTGAGTGTTCTCGGAAAACGCCGCGAGTAGCGCCTTGTCGGCGATCAGGTTGACGCGCCGGGTCAAGCCGAGTGAAGCGCGCGCGACCCGCTTGATCACCGGGTCCGAAAAAAGGTCGGGCCCGTGGTAGCCCGCCGTGCGCATGCGGAACATCAGGTACTCGCGAATGTCGCCCGCGCCCAGCGGTTCAAGCCGGAAACTGTGCGTGATGCGCTCGCGCAGCGGCCGGAGGTTGGGCTGCCGCAGGCAGTCGTCAAGCTCGGGCTGGCCGAAGAGCACGATCTGCAGCAGCTTGTCATTGCGCGTCTCCAGATTCGAGAGCAGCCGGATTTCCTCCAGGGTGGCGAGAGGCATGCTCTGCGACTCCTCGACGAACACCACGACGCGCTTGCCCTCGGAATAGCGCTTGACTAGGAAGTCGTGGAGCACCTGCATAACGTCGAGACGCGGCGCGCTCCGGTCCACCGCGAGCTGCAGCTCGATCGCGATGGCGTGCAGAATTTCCTCCGGCGAGACGCTCGGGTTGGCGATGTAGACGGTTTCGACCTGCTTCGGCAGCCGCGTTGGCAGCATGTGACACAGCATGGTCTTGCCGCTGCCGACCTCGCCGGTTACCTTGATGATGCCCTCGCCTTGGGTGATGGCGTAGATCAGCGCCTCGAGGATCGGCCCGCGGTTGCCGCCGGCGAAAAAGAACTCCGTGTTCGGGGTGATCTTGAATGGCGCCTGGTTCAGTCCGAAATGGCTGTAATACATCGTTATCCCCCGGCCGCGCATCGAGGGCGCCGCGGCGCGCCGTTGTTGCCGTTATGGACTCTTGGCGGCGGGCCGCGGTGCCTTTGCCGCGTCCTCGGTTTCGCCGTAGCTCTGCATCCTGCTGTACAGGGTGGTGCGATGGATGCCGAGCATTTTTGCCGCCTGCGTCAGGTTGCCCTGCGTGATCATCAGCGCCGCCTCGATATAGCCGCGCTCCCATTGGGCGAGCGTGTTGTCGAGGCTGAAGTTCTTGTGCAGCTGCAGGTGGCGCCTGGCGGCGTCCAGCACCATCTTGAAGTCCTGACCGACCGCGAGGCCCGGCAGCTCGATTTCAAGATTTTCAAGGTCGAGCTCCGGCTGCAGCTCGGCCGCGGTGACCTGCCGCCCGGCGTATTTTGTCGTGAGGCGGATCACGATGTTGCGCAGCTCCCGCGCGTTGCCGGGGAAACCGTAGTCGAGCCACGACTGCAGCGCGCCGGCATCGAACTCGAATGGGTTCACGTGTGCCTGGCGCGCGTAGAACTCCCGGTAATGGTCGAGGAGCACCCGCTTGTCCTCGCCCAGCTCGCGCAGCGGCGGCACGTTGATGGTGAACACCGACAGGCGGTGGTAGAGATCAGCGCGAAACCGGCCGGCGCGAATTTCCTGGCGCATGTCGCGGTTGGTGGCCGCCACCACGCGCGCATTGGAGACGCGGCTCTGGGTCTCGCCAACGCGCTGATACTCGCCGTTCTCGAGGACCCGCAGGAGCTTCGCCTGCAGCTCCAGAGGCAGCTCTCCGATCTCGTCGAGGAACAGGGTGGAATCCTTCGCGTCCTCAAAGTAGCCCGAGCGCGCGGTGGTTGCACCCGTGAACGACCCCTTGGCGTAGCCGAACAGCGTGGGCTCCACCAGGTTCGGCGAGATCGCGGCGCAGTTCAACGCGAGGAAGGGGCGCCCGGCGCGCTGGCTCATGCGGTGGAGAGCGGTCGCGACGAGCTCCTTGCCGCTGCCGGATTCGCCTTCGATCAGCACCGGGAAGGGCGCGTTCGCGAACTGCGAGATCTGCTGCCGCAGCTTCTCGATGAGCAGGTGTTTCCCGAGCAGCCCGGCTTCTGCGGGCGCGCCGATCTCGGCCTCGCGCACCTCGAGCGCGCGCGTGAGTAGCGCCTTCAGCGTATCCGGCTCGCACGGCTTGGCGACGAACTCGATTGCGCCGAGGGTGCGGGCGTGGCGGGCATTGGTCTCGTCGTTCTGCCCCGAAAGCACCACGATCTTGATGCCGGGCGAGTAGGCGAGGAGCTCGCTGATCAGCCGGAATCCCTCGTCGGGTCGGTGCGGGGTGGGCGGCAGGCCGAGGTCGACCAGCGCGAGCTGGGGCGCGTTGTCGAGCTGGCGCAGCAGGCTTTTTACACGGCTGCGCGAGTCCGCGACATAGACGGTGAAGTCGCGGCTCAGGACGAAGTTGAGCGTATCCGTGATCAGCGGATCGTCGTCGACGATCAGCAGATCGGGCTTGGTGGATTCAGCTTGCTTCGCTTGCGACGCCAATCAGTCGGTCCTCTCCCGGGCGCTGGATTGCGGACCCGCGCGCATTCGAGCGCGGGATCACTTAGCGTACCACGTTACGCATGGTTGCAATTGTATAACAAAGACTTATTACCGCTTGCCGCTACCCTCCTCATTCCGCGATGCAGGCGAGAAACGCCTGCTCCAGGCTCGAAGTGCCGGTGCGCCCGGTCAGCTCCGCGGGAGTGCCCGCGAAGCGCAGCCGGCCGGCATGCATCACGGCGAGGCGGTCGCAGAGGTCGGCAACGTCCGCGAGCGTGTGAGAGGTGAAAAAGAGGGTCCGTCCGGAGCGGCGCAGCGCGATGAGCTCGCGTTTCAGCAGCGCCCGGGCCTTGGGGTCGAGGCCGCCGGTCGGCTCGTCAAGCACGTAGAGGTCCTTGCCGGAGAGCAGGCAGGCGGCGAGGCCGAGCTTCTGCATCATGCCTTTGGAATAAGCGCGCGCGGGGCGGTCCAGCGCCACCGGTTCGAGGTCGAGCGCAACGAAGGCGCGCACCACCTCGGCCTCGTCGTAGCGGGTGCGATGGAGGCCCAGCATGTAACGCAGGAAATCGCGCCCGGTCAGGTAGAACGGCGGATTGAAGCGCTCCGGCAAATAGGCGATCCGGGCACGCGCCGAGGTGGAGGTGTGCCGAACGCTGAAGATCTCGATGGCGCCGCCGTCGGCGTCGCAAAAATCGAGCAGGCACTTGATCAACGTGGTCTTGCCCGCGCCGTTGACGCCGATCAGCCCGAAGAATTCCCCCCGCCGCACATCCAGCGAAAAGCCGCTCACCACCGGCGCGCCGGCGTAACGCTTCTCGACCTGCGCGAAGCGCAGCGCGATTTCGCTCATATCGATCGGCAAAATAGCCCAAAGGACGGGATGCGACAACCGGTGGCTGCATCGAAGGGGGAACGGCTGCCAGCTGCAAGGCGACTTTTGAGGCGCCGTTCGAAGTTGATTGTTGCGTTATGGGGGGGGTGGTTTAAAATCAGCCTGTTTTTTTGGCCCTCCCGCCCCGTCCCGATGGAAAACCTTGTTGAAATCAAGGACGTCAACTTCGCGTACGACGTCCGCCCGGTGTTGAAGGGCATCAACATGAACGTGCCGCGCGGAGGAATCGTGGCGATCATGGGCCTCTCCGGGTGCGGGAAGACCACGCTGCTGCGCATGATCGGGGGGGTGCTGAGACCGACGACCGGAACGGTGACGGTGGCCGGCCGCGTGATTAACCGGCTCGACGAGGAGGAGCGCTACCAGATGCGGCGCAAGATGGGCATGCTCTACCAGTTCGGCGCGCTGTTTACCGACATGTCCGTTTTCGACAACGTTGCGTTTCAGATCCGCGAGCACACCGAACTGCCGGAGGCCATGATCCAGGATCTCGTGCTCATGAAGTTGAACGCCGTAGGGCTGCGCGGCGCGCAGCACATGATGCCTTCCGAACTCTCGGGCGGCATGGCGCGGCGCGTGGCGCTCGCGCGCGCGATCGCGCTCGATCCCATGCTCATTATGTACGACGAGCCGTTTACCGGGCTCGACCCGCTCTCGATGGGGGTCATCAGCAACCTGGTGCGGCGACTCGGCGACGCGCTGGGTGCGACCTCGATCGTGGTCACGCACGATGTCCAGGAATCGCTCAAGATCGTCGATTACGTTTATTTCATGTCGGACGGGATCGTCGTTGCGCAGGGCACGCCGGACGAGATCCGCAACTCGCGCGCGCCGTTTGTGCACCAGTTCGTGTGGGGCGAAATGGATGGCCCGATGCCGTTCCATTACCCCGGCGCGCCGTATGCCGCGGACCTCGAGCTGGAGGCGGCCCGTGGTACTTGAGCATCTCGGCAAGGGCCTGCGCATCGTCGGCCGCCGGGCGATCAACGGCATCTGGCGGCTCGGCTTCGCGAGCCGCTTCTTCCTGTTCACGCTCGCGCGCTCGGCCACGAGCTTCCGCCGGTTCCGCGGCCTGACGTTCCGGGAGATCTACTTCTCGGGCGTGCTCTCGCTCATCATTATCATCGTATCCGGCCTGTTCGTTGGCATGGTGCTGGGACTGCAGGGCTACGAGACGCTCCAGAAATACGGCTCCTCGGAAGCGGTCGGCACGCTGGTCGCGCTCTCGCTCACCCGCGAGCTCGGTCCCGTGGTCTCGGCGCTGCTGTTTGCGAGTCGGGCCGGGTCGGCGATGACCGCCGAGATCGGCCTGATGAAGGCCACCGAGCAGATCTCCGCGATGGAGATGATGGCGGTGGACCCGATCGCGCGGGTCATCGGGCCCCGGTTCTGGGGAGGCGTTCTCTCGATGCCGCTGCTGGCCGCGATGTTCAGCGCGGTGGGCGTATTCGGCGGCTACCTGATCGCGGTGGTCGTTATCGGCGTGGACGAGGGCGCGTTCTGGTCGCAGATGCAGAACGCGGTCGATTTCCGGCAGGACATCGTGAACGGCGTGATCAAGAGCATGGTGTTCGGCGTGGCGGTCACCGCGATTGCGTTGTTCGAAGGCTACGACGCGCCTCCCACTGCCGAAGGCGTATCGGGAGCCACGACGCGCACGGTCGTCACCTCTTCACTTGTCATACTGGGGCTCGATTTCGTCCTCACCGCTTTCATGTTCAAGGGGATCTAGATCATGGACAGGACCTTGCTTGACCTGTGGGTCGGCATCTTCGTCGCCGCCGGCATCGCGGCGCTTTTCGTGCTTGCCCTGAAGGTGGGCAACGCGAGCACGACGTTCAACACCGGCGCCACCTACAGCCTCGTCGCCGAGTTCGATAATATCGGCGGCCTCAAAGTGCGCGCGCCGGTGAAGAGCTCGGGCGTCGTAGTGGGGCGGGTGGACGACATCCAGTTCGACAGCAAAAAGTTCACCGCGCGCGTGGTCATGAATATCGACAAGCGCTACGAATTCCCGAGGGACACCTCGGTGTCCATCCTTACCTCGGGGCTGCTCGGGGAGCAGTACATAGGGGTCGAGGCGGGCGGCGACACCGCGATGCTCAAGGAAGGCGACACCATCAAGCTGACGCAGTCCGCGGTGGTGCTCGAGAAGCTGATCGGCCAATTTCTCTACAACAAGGCGGCCGAAGGGGGGTCTAAGTAGTGTTAAAACCGGACGCTTCGCGCCGGTTTAATTCCGCTCGATGGAACGGACGGGTACGGTCCGCCGTTCATCGCGCGGGAAATCCTGACCATTGACGGGAGATGAGATGGCCAAGCGATTGTTGATCGGATTGATGGCCGCATTCTGTGCGGCAGCCGCGCCGACGGGGGCTCAGAACATGACGCCACCGGATGCGCTGGCGAGAAGCGTGACGGACGAGGTGCTCGCGGTGCTGCGGGCGGACAAGGACATCCAGGCGGGCAACCGCAAGAAGGTGATCGATCTCGTCCAGAAAAAGGTGCTGCCCCATTTCAATTTTGTCCGCATGACGCAGCTTGCCGCGGGCAGGCATTGGCGACAGGCGAGCCCCGAGCAGCAGAAATCGCTGGTAGAGGAGTTCCGGACGCTGCTGGTGCAGACCTACGCCGCGACGTTCACGGCGTACCGCGACCAGCAGGTCGAGTACCGCCCGCTGCGCATGCAGCCGAATGACACCGAGGTTGTGGTGAAATCGCTGATCAACCAGCCCGGTGGCCAGCCCGTCACAGTGGATTACAAGATGGAGAAGAGCAATGCCGGATGGAAGGTATACGACGTCGTCGTGGGCGACCTGAGCCTGGTGCAAAGTTATCGCGGCACCTTCAACACCGAGGTGCAGAAGGGCGGCATCGACGGCTTGATCAAGGCGCTCGCCAACAAGAATAAAGAACTCGTGGCCCGGCAATGATCGTCTGCAACGAGGACCGCTGCACCATTGAGGGACCGGTCACCGCCGACAACGTCCTCTCCCTCCTGGCGCAGGGCGCGCAGCAACTTACCGGGCCGCGCATGACGGTCGACTTTTCCGGCGTCACGGAAGTGGACTCAACGGCATTGAGCCTACTCCTCGAATGGAGGCGCGAGGCGATCCGCAACGGCCGCGAGGTGCGCTTTCGCAACCTTCCCGCCAGCATGAAAAGCCTTGCCGAGCTCTACGGCGTTACCGAGCTCCTCGGCGAGGGCTGAGTGATTCCAGCGATCGAGGTCGAGCAGGTCTCCAAGCGTTTCGGCGGGACACGGGCACTCGACGGTATCAGTCTGACGATCGGGCAGGGTGAGTTCTTCGGCCTGCTCGGCCCGAACGGCGCGGGCAAGACCACGCTTATAAACATCCTCGCCGGCCTCGTCATTGCATCGAGCGGCTCGGCGCGGGTATTGGGCCACGATGTGGTCGCCGACTATCGCTCGGCGCGGCGCGCGCTGGGCGTGGTGCCGCAGGAGCTGGTGTTCGACCCGTTCTTCACGGTGCACGAAACGCTCGTGTTCCAGTCCGGTTACTTCGGCCTGCGCGACAACCGCGGCTGGATCGAGGAGGTGATGCATAACCTCGACTTGAGCGACCGGGCCTCGACCAACATGCGCGCGCTCTCGGGCGGAATGAAGCGGCGCGTGCTGGTCGCGCAGGCGCTGGTGCACAAGCCGCCGGTCATCGTGCTCGACGAACCCACGGCGGGGGTGGATGTGGAGCTGCGGCAGGCGCTCTGGCAGTTCATCCGGAGGCTCAACCGCGACGGCCACACCATCGTCCTCACCACTCATTACCTGGAAGAGGCGGAAGCGCTGTGCGGCCGCATTGCCATGCTCAAGCAGGGGCGGATCGTTGCGCTCGACTCCACGCAGAACCTGCTGCGCATGCATTCGGGATGCTACCTCGAGGTGAGGCTGCAGCCGGACCGCCTGCCGGAGTCGCTCGCCGCGCTGGTCACGCTGCGCCGCGAGGGCGGCTATCGGCTCGCGCTGCGCGATTACGCAGAAGTGGAAAGCGTGATCGCCGGGCTGCGTTCCGCCGGGATCGCGATCCAGGAGCTCGAAGTCCTGCAACCCGACCTGGAGGAGATTTTCGTCCAGATCATGCGCCGGACGTGAAGTGTGATGGGTGACGAACGATGAATCATGATCTGGACCGGGAGACGGGTGGCATGCCCGTAACCCATCATCCCTCACCCATCGCGGGTTTCTGGACGTTGTTCCACAAGGAATGGCTGCGCTTCTGGAAAGTCAGCGTGCAGACCATCCTTGCGCCGATCCTGACCGTGTTGCTGTTCCTGGTCGTATTCGCGCACTCGCTCTCCGGGCGGGTCGAGATTTTTCCTGGCGTGGACTACGCGGCATTCCTCGTGCCGGGGCTGGCGATGATGTCGGTGCTGCAGAATGCATTCGCCAACAGTTCCTCGAGCCTGATGCAGTCGAAGATGACCGGCAACATCGTATTCGTCCTGCTGCCGCCGTTCTCGCACCAGGAGTTCTTCGGCGCCTACCTGCTCGCGGCCATCGTGCGCGGCGTGGTGGTGGGCGCGGGCGTCTTCATTGCCACGGTGTGGTTCGTGGACCTGCGGCTCGAGCACCCGCTGTGGTCGGCTGCTTTCGCGCTCGCCGGCAGCGGCGTGATGGGAGCGCTCGGCATCATCGCCGGCATCCATTCGGACAAGGTGGACGAGCTTGCCGCGTTCCAGAACTTCATCATTCTGCCGCTGACTTTTCTCTCCGGGGTGTTCTACTCGATTCAGTCCCTGCCGCCGTTCTGGCAGGCGGCGTCGCATCTCAATCCCATCTTTTACATGGTGGACGGGTTCCGCTACGGCTTCTTCGGGGCGAGCGATGTCTCGCCGTGGCTGTCGCTGGCGATTGTCGGGGGCAGTTTCTTCGCCTTATCATTTTTCACCCTGTGGCTGCTGCGCTCCGGCTACAAGCTCAGGCATTGAGGGTGAGAAGCGCGACTCGAACCCCGGTCCGCCGGGCGAACCGGATACCCCATGATGAGCCCTGACCAAATCAAGAGCTGGATCCAGGACAGCCTCGTCTGCGAGCACGTGGCGGTGCAGGGCGACGGACACCATTTCGAGGCGGTGATTGTGAGCACCGCCTTTCGCGGCCGCTCGCGGGTGCAGCAGCACCAGCAGGTCTACGCGGCGCTGGGCGCGCGCATGGGCACGGAAATTCACGCGCTCTCGATGCAGACCTACACGCCCGAAGACTGGGCGGCGAGGACGCGCTAGACCCGATGGACAAGCTTGTCATCGAGGGTGGAGTGCCGCTTGCGGGGGAGATTGCCGTCTCCGGCGCCAAGAATGCGACACTGCCGATCCTCACCGCCGCCCTCCTCACCACGGAGCCGCTGATTCTTTCCAACGTGCCCCACCTGCGCGATGTGACCACCATGCTCAATCTGCTTGCACAGATGGGCGTCCGGGTTTCGATCGACGAGAGGCTCGGCGTGGAGCTTTCTTCTGCGCACGTCGCGGAGCCTGTCGCGCCCTACGAGCTGGTGAAGACCATGCGCGCCTCGGTGCTGGTGCTGGGGCCGCTCACGGCGCGCTGCGGGGAGGCACGCGTGTCGCTGCCCGGCGGCTGCGCCATCGGGCTGCGGCCGGTGGACCAGCACCTGAAGGGATTGCAGGCGATGGGGGCCGAGGTCGGGATCGAGCACGGCTACATCTCGGTGCGCGCGCAGCGCTTGAAGGGCGCGCGCGTCTGCATGGACCTCGTCACGGTCACCGGTACCGAAAACATCATGATGGCAGCCACCCTCGCGAGCGGCACGACGGTGATCGAGAACGCCGCGCGCGAGCCCGAGGTGGTGGACCTTGCCAACTGCCTGAACGCCATGGGCGCGCGCGTGCGCGGAGCGGGCAGCGACGTCATCACCATCGAGGGCGTCAACCGCCTGCACGGCGCGCGTTACCGCGTGATGCCGGACCGCATCGAGACCGGCACCTACCTGGCGGCAGCCGCGGCGACCGGTGGCAGCATACGGCTGACTGGAGCGCGGCCCGATATCCTCGATGCCGTGCTGGAGAAACTGCGCGAGGCGGGAGCGGGAATCACCACCGGGCCGGACTGGGTCGCGCTCGAGACCGACGGCGCGCCGAGCGCGGTCAACGTGCGCACGGCGCCGTACCCGGCGTTTCCCACCGACATGCAGGCGCAGTTCATGGCGCTCGACAGCATCGCGCGCGGGACCGCCGTTGTGACCGAGACTGTTTTCGAAAACCGCTTCATGCACGTGCAGGAATTAAGGCGCCTCGGCGCCGACATCGAAGTCGAAGGCAATACTGCGGTGGTGAAGGGGGTTACTCACCTCGACGGGGCGACCGTGATGGCGACGGACCTGCGCGCCTCGGCGAGCCTCGTGCTGGGCGGGCTGATCGCGCGCGGCTCCACCACGGTGGAACGCGTCTATCACATCGACCGCGGCTACGAGCGGATCGAAGAAAAACTCTCGAAGCTCGGGGCGCGCATCCGGCGCGTGCGTTAGGTCCGGTGACCACTCAACCGTGATCGTTTCGCGATCTCGCTGGCCGTCGATTCCACGCGGCGAGCGTTGCGGCTAATTTATTGTTTTTGCTGTAAAATACCGCCCTCGCTAAAACCGATCGGGTTGCGCACGTGATCACCATCGCCCTTTCCAAGGGCCGCATCTACGATGAAACCGCGCCCCTGCTGAAGAGCGCGGGCATCGTCGCGCGCGATGATCCGGAGCGCTCGCGGAAGCTCATCCTGCGCACTGGCCGCAGCGACGTGCGGCTGCTCATCGTGCGCGCGACCGATGTCCCCACCTATGTGCAGTACGGTGCTGCCGATCTCGGCGTTGCCGGCAAGGACGTGCTGGACGAGAACGGCGGGCAGGGGCTCTACCAGCCGCTCGACCTGGGAATCGCTCGCTGCCGGATGGTGGTCGCAGTGCCGGTGGGATTCGACTACCGGCGCGCGGTGCGCCAGGGCGCGCGCCTGCGCGTCGCCACTAAGTATGTGCAGACTGCCCGCGAGCACTTCGCCGCGAAGGGCGTGCATGTCGACTTGATCAAGCTCTACGGCTCGATGGAGCTGGCGCCGCTGACCGGCCTGGCAGATGCCATCGTCGATCTCGTGGACACCGGCAACACACTGCGCGCCAATCGCCTGAAGGCGGTGGAGGAAATCGCTCCGGTCAGCGCGCGTCTCATCGTCAACCAGGCGGCGCTCAAGTTGAAGCGCGCCGCGATCCAGCCGTTGCTCGAGGCATTCGCGCGGGCGGCGCGATGATTGCGATCCGGCGGCTCGCCACGACGCAGCCCGACTTCGAGGCACGGCTCGCGGAGCTGCTTGCTTTCGAGTCCGTGCAGGACTCGACGGTGGAGGCCGCCGTGGCGGCCATACTCGCGGATGTGAAGGCGCGCGGTGATTCGGCGGTGCTCGAGCACACGCGGCGGCTCGATCGCGCGCGGGTGGAATCAGTCGCCGAACTCGAGGTGCCGCACGCCGAGCTGAGGCAGGCCCGCAGCCGGATTCCGAAAGCGAGACGCACCGCGCTCGAGACCGCCGTGCGGCGCGTGCGCGCCTATCACGGGAAGCAGCTGGCCACATCATGGCGCTTTCGCGATCGCGCCGGCACGACGCTCGGTCAGCGCGTGACGGCGCTCGATCGCGTCGGCATCTACGTGCCGGGCGGGAAGGCGGCCTACCCCTCCTCGGTGATCATGAACGCGGTGCCGGCCAAGGTGGCCGGCGTGCGCGAGATCATCATGGTGGCCCCGGCCCCAGACGGCGAGCGCAACGATCTCGTGCTCGCGGCGGCCGCGATCTGCGGCGTGGATCGCGTGTTCTGCATCGGGGGCGCGCAGGCGGTCGCGGCGCTCGCCTACGGCACCGCGACGATTCCTGCGGTGGACAAGATCGTGGGCCCCGGCAACGCCTATGTCGCGGCCGCCAAGCGGCGCGTGTTCGGCGTCGTCGGCATCGACATGATCGCCGGCCCATCAGAGGTCGTGGTGGTGTGTGACGGCAGCACGGAGGCCGACTGGGTGGCGATGGATCTCTTCGCCCAAGCCGAGCACGATGAGCTGGCGCAGGCGATCCTCATCTCGCCCGACGCGGGGTTCATCGAGGCAGTCGCCGCCAGCATGGCACGCCAGCTCGCCGCGTTGCCGCGGAGCGAGGTGATCGCCGCCGCGCTGTCGAAACGCGGGGCTCTCATCTGCGCGCGTAACCTCGACGAGGCGTGCCGGCTGGTGAACCGCATCGCACCGGAGCACCTGGAGCTCGCCGTCCGCGATCCGGAGCGGCTACTGCCGAAGATCCGGCACGCCGGCGCGATCTTCCTCGGCGCCTACAGTTCCGAGGCGCTCGGCGACTACTGCGCGGGCCCGAACCATGTGCTCCCCACCTCGCGCACTGCGCGCTTCTCCTCGCCGCTCGGCGTCTACGATTTTCAGAAGCGCTCGAGCGTGATCCGCGTCTCGCGCGATGCCGCGGCGAAGCTCGGCGCCGTGGCGGCCGAACTCGCGCGCGGCGAAGGATTGACCGCGCACGCATTGGCGGCCGAATTCCGGATGAAGCGGAATAAGAACTAGACGCAGAGGCGCCAGGACGCAAGGATTTCCAACGAAACGGCAGGATTTTCTGTTCATATCTGATTCTCTTTGCGCCTTCGCGCCTTTGCGTCGAGGCTCTCGGCATGGCCAAGACACCTGAAGATGTCATCCGCGACGAGGTGAGGGCGCTCAAGGCGTATCCCGTGCCGGACGCGACCGGCATGGTGAAGCTCGACGCCATGGAGAACCCGTATCCGCTGCCGCCGGAGCTGCGCGGCCGCATTGCGCGGCTCGTGGAGCAGGCCGCATTGAACCGCTATCCGGATCCGTCCGCGCCCGCGTTGAAGGAGCGGCTGCGCCGGGCCTTCGGCGTGCCGGACGGCATGGAGCTGCTTCTGGGCAATGGCTCGGACGAACTGATCCAGACGCTCGCGCTCGCCGCACGCAAGCCTGGCGCCTCAGTCCTCGGCGTCGAGCCGTCCTTCGTGATGTTCCGCATGATCGCGACCTTCGCGGGAACGCCCTACGTCGGCGTCGAGCTGCGCGATGACTACACCCTCGACATCGAGAAGCTCCTGGGCGCGGTCGAGCGGCACCGGCCGGGCCTGATTTTTATCGCATACCCCAACAATCCGACCGGCAACCTGTTCGACGCCCGATTGATCGAGCGGGTCATAGAGGCAGCACCGGGCCTGGTCGTGATCGACGAGGCGTACCACGGATTCTCCGGAGAGAGCTTTCTGCCCCGCCTCGCCGGTTACCCGAACCTGCTGGTCATGCGCACCCTGTCCAAGCTCGGCCTTGCCGGCCTCCGGCTGGGCGTATTGATGGGTGCGGAGTGCTGGATCCGGCAGCTCGACAAGCTGCGTTTGCCTTATAATGTGAACACGCTTACGCAGTTGATCGCAGCCGTTGTGCTCGAGTACGGTTCGGTGTTGACAGATCAGGCCGCGGCGATCAAGCTTGAGCGCGGTCGCCTGTTGCGCGAGCTGCAGCGGGTGCCCGGAGTGAAGGCGTATTCGAGCGACGCCAATTTCATATTGTTCAGAATCAGCGAAGCGGAGCGCATTTTCGACGGACTGAAACGACGCGGAGTACTGATCAAGAGTCTCCACGGTTCTCATCGCCTGCTTGCAGACTGCCTGCGGGTGACGGTCGGCACACCAGACGAGAATGCCGCCTTCCTTACCGCTTTGACCCAGACCCTCAACGCTTGAAATCCACGCCTGTTTCGCGCGCGGTGCGCCCGTACCGCTGCCAGCATGGCCATGCGTAAAGCCGAAGTCACGCGCAATACGAACGAGACCCGGATCGGCGTCAAGCTGAACCTCGACGGCTCCGGAAGGTCGAGCATCGCCACGGGGGTGCCGTTTCTCGATCACATGCTCGAGCAGGTCGCGCGCCACGGCGTGTTCGACCTTGAGGTGACGGCGAGCGGCGACCTGAAGATCGACGCGCACCACACCGTCGAGGACGTGGGCATCACGCTGGGCCAGGCATTTGCCAAGGCGATCGGCGACAAGAAGGGCGTGCGCCGCTACGGACACGCCTACGTGCCGCTCGACGAGGCGCTGTCGCGCGCAGTGGTGGACCTGTCGGGACGCCCCGGCCTCGAGTACCACATCGAGTTCGCCCGTGCGCGCATCGGCGAATTCGACGTCGACTTGGTGCACGAGTTTTTCCAGGGCTTCGTCAATCACGCGCAGGTGACGCTGCATGTGGACAACCTCAAGGGCACGAACGCCCACCACCAGGCGGAAACGGCGTTCAAGGCGTTCGCGCGCGCGCTGCGCGTTGCGGTCGAGGCCGATGCACGCGTAAAAGATGTGCCTTCCACCAAGGGCACCCTCTAGAGCGGTGCGCCGTCATGATTGACGTTGCCGTCGTCGATTACGGCATGGGCAACCTGCGCTCGGTGGCCAAGGCCATCGAGCATGTCGCGCCTCGACTCAGGGTCGAGGTGACGAGCGATGCGCGGCAGGTGCTGCGCGCGGCGCGCGTAGTGTTCCCGGGACAGGGCGCGATGCCGGATTGCATGCGCGAGATGGAGGCGCGTGGACTGCGCCAGGCGGTGCTGGAAGCCGCGGGCGCGAAGCCTTTCCTTGGCATCTGCATAGGCCTGCAGATGCTGTTCGAGGCGAGCGAGGAAGGCGACACTCCCGGGCTGGGGCTCCTGCCGGGACGGGTGCGGCGCTTCCCGGCAGAGGGCATGACGGACGAGCGCGGGTTGCGCCTCAAGGTGCCGCACATGGGGTGGAACGAGGTGCGGCAGACGGTCGAGCATTCCCTGTGGCGGGGGATCCCGCAGGGCAGCCGCTTCTATTTCGTGCACAGCTATTACCCGGTGCCCGGCCGCGGCGAGCTGACCGCTGGCGAATGCGTCTACGGCGTGCCGTTCACTTGCGCGGCCGCGCGCGGCAATGTGTTCGCCGTGCAATTCCACCCGGAAAAGAGTGCCGAAGCCGGTCTGAGGCTGCTCGCCAATTTCGTGGAGTGGCAGCCCGCAGCTCAGCGCCCGGCGCGGAGCGCAGCGGCATCGCCGGCCGCGTGACATCATGCTGCTGATTCCCGCGATCGACTTGAAGGACGGCAAGTGCGTGCGCCTGAAGCAGGGCGCGATGGACAAGTCCACTGTCTTCTCCGATGACCCGGCGGCGATGGCCGAGCGGTGGCTGAAACTCGGCGCGCGCCGGCTGCACGTCGTCGATCTCAACGGCGCGGCCGCCGGCCGTCCCAGGAACGAGCCGGCGATCAAGGCAATTGCGGCCGCTGTGGGCGACAAGCTGCCGATCCAGCTCGGTGGGGGCATCCGCGATCTCGACACCGTGGAGCAGCTGCTCGATTCGGGCGCGAGCTACGTCATCATTGGCACCGCGGCAGTGAAGACGCCCGGTTTCCTGCACGATGCGTGCACCGCGTTTCCCGGGCACGTGCTGGTCGCGCTCGATGCGAAGGATGGCAAGGTCGCGGTCGACGGCTGGTCGAAGCTGACCGGTCACGAGGTGCTCGATCTTGCGAAGAAGTTCCAGGACTACGGCGTGGAGGCGATCATCTACACCGACATCGGGCGCGATGGCATGCTGACCGGCGTCAACATCGCCGCTACCGTGACGCTGGCGAAAGCGCTCGCGGTGCCGGTGATCGCGAGCGGGGGCATCACCAGCCTCGACGACATCAAGTCCCTGTGCGCGGTCGAGCACGAGGGCATTACCGGCGCCATCACCGGCCGCGCCATCTACGAGGGCAAGCTGGACTTTGGGAAAGCCCAGAAATTGGCTGATGAACTCTCAAAGAAGGAGAAATAGTGGTCTGCCGTCCA